>NZ_LATD01000169.1 GCF_000981895.1 Streptomyces odonnellii | reverse complement strand
GTACGGGGTACGGGGGTGCGGGGCACTGGCGGTGATCGTCGGGTGGGCCGATGGTCCGACGGTCGTACTGCCATACGGTCGGGCTGTCCGTCTGCCGTACGGTCGTGCTGTCCGACCGTAGGGCGATCAGGCGGTCGCGGGCGCGCGCTCCGGCTCGGTCCCGGCCTCGGACGTTTCCCGCCCCGCCGCCGCGATCCGGTCGCGCCTCTCACGGCGTACGAGAATCACCCAGCCGAGGGGTACGGCGGCGGCGAACAGCCACCACTGAACGGCGTACGCCATGTGCGGTCCGATCGAGCTGTCGTCCGGTGTCGGGATCTGCTCGGGGGAGCCGCCGGCCGGTACGGGAGCGGTCAGCTCGACATAGCCGCCGAGGACCGTACGGCCGAGGGCCTTCTGCTGCCGCTCGCTGTTGATCAGCATCACCTGGCGCGGCGGAAGATCCTGTACGTCCCTGATCCCGGTGATCGCCGCCGTCTCGTCGGCCTTCAGCCGGCCGGTGACGGTGACCTCGCCCCTGGGCGCGGCCGGAATGTCGGGGAACGCGTGCTGGTCGCCGGGGGAGGGGATCCATCCGCGGTTGACGATGACGGCCCGCCCGTCGCTCATGATCAGCGGGGTGAGGACGTGATACCCGACCTGGTCGTCGGCGGAGGTCCTGCGCCGTACGACGACCTCGTGCGCGGTGTCGAACCGGCCGGTGGCGGTGACCGTACGCCAGTAGTCCGCGCGCGGGACGGTGTGCCCGGGGGAGGTCAGCTCGGTGACCGGGACGGGCTTCGCCTTGAGGTTGTCCGCGATCAGGGAGTTCTGGGCGACCCGGTGCTCGTGCCGGTGAAGCTGCCAGAAGCCCAGCTCGATCATCGCGGGGATGAGGGCGAGTGCGAGCAGGGTGAGGATCACCCACTGCCGGGACAACAGGAAGCGGTACACGCCATCGACCGTACCCGGCGTCCGGTGGCCGCCGGACGGCGGGTCGGTTGTGGACGATCCGGACAGGGCAGACGGCGGAGGGCGGAGGATCAGGGGTACGCGCGCGAGCCGCGGCCGGTCACCCGTCTGCGGGCGCGGGTAGGGACGTGGGCACGGGCGCGGCTACGGACCTCGGCGCGGCGGCCCGTACGGCATCGGGCGCGGCGGCCGGCGCGGGCACCGCGCCACGCGCCGGGGCCACGTCCCGCAGCAACTGCGTGAACGCCGCCTCGTCCATCACCGGCGTACCGAACGACGCCGCCTTGACCGTCTTGGACGTCGAGGAGTCGGGGTCGTTGGTCACCAGCAGACTCGTCAGCCGCGACACGCTCGTCGCCACATGCAGCCCCGCCTCGATCGCCCGGTCCTCCAGCAGCTCCCGGTCGACCGAGGTGTCGCCCGAGAACGCCACCCGCATCCCCTGCACCAGCGTCCCGCCCGGCTCGTACCGCCCGGGGTTCGGATACGGACAGGCGGGCCGCTTGCGCGAGGGCCGCCAGCTCGTCGGCCGGTACGCCGGCTGATGGCCGACCCGGGGCCGCGCCGGGGCGTCCGACCACTCGGTGATCGGCCGGCACTCCAGCAGCGGCAGCCGTACGCCGTCCCGCGCGGCGGTGTGCAGGCTCGGCCGGAACGCCTCGGCCAGCACGCGCGCGTCGTCGAGCGCGTGGTGCGCCCGCCGCTGTACGACACCGAAGTGCGCGGCGAGCGTCTCCAGCTTGTGGTTGGGCAGGGGCAGGCCCAGCTCCTTGGAGAGCGCGATGGTGCACAGCCGCTGCCGGGTGGGCGCGGCCCGGCCCGCGCGCGCGTACTCCCGGGCGATCATCGACCAGTCGAAGATCGCGTTGTGCGCCACGAGCACCCGCCCGTCGAGCCGCTCGGCCAGCTCCCCGGCGACGTCGCGGAAGAGCGGGGCCTCCGCCAGCACCTCGTCGGTGAGCCCATGGATCCACACGGGCCCCGGGTCGCGCTCCGGGTTGACCAGTGTGTACCAGTGATCCTCGACCTCGCCCCGCGCGTCCAGACGATAGACAGCGGCGGACACTATCCGGTCGTCGCGCGCGAGTCCGGTGGTCTCCACGTCGACGACCGCGTACCCCTGGGGGTAGGCGGCCGGCCATGTCGCTGAGGTCGTCAGGTCGTCGAGCATGGTCACAGAGAATACGTCCCGCCACCGACAAACCTGACGCCCGGTCGGTCCGTCGCACCGGAACCCGCCACGCCGTCAAGCCCCTTGCGGAGCTGGTGAACGGACCCCGCCGAGGGCCCTAACCTCACCGGAAGATCCGGCCGGGCGGGAAGAGCTCTTCCCCGGTGACAGGGGTGTCGTTGTTCGTGAGTGTGATGGTCAGGTTCTCAAGGTCGGCGAGCGGACTCAGATCGAGGGGAGGTCCTGTCTGCGCACATGAAAAAAGGTCGAGAGCGACGAGAGCGGGCAGATCACGGAGCGGACCGAGCCCGTCCGGAATTTCGCACCCCGATAAAAAGAGCATCTTTAGATTGGTGAGATGGCCGATCTGTCTGAGGTCGAGCTGGTGCTGGTGCTGGAGTTGCAGGGCCTCCAGTCCCATGAGAGATGAATGCCGGCTGAGCTGACGGATCTGAGCCGTGCCGGACAGAGTGAGGAATTGAAGTCCGGGCCAGCGTTCTATGCCTTCCAGATTGACATAGCTCGCTTGGCGATAGAGGGAAAGGTGAGTGAGCTGCGGCCCCATCGACAGCTCGCCCACGCTCTCGACGAGCAGAGGGAAGGAGAACGTGACCTGCCGGAGGTCCGGCATGTCACGTAGCGACTCCAATGAGATGTCGTGGTGCACGTCGTACAGAAAGATGTCCGTGGTTCCGAGACCGGTCAGCGCGGTCAGGTCTCGCACCGCGGAGTTGCGTCCGAGGGTGAACTCCCGGAGGTGCGAGAGGGATGCGAGGGCGGACAGATCGGTGAGCGCGTCATTGTTGATGAGAAAGATGCCCTCTGGGTTCTCCAGCGTGAGCAGGGGCGTGAGGTCCGTGTGGTTGCCACTGACCTCCACTCGACGAGCTTTGGGGATGTGTCGCAATGCCCGAAGCTGCTCCGGGGTCCGTACCTGGAGGTATGTTTCCCTCCAGTCCTGTGCGGACAGAACGGCCTCGGCATACGCCTTGCTCTTGAACGAGCCCCACGCGCGGGATATCTGGTGTGCAACCATTGGGCGCGTGTCCTCGCGGAAACGCGACACGACCTCAAAGGCCGCGTCCCCCTTGATGAGCGCCGCTGTTCCCACCACCGCCGCCGCGGTGCGCTCTTCCAGCTCCGCCGGGCCCGGCAGCAGTTCGAGGACCAATTCGCCGGCCTTCGCCAACTCCTCCGCCTCTTCGAGACTCCGAGGCGGAATCAGTTCCGCCGTCCGGGCCTCCACCTCCGCCCGTACCCCCGGATCCAGCTCCGGCGCGTGTTCCAGGCAGGCCGCCGCCACCAGGACCAGCCGGTGCCGCAGCCTCGGCGCGCGGTCGGCCCTGCGCAGCAACTGACGGAGCAGCCGCACCCGTTCGTCCATCCGCGCGTGGCCCACCGCCATCCGCACCACGTCGTCCCACTGGTCGTCATGCGCGTTCTTGACCAGCACGCCGAAGTCGCGGCTCTCGACCGCCGCCTTCGCGCCCAGATAGTCCTGAAAGGTCCGGTGGGCGAAGTCGACGGCGCCCGGCATCGGTTCGCGCAGCAGGCCACTGCGGATCAGCAGATGGGCGAAGACCTGTTCCGCGTCGCCCTCCACCTGAGGCATGGCGGCGAGCCACTCGCCGACCATCTCCACGGCGTCCTCGCGCACCGCTTCCACCTGTCCGTTGCGGATCAGCCAGTACGCCAGCCGTTGCAGCAGCGCGGTCTGCTCGTCGCGGGTCAGATTCACGCCCTCGACGCCCAGGATCTCCCGCTCGGTGTCCCGGCGTACGAGCAGCATCTCCAGAGCCGCGTCGTACAACTCCTTCCTGGCCCGGGGCAGTTGCATCCGGCGGTCCCGGTTCAGGGCGCACAGCAGCGCGCACATCAGCGGGTTCGTCGCCAGCCGTCCGAGGTCCCGGCGGGTCATCACCGCCTGGAGGAGCGACTTCTCGTAGATGTCGAGCTGGGACCGTTCCGCGTCCGACGCGAATTCCTCCCGGGCCGCACCGTGCCAGTGGCCCACGAACGACTTGATGGCCTCGCGGTCCATCGGCAGCAGCGAGTGCGCCCCGAAACCCTGCCCCGACAGCCAGTCCTCCGGTACCGCCGACGGCCGGGTCGTCACCACGTACCGGGCCAGGGGAAACGCGGCCACCAGGGACTTCAGCCAGGCCTCGGTGCGGGCCCGCAGCCGCATCGGAACTTCGTCCACGCCGTCGACGAGGACCAGCGCCCGGCCCTCCGTAAGGAGGTTCTCCGCCCACCCGGCCGGCGCGGTCAGCGGTACGCCCGCCGCCCGCAGGAAGTCCTCCGGCATCGGCAGCGACTCCCAGGTCGTGAACGCCCGCAGCCGCAGTACGAAGGGCACGCACCGGTTCCAGTCGGCGAGTTCGGGATGGAAGCTGCGCCGGGCCGCGTTCAGCGCCAGCCACTGCACCAGCGTGCTCTTGCCCGACCCGGCCGGGCCGCGCAGCAGTAATCGGTCCGTGGTCATCAGCGCCTGCTCGGCGGTGACCGTCGCGGGGCCGGTGTGCGGCAGCCCCGGGTCCCCGAGGCCCCCAGGCCCCCTGCGCTCGCCGCTCACCGACAGACTGATGTACGCCGTGTCCAGCGGCCAGTCGCGCTTCGACCGGCCCAGCGTCAGCCCGAACAGCTCCAGCCGCCCATGGGTATGGGCCACATACTCGCCGTACCGCTGCTCGAAGATGAGCGCCGCCGCGTCCGGCCGAGGCCCCACCCGCTCCCGTACGTCCTCGATCAGCCCATGCGTCCGGCTCGCCGCCCTGGTCTGCTCGACCGCCGCGCGCGCGGCGAACGAGGGGTGTGACGTGAGCTGTTCGACCACATGCGCGCAGCACAGGCCGAGCAGCTCCTCGTACAGATCCTCGGCGGGGCCCGGACACGGTGTGCGCAACTCCGCCGCCAGCCGCGCCGGATCCAGGTCCAGGGCGAACAGCCGGTCGGGCGTCAGTTCGCCCGCCGCGGCGAAGGCGGACCGTACGGCTTCGAAGGCTGCCAGGCGCTCGTTCTCCGGCAGCCGCGGGTACGACTCCTTCAGCCTGCCCGCGAGCACCTTCGCCAGCCGGTCCGGCGACGCCGGTTTCGGCAGCGGGCGTACGGGAGAGGCCACGAGGCCCGCGCCCGGCTTCGGCAGCAGTACCGACTTGGCGACCGCGCCCATGACCGTACCCGCGAGACGCGCCACCACAACTTCCAGGCTCACTGGGACCGTTCCTCCCCCGACGACGGCTCGTCGGCAACACGGTCTGACAGGATCCCACGGCGCGGCTCGCATACTTGTCGGTAACAACATCTGGCCGGGCGTCCGCGGCCGCCTCTACCCTGCTCGCATGCCGTCGAACCTGCCCGATGTCGTGCTGTGGTCGATACCCGCGTTCGTGCTGCTCACCGTGGTGGAGATGGTGAGTTGCCGGTTCCGTCCCGATGAGGACGCCGAGGGGTACGCGGTCAAGGACAGCGTCACCAGTGTCACCATGGGGCTCGGCAGTCTGGTCTTCGATCTGTTGTGGAAGCTGCCGATCGTCGCCGTGTACACGGCGCTGTACGCGCTGACTCCGCTGCGGGTGCCGGTGGTGTGGTGGACCGTTCCGCTGATGTTGCTCGCGCAGGACTTCTTCTACTACTGGTCGCACCGCGGGCACCATGTGGTGCGGATCCTGTGGGCCTGTCATGTGGTCCACCACTCCAGCCGCAAGTTCAATCTGACGACGGCGCTGCGGCAGCCCTGGACCTCGCTGACGGTGTGGCCGTTCTACGTGCCGCTCATCGTGTGCGGGGTGCATCCGGCGGCGCTCGCGTTCTGTTCGTCCGCGAATCTCGTCTATCAGTTCTGGGTGCACACCGAGCGGATCGACAAGCTGCCGAGGGCGTTCGAGTACGTACTGAACACGCCGTCCCACCACCGGGTGCACCACGCGTCCCAAGGCGGCTATCTGGACCGGAACTTCGGCGGGATCCTGATTGTCTGGGACCGGCTGTTCGGATCGTTCGTGGCCGAGACCGAGCGGCCCGTCTACGGGCTCACCAAGAACATCGCGACGTACAACCCGCTGCGGGTCGCCACCCATGAGTACGCGGCCATCGCCCGCGACGTACGGGCCGCGCACGGCTGGCGTGAGCGGGTCGGGCATGTGGTGCGCGGGCCCGGCTGGCAGCCCGTACGAGCCGTGTCCGCGCCGCTCGTGACGGAAACGGACGCGGGCCGCCCCGGAGGACGGCCCGCGCGATGATGTGACGGTGGTGCGCGATGCCTACTTGCGCACCGCGTCCAGGGCGTCGGCCAGGCCCGCCCCGTAGAAGCTGTTGTAGTGCTTGCCGCCCTCGCAGACGGCGTCGACGGTGCCGTCACCGTCGATGTCGTACGGCGTGGTGCAGGGCACGTCGTCCGCCTGCGCGGTCAGCAGCGCCTTGATGATCGCCGGCGAGGCGTGCGGGTGCGTCGACTTGAGGAGCGCGGCGACACCCGCGACATGCGGGGAGGCCATCGACGTACCGGCCATGTAACCCCAGTTGCCGCCGGGCAGCGGGCCGAGGATCAGACCGCTGGTGGCCGGCGGGGCAGGGGTCTGGTAGCGGGTCGAGTCGCCGCCCGGGGCCGCGATGTCGATGACACCGTAACCGTGGTTGGAGAACGAGGACTTCAGGCCCTTGGCGCCGGTGGAGGCGACGGTGACCACACCCGGCAACTGGGTCGGGATGTCGAAGCACTCGGACGGGTCGATGACCCGCTCGCCCGGGGTGGAGTCGTTCGGGCTGACCGGGTCGGTGATCGAGTCGGCCGCGAGGTCGTAGTTCTCGTTGCCCGCCGCCGCCACATTGACCGTGCCCCTGCTCTCGGCGTACCGCGTGGCGCGGGTGATCGCCTCGACCAGGGCCTTCTGGTCCGGGTCGTTCTTGCAGTTGAAGTACCACGGGTCGGTGTAGTAGCTGTTGTTCGTCACATCGACACCGTGCTCGGCGGCCCAGACGAAGCCGCAGACGACGGCCTCGGTGTAGAAGAAGCCGGCCGTCGTGGAGACCTTGATGCCGGACACCTTCACACCCGGCGCGACACCGGTGACGCCCACACCGTTCTTGGCGGCGGCGATCTCACCGGCGACATGGGTGCCGTGCGGGCTCTCCTCGGCGCTCGGACGCCAGGCGCCGTCCGACGTGTCGGGCTTGCCGCCCACACAGTTGACCGACGCGCGGCGGTCGAAGTTCGGCGCGATGTCCGGGTGCGTGTCGTCGACTCCGGTGTCGATCACAGCGACAGTGACGTCCCTGCTGCCCAGAGTCTTCTCGTGCGCCTTGTCCGCCTTGATGGCGGGCAGGTCCCACTGCAACGGCTCCAGCGGGTCCTGTGCGAGGGGCGCCCCGCCCTTGGCCGTCCGCGCCGCGTTCGCCTTCTTCGCGGAGTCGGCCGCGAGCGCGATCTCCTCGGCGGTGAGGGCACGGGGCGTACCGACGTCCGTGGTGGACTGCGCGGGCAGCGGCGCGGTGCGGGTGGCACCGGCCGAGTCCACGCCCCTCGCCTTGCGTATCGCCTGGGCGAAGTCCGGGTTCTGCGAGGTGACGACGATGACACCTATCTGGTCATAGCTGGTGACCACAGTGCCGCCGGCCCGGCCGATCGCTTTCTCGACCGACTTGACGGTGGAGTGTCCACCACGGGTGTTGACGACGTACGACAGCTTCGGGCCGTCCGTGGCGACCGTGTCGGAACCGCCGCCGGCCGGTACGGCCGTGGCCGTGGTGGCGGGCAGGAAACCGAGCGAGACGGTGAGCGCCAGACCTACGGGCAGCGCGAGTACGCGCTGCCGTCTGGATCCCAGATGAGCCATGGGTTCTCCACATCATCCGTGAGACCGCCCCCGCGCAGGCGTGCGCGTGGACGGGTACATGACGAGCGAAGTTATCGCTGATCATCGGTGCTGTTCAATCACTTCTGAATCATTTCCAGAACAAAAAGACCGGTGTTGAACCGCTTCGCCATGCCTCCCGTGCCGTTGTCAGGGGGACGAGTGACAATCCGCCCCCCAAGAGGTCCCCATGGCCAACCCGACAGCCGACTCGACCGCCGGTCCGACCGCAGGTCCGACGGCCGCCCCGACTGCCGACCCGACCGCACCCGCGTCACGAGGAGATTCCGTGGCTACCGACGCACCGCCGCCCGAGGGCGGCACGGACACCAGCCCAGCCCCGACCACACCGGACAGGACCACGACGGTCCAGCCCACGACGGCCCAGTTCGTCGAGGTACAGGAGAGCAAGGAGTTCGGTGAACTGCGCCGTACGTACCGCTCCTTCGCCTTCCCGCTGACCATCGCCTTCATCGCCTGGTACCTGCTGTACGTCCTGCTGTCCAACTACGCGGGCGGCTTCATGGGCACCAAGCTCTTCGGCAACATCAATGTCGCACTGGTCCTCGGCCTGGCGCAGTTCGCCACCACGTTCCTCATCGCCTGGTACTACGCCCGGCACGCCGCTCGCAAGCTCGACCCGAAGGCGGATGCCATCAAGTCCCGTATGGAGGCGGACGCGTGAGCCACTCGATCCAGTTCCTCAGCCAGCCGGCCCCGCTCCAGCTCGCCGCCGCCTCGGACGCCAGCGAGCACCGGCCCCTGATCATCACGCTCTTCGCGCTCTTCGTCGCCGCGACCCTGGTCATCACCGTCTGGGCCGGCCGGCAGACCAAGAACGCGTCCGACTTCTACGCGGGCGGACGGCAGTTCTCCGGTTTCCAGAACGGACTCGCGGTCTCCGGCGACTACATGTCCGCCGCCTCCTTCCTCGGTATCGCCGGAGCCATCGCCCTCTTCGGCTACGACGGCTTCCTCTACTCCATCGGCTTCCTGGTCGCCTGGCTGGTGGCGCTGCTGCTCGTCGCCGAACCGCTGCGCAACTCCGGCCGTTACACGATGGGTGACGTCCTCGCGTACCGGATGCGCCAGCGGCCCGTCCGTACCGCGGCCGGCACCTCGACCATCGTCGTCTCGATCTTCTATCTGCTGGCGCAGATGGCCGGCGCGGGCGTGCTCGTCTCGCTGCTGCTCGGTATCACCAGCGACGCAGGGAAGATCGCCATCGTGGCGCTGGTCGGTCTGCTGATGATCGTGTACGTCACCATCGGCGGTATGAAGGGCACCACCTGGGTGCAGATGGTCAAGGCCGTCCTGCTGATCGCGGGCACTCTGCTCATCACCTTCCTGATCCTGCTGAAGTTCGACTTCAACCTCTCGGACCTGCTGGGCACGGCGGCGAGCAACAGCGGGAAGGGAGCCGCGTTCCTGGAGCCCGGCCTCAAGTACGGTGCCACCGCCACCTCGAAGCTGGACTTCATCTCCCTCGGCATCGCGCTGGTCCTCGGTACGGCCGGACTGCCGCACATCCTGATCCGCTTCTACACCGTGCCCACCGCCAAGGCCGCCCGCAAGTCGGTGATCTGGGCCATCGGGATCATCGGAGCGTTCTATCTGATGACGATCGTGCTCGGCTTCGGCGCCGCCGCGCTGCTCAAGCAGGACGACATCATCGCCTCCAACAAGGCGGGCAATACGGCCGCTCCACTGGCCGCACTGGAGATCGGCGGCGGCGCCGACTCGACCGGGGGAGCGATCCTGCTGGCCGTGATCTCGGCGGTCGCGTTCGCCACCATCCTGGCGGTGGTCGCCGGACTGACCCTGGCGTCCTCGTCGTCGTTCGCGCACGACATCTACGCCAATGTCATCCGGAAGGGTCAGGCGAGCGAGAAGGAGGAGGTCCGCGCGGCCCGTTGGGCGACCGTCGCCATCGGTGTGGTCTCGATCGCGCTCGGCGCGCTCGCCCGCGATCTGAACGTGGCCGGTCTGGTCGCGCTCGCCTTCGCGGTGGCGGCCTCGGCCAATCTGCCGACCATCCTCTACAGCCTGTTCTGGAAGCGGTTCACCACGCAGGGAGCCCTCTGGTCGATCTACGGAGGCCTGGCCTCGTCCGTGCTGCTGGTGCTGTTCTCACCGGTCGTCTCGGGCAAGGCGACCTCCATGTTCCCCGATGTGGACTTCCACTTCTTCCCGCTGGAGAACCCGGGGCTGATCTCGATCCCGCTGGGCTTCCTGCTCGGCTGGCTGGGCACCGTACTGTCCAAGGAGGAGCCGGACCAGGGGAAGTACGCGGAGCTGGAGGTAAAGTCCCTCACCGGCACCGCGGCCCACTGAGCTTCCTGACCGTACGGGGGGCTTCCTGACCGTACGGACGGGTCAAGCGCCCCTTCCTCAGCGCCCTTTCACGGCCGCGTCGTAGAGCCTTACGACGCGGCCGAGCCGTTCCCAGGTGTTTCCCGGCCGTTCTCCGCCGTTCTCCGCCGTAAATGTCCCTCTGGCGTTGTCAGTGGCCTGCCGTAGTCTCGACAGTGTCGGATCCGATCACAGGGAGGGGCCCGCAGTGCTCATCGACACTTACGGCCGCGTGGCCACTGACCTGCGTGTCTCGCTCACGGACCGGTGCAATCTGCGGTGTACGTACTGTATGCCCGAAGAAGGGCTGCAATGGCTGGGCAAGTCGGATCTGCTGAGTGATGACGAGATCGTCCGTCTCGTCCATGTCGCCGTCACCCGGCTGGGTGTCGACGAAGTCCGCTTCACCGGCGGAGAGCCGCTGATCAGGCCCGGTCTCGTCGGGATCGTCGAGCGGTGCGCCGCGCTGGAGCCGCGGCCCCGGCTGTCGCTCACCACCAATGGCCTCGGACTCAGGCGCACCGCCGCCGCGCTGAAGGCCGCGGGCCTGGACCGGGTCAATGTCTCGCTCGACACCCTGCGGCCCGAGGTCTTCAGCACCCTCACCCGCCGTGACCGGCACAGGGATGTGATCGACGGACTGCGCGCGGCCCGGGACGTCGGGCTGACGCCTGTGAAGATCAATTCGGTTCTGATGCCGGGCCTCAACGACGACGAGGCCCCCGAGCTGCTCGCCTGGGCCATCGAGCAGGGGTATGAGCTGCGCTTCATCGAGCAGATGCCCCTCGACGCCCAGCACGGCTGGAAGCGCGACGGCATGATCACGGCCCGTGAGATCCTGGACTCGCTGCGTACGCGCTTCGTGCTGATCCCCGAGGGCGATGGGGTCCGCGGCTCGGCGCCCGCGGAGCGCTGGATCGTGGACGGTGGACCGCACCGGGTCGGCGTGATCGCCTCCGTCACCCGCCCGTTCTGCCGTGCCTGCGACCGCACCCGGCTGACCGCCGACGGACAGGTGCGCACCTGTCTGTTCGCCCGGGAGGAGACGGATCTGAGGGGCGCGCTGCGCTCCGGCGCGTCCGACGACGAGATCGCCACGATCTGGCGGCTGGCGATGTGGGGAAAGAAGGCCGGTTCCGGTCTGGACGATCCGGCCTTCCTCCAGCCCGACCGCCCGATGTCGGCGATCGGGGGCTGAGCCGGCGACCGGGGCCTGAGCCGGCGACCGGGGGCCGAGTCAGCGGTCCGGCGTCGACCGGCGCTGCCACTCGGCCAGTTCGACCACGTCCTTGAGGAAGCCGCGCATTCCGAGGAACGAGGAGAGATGCTCACGGTGCTCGTCGCACGCCAGCCAGGTCTTACGGCGCTCCGGCGTATGGAGCTTGGGGTTGTTCCAGGCGAGGACCCAGACGGCGGGCGCACGGCAGCCCTTCGCGGAGCAGACCGGGGCTTCGCTGGAATCGGATTCGGCGGGGGAGTTCACCCGACCACCCTAGGACACATCCGGTAACCGGAAATGGCGACGCCGAGCAGCCACGGGGGGAGCTGCCCGGCGTCGGTCCGTCGCTCCGACGGGGGATGCGGAGCGCCTACAAAGTATGTCACGGGCAATGGGGTGCCGTGCACCGGAACTTCACGATTGATCTGAGCTTTTCTTGAGCTTTGCGGACCGCTTGAGATCAATTCTCAGGCGTTTCGGCGGCCGTCGCCTCTGCCCCGGATTCCGTTACCACAGGTCCGGAAGGCCGTACGGGCGGCGCGATCACCGGCCGCGGCGGCGCGGTCACCAGCGTCTTGGGCAGTGAAGGGGCGTTCTCCCGGCCCGCGTTGGCGATCACGACGGCCACATAGGGCAGCAGCGTGCCCACCACGAGCGTCACAATGGCCACCGGACGTTCCACATTCCACAGGGCCACGGTGGCGATCACCGCCAGTGTCCGAATGGACATCGAGATCACATAGCGGCGCTGCCGGCCGCGCACATCCTCGGCGAGACCCTGCCGGGCTCCCGTGATCCGGAAGACCTCGGTACCGCTCCGCTTCCGCATCACGTTCCACCATCCGATTCTGTGCCGGACTCTCCCGAGGCTTCTCCCGGCCGGGCCCGGGCCGCATCTGAACCGGGCGGCGCCTGGACCGGACCGGCACCACGGTACGCCGGGGCTGCCGCGGCCACGAGAGCGGGTACTCCCCATCCTGCCCCCTCTCGTCCGCATCCTGTCCGACGGTCCTTGCCGGGCCTTGTCGCCGGGCCGCGGTGCCGGGCCACGTACGGAGCCGTCCGACATGCGCCGTATGGGCGACCGGCACAGACTGAGCGCACATGCGCGAGTGCACCGCACCGGGAGGCGACGATGAACTGGTTGTGGGCGATCATTGTGGGGCTGGTGCTCGGGCTGATCGCCAGGGCGGTCATCCCCGGCAGACAGCGCATCCCCCTCTGGCTGACAGCCCTCTGCGGCATTCTCGGCGGCATGCTCGGCAATGGGGTGGCCGGCTGGCTGGGCGTCGTCGGGACCAGGGGGATCGACTGGACCCGCCATGTCCTCCAGCTCGTCGGCGCGATCCTCGTGGTCCTGGTGGTCGAGCGGCTCTGGAACACGCTCCGGGGCAGACGGGCCAGCGGCTCCCGACAGCGCATGTGAAGCCGGGGCCGGAGGCGACCGGGGCCGGGGCCAGGGGAGGCCGGGCCGGGGGAGACCGGACGGAGGAACGGCCGCGGCCGGGCACACGCTGTCTCACCTGGCGTGTACCCGGCCGCCGGTCCTGGGCCCGGCCGACTGCCGGTCCGGGGGCAGCCGCGGGTACGGTCAGCCCGCCCGTACGTCAGCCGGCCGGTATGTCAGTCGAGCAGTACGTCAGC
>NZ_LATD01000168.1 GCF_000981895.1 Streptomyces odonnellii | reverse complement strand
GCTCCGGGGCGGGGGAGGGGGCCGGTGGGATGTCGTCCCGGTGCACTCCCTCCCGGCCGCCCACCCCGGGCACCCGTACGCCGTCCCGTACGCGGATGCCCACGCGGACCAGGAGCGAGCGGGTCTGGGCGGTGGTCCAGGAGGTGCCGGGAAGGGCCTCGGTGAGGCGGCCGGAGAGCGCGGTCAGGTGCACTCCACCGGTCTCCTGGAGGAGGGCGCGGAGGTGGTGGGCGGTGATCTCCAGGCTGAGTGTCTCGGAGGGGTGCGGCTCGGGCTCGGGGGCCGGCTCTTCCTCCTGCCCCTCCTGCTCGGTCTCGTCCGTCGCGGCCCGGGCGGTGGTCGCCGCGGCCGGTGCCGGGGCGACGTCGGCCGCGAGCCCGAGAGCAATGGCGGTGATGATCCAGAGCAGAGCGCAGGTGCAGGCGATGGCTGTGGTGTAGGGCAGGCCCCGGGCGAACAGCGCCGCCACGACGATCAGGATGAGTCGGTGCGTTACTCCCCCGGCGAGCCACATCCCGATGCGGCGGGCGAGGATGCCGGAGCCGGTCCAGATGGCTATCCAGACGCGCATCACGAGCCGCCGATCATCATCAGGACCCCGGCCGCCAGCTCGGAGGGCGCGGCGAAAACACTGCCCGGCCCGCAGAGCGGCCACACGAACGAGGCGGTCAGGCCGATGGCCGCGCCGCGCCGGGGGTTCAGCTCCCAGCACAGGATCACGACCAGGAGCGCGGCGGCCACGGCGGCGATACGGACGTCGCCGAGTACGCCGGTGCCGCCGGTGCCGACCCCGAGGCCGCTGAGCCCCTGCTCCGTGAGCCGCGCCGGGTTGCCCCAGACCTGCCCGGCCGCGGTGAACGCAGTACCGGTGAGGAACGCGGTCACCACTGCGGGGTTGTTCTTGAGCCGGACCTTGCCCTTGCCCTTCACGCCGAGGACCAGGAGCAGTGTGAGGACGAGCGCGATACCGCCGGCGCCCATGCCCACGGCGGCCCCAGTCTCGGCGGCGGCGAGAGTGACGTACACGGAGAACTCCTAGATCAGGGCGTTGGGCGTGTTGAGGACGAGGGCGAGCGCGGCGGTCGCGGCGGGGATCCGGCACAGCCACACCGTGATGGGGCGCAGCGGGGGCGGAATGTGAGGCAGGCCGGGCAGATAGCTGGTCGGGATGAGCGTGACGAGGATGAGGCCGATACCGACCGCGGACCCGGAGTCGCCGCTGTCGGCGAGGAGATCGGCCATGGCGGGACCGAGGCCCGCGTACCAGCCGACCGCCGCGCCCGAGCCGTGGAAGGCGAGCCAGCGGCGGATCAGGGCGAGACGCCGCTGTGCGCGCTCGTCCACCGGCGGCGCCGGGGGTGGGGGTTCGGGCTGGTTGATGGTGACGTGGACGCCGGGTGCGTACTCGACCGGGTGCGGTTGGACCGGCTCGGCGGGATGGCGCCGGGGCAGGGACCACCAGTCCCGGGCCGGGCGCTGCTCCGCCTCCTGGTCCTCCTCGTCCTCGAGTTCGTCGTCGTCCTGCGGCCGGTCCTCCGGCTCGTCGACCGGCTGGGCCGGGTCGGGGATGACGTGGACCTGGACCAGCGGGGCCGGTACGGGCGGCTCGTCGGCGGCGGGCCCGTCGATCTTCCGGCGCAGCCACCGCCGGAGGACCTGCTCACCATCGGACTCGGGCGCGCTACTCAAGCCAGCACCTTGAGAGCGTCCCGCACCCGCTGCGCCCGCGCCTGCCCGATCCCATATGTCTTTTTGAGGGTGGCGACGCCGGGTGTGCCGTCGGGGAAGTCGTCGCGGGCCTTTTCGATGAGGGGGTCCGGGTCGGGGACGTCGAGGTCGCCTGCGGGTACCTCCTCCTCGGCCTCCGGTACCCCGGGGCCAGGTACGGCGGGTTGGGGGTACTCGGGCACCTCGGGTACGTACCTGACGTGTACCTCCGGGCGGGTACGCGGCGGTACGGCGGGGAACGCGCCGAGCGCGGCCGCGCCCTCGCGGAACTCCTCATACGGGGCGGACTTCACGGCACGCCGACAAACGACCGGCAGGAGCCGGGCGCCCGCGGGTACGGCGGGCGGGGGCGCGGGCAGCGCCGGGCGCGCCTGCACAGGTACGGCGGGTACGGGCGGGGTGTCCTCGGGTACGGGTACCCGCTCGACCGTCGTCCCGTACTCGGTCGGGGCGCGCCAGGGGGAGGCGATGGTGATGGTGGCGAGCTGGCCGGCGGTGCGGCGGGCGGCGAGCTGGTGCATGAGCCGGTCGTGCTGGGCCGGATCGTCGGCCGCGCCAGAGCGTGCGACGGCAGCGGCGAGCCGGTGCCTCCCCCACGGGGTGTGCAGGCGCCGGGAGGCGAGGCGTACGGCGCGGGCGGTCGCCCGGTCCCGGGTGATCTGCTCCGCGGTACGGTCCCGCGTGGCCAGGCCGAGGTAGGAGAGCAGGCGTTCGCGCAGCTCACGGCCGACCATCGCGGGCAGGCCGGTGGACAGGGCACCGGGCCTGGTGACCCGGATCTCCAGGCCCATCGCGAGGTGCCAGAGCAGGCCAGCCATCACCGGGCCGATGATCGCGCGGACCGTACCGCCGACGATGCCGGACTCGGAGTAGGCGGGGATGACCTGTACTCCGGTGACGCCCCAGACGAGTACCCCGGGGGTACCCGCCCTACCTGCTGCTGAGGCGGTGGTGGTCGCGTGCTTGTTCGCGCGGGCCATCACCGCGCAGGCGAGCAGGGCCAGTTCGGCGGCGGCGAACATGACGAGACGCTCGCGGCTGTCGGTCATGCCGAGGCTGTGCTCGGCGAACCGCCAGCTCGTGTCGGCGCTGTACGTGGTGCAGACGAGGGCGCCGGCCGCGGCGACGGTGACGGGTACGGAGAACGCCCGCGCGGCGAGTAGGGCGGCGAGGGTGAGTACGGCGAGGAGGGCCAGGGCGGCGGCGAGGGCGTGCCAGGGGTGATCGGTCGCGGCGCGGCTGAGCAGGTCGTAGGACACGGATGTGCTCCGGGTAGGGCGAGTTAGGGGGTACTCGGGCGCGGCGGGCAGGTACTCGCCGGGCGGGGTAGGGGTACCTGGCGACGGGTCAGTGGCTGCCGGCGGCGTTGCCCGCGGTGCGCGCGGCCGCGAGCGCGTTGCGCGCGCTGGGGCTGCTGGGCGGCCGGACTCCGTGGCGGACGCGTGCGGCGGCCGTACGGCCCCGGTTGTATGCGGCAGCGACGGCGGCCGGGCTGATGCTGGCCGGTCTGGCGCTGTCAGCCATGGGTGTTCGGCTGGAGGTACGAGCGGAGCCGGACGGCGTACTGAGCGCAGGTGCCGACGAGGGGCAGTTCGGCGGTGGCGGCCAGGGCGCGCGTGATGTCGCGGCCTACGGCGGCCGTGTTGTAGGCGCCGTGCCGGTCCCAGACGCTGAGCTGGATCCCCATGTGGAGCGCGGCCGGGCTCATGGCCGCGCTGGGGCTGGTGGTGGCGAGGCGGTCCGCGGTCGCGCCGAGGACGGGGGCGAGTTGGGTGAGGTGGATACGATCCATGACGGACCCATTTCGTTCGTGGTGTGGATGGGTCCGCCCCCCGGTCCGGCGTTGCACCGCCACATGGGCCGGGGGGCTTTCCCGTTACCGAGTACGACCGTAGCCACTTCCTTGCCATATGGCAACGAGGTCGGGGAGGATGGGTGCCCATGGCCGACGACGAAGGAGGGCCAGACATGGTGTCGTTCAGGGAGCTGGCCCGACGGCTGGTTGACGAGGGCGTCGTCGAACGGATCACTCACCAGCGGATTTCGCAGATCCGCCGAGACGATCCCGAGGGCTTCCCGCCCGTGGTGCCGATCGGCCGGTCGCTGGCAGTGGACTACCGGGTGGCCCGCCCGTACTTCGCGGGCAGGAAGTCGCGCCAGGGCGAACGTACGGACCTGAAGCGCCGAGACAGCGAGGAGTAGCGGTGGGTGATCTGGTGGAGTTCCTGCGGGCCCGGGGCTTCGGATCGTAGCGAAGGGCATTGCCGGTGCCGATCGATATGGCGCGTAACCGTTTGTGTGCCGTTCTCGACACATGCTCTACTGGTGGTATGTCAACTATCCGGCTGACAAAGCCGACCATTGGCGTGCTGGAGGTGTTGCTCGCCGCGACCGATGACAACCCCGCATGGGGACTGTCCATCTGCCGCGACGCAGACCTCGGCACCGGTACCGTCTACCCCATCCTCGACCGACTCGCCGAACGCGGATGGATCCATAGCCGGGACGAGACCGAGCCGCACCCCGGCAGGCCCGCCCGCAGGTACTACGAACTCACCGGAACAGGAAGGAAGTTGGCCAGCGAGGCGCTCGCTGTGCGGGCGCAACGGCGGCGGCGCTTCTCTCCATCCGGCGGTGTCGCATGAGTGAGCGGCCCTTTTTAGGCACACATTGCGCTTTTCTTCTCGGGGGGACAGGAGAAGACGTTCCCATCTTCGCCACGGACGCCCTTAAGAGCCTGGTCGGCACTTCAGGAAAGGCGTACGACTATCTCGCTGAATATATGCGGAGGCTGCGGATCGGCGACTTCACACCGCATCACCTCGATCCGCGCTACCGCGTTCATAAGATCACGCACAGCGTTCACGTCCTCGCCGTGGCAGACCTCCCCTACTCCGGGGACCTACTGATCATCACCGCCTTCTTTGCCGACGAGGCAGACGACTATGTGCGCACCCACCGGATCCGACGTTCACGGGCCGGGGCGCCGCCCGAGATGCCGACGCCAGCCGCATCGGCATCTCGGGCGGCGTCGATAGCTGCACGGCTCGCCGGCCGCCGTCGGTCACACCTGCGGGACGAGTGGGCGGCGATCTTGGCGGGAGACGGCGGCACGGCTGGATCGCTGTCGTTGGGATGGCAGTGCAGGCTCGTGGCGGGCTTCCTGTTCGCGGCGCTGCGGATGCGTGTGCATGACATGTTGGGGGGTGTGTGGCGGCCAGTGGACTGGCTGCTTGCCACCGAGTCCCGAGCCTCTGCACTCATCGCCAGCGTGGTCGGCGTTCTGGCGGTCTACATACAGTGGCGCGATGGTCTGCACACCCTGTTCACGGAGGGCTGGGGTTGGTGCGCAGCCTGCGGTGGTTCCCTGTACGTGCTGACCCGGTGGTTGCGGCGGATCCGCGGTATCGAGCTGGCCACAGTGGAGCGTCCGACCGACGAGTAAGGCCACGCACCAGCCGAGCCCTCGCTTTCGGTCCCGGGGAGCGGGGGCTCGTTTGCTGGGCGGCCCACAGGATTACACTCGAACGCATGTCCGAAGATTCGTCGCTGCGCCTGTACGCGCTACGTGTGCTGGAGCGCGTACAACTCCGCGACCTGGAGCGCACGCGACGTTGGATCGCCACGGAGGAGCAGCGTGCCGCAGAGGAGACGCGTGCGGCCGAGCGGCGGGAACGGCTGCGTCCTCCGCCGCCGGCCTGGGTTGCCACCCGCGGTATCGGTACCCGGCGCGAGCCCACTGGCGTGCATGTCGGTGGCTGTTACATGGCCACCGGCATGACGATGAGGCTCACGCGGGAGCAGGCGGTGAGGCTTCTCGCTGACGGGGTGGAGGCGTGCGGGCACTGCCGACCGGACACGGAGCTGGGCGTGCTGGACTAGGCCCGCTTTCGGCGGCCGGTCTTCTTCGCGGTGATCTTCTTGGCGGGCATCTCGTGCACGGTCGCATCCTCGCCGCGGGACTCGCGCGCGGTCCGGACGGACTCCTCCAGGGCTGCCATGAGGTCGACTACGCGGCCGGCTGCTGGAGCAGAGGGCGCGGGTGCTGGCGGCTCGTGGCCTTCCTGCTTGGCGGCGATCACTTCTTCCAGCGCGTCCCGGTACTCGTCCCGGAAGCCGGTGAGGTCTTCGGCCGCCATGGTGTCCATGAGCTGCATGGCCTGGGCGATTTCGTCCTCGTCCACCGCGGTCTCGCGTGGGGCCAACTCTGCGGAGTCCCGGATCTCGTCGTCCCATTTCATGTTGTGGAGGACGAGCGCGTCTTCCTTGATGGACAGGAGCCCGAGGCGTTCCCGGCCGCGCAACGCGAACTTCGCGACGGCGACCCTCTCGCTGCGCTTCAGGGCCTCGCGCAGCAGGATGTACGGCTTGGCCGCGACCGGGCCGGAGGCTTCCAGGTAGTAGCTGTCCGAGAGCCGGATCGGGTCGATGCTGTCGGCCGGCACGAACGCGACGATCTCGATCGCCTTCGCCGTGGGCAGCGGGAGGTCGGCCAACTCCTGATCGGTGACCGGGATGAGCTGGTCTTTGCTGAGTTCGTACGCCTTGCCGATCTGGTCGTCCGGTAGCTCTTGCCCGTCCAGCTCGCAGGTCTTCCGGTAGCGGACTCGTCCCTGATCAGCGAGGTGGTACTGGTGGAAGCTGACGGCATGGCTCTGAGTGGCGGTGACCACCTTGATCGGGATGGTGACCAGCCCGAAGCTGATCGCCCCGGACCAGATAGCGGCGGGCATGATGCCTCCCTGCCTGCGGGTTTTCAGACTATGGCGTGCTGCGGCGGGCGGCATCTGGGGGTAGAGCGACTGGCCGCGCATTCGGTGCACCCAATGCGTGCGACTCGGGGGCGGCTACTTCATGAAATCCTTGCCAAGCGTGGCGAGGGCGACGAAGAAGGAGAGTGCAGCAACTGCAAGCGATGAAAGGGAAATCTTGTCGGCGTTGGAGGCCCTACCCCACCAGGAGCCATGCGGAACTTCTGCTGTGGGGATGAGGAGGGCTCGGCTAGCCCTTTCGACAATCTTGAAGCCAATCCAATACAATCCAAAAGTTCCGACCATTGTGCAAATAGCAACGTAATAATCCCGTTGCATATTTTCCGTTAACTGCTCCTCTGGGAAAACTCTACCCCCTGTGAGAAAAGATATTGCAAACATGGGAATTGCGATAACTAGGGCCTTTGTCATAGTTAAAAGATCCTTCCTTGCGCGCAATGCTCCCTTCTCTGTGCCGCCCGCTGCCTCCAGTAGCAGCTTGATGCGCGCAGCTTGGCCATGGACCCACGTTGCGTCAGTCCCGGACACTTGGACCACAACGCGTTCGGTGTCGATGTTGATCGCGCTCATTCGATCGCCCGTCGTGTCGGCGGCTTCGAGTGCGAGGTTGTCCCAAACGTTGAGGTTTCCGCTGGCGTTGGAGTTGCGGACGTGGTCAACGAGGTCGGTGAGTGTCCCGGCCCTGTAGCGGGTGCTGTCTCGTTGAGTAGAGATGGAGACAGAAGCTGCGGGAATCCCTTCCGGGGCCAGGCTGAATAGTCGGTTGAGTTCGCTTTTGCCAAGTCGGCAGGTGATGTAAACCGTGCGAACTTCGGTTTGCTGTGTTGGAGTAGCCACATTTGGAAGCTTGGCGTACCACTTCAGCGCGGGGCGCGACATCGCGTCAATCGGTGACCAACTTGTAGCCGAGGGAGTGGCGAAAGCCCGTCCCGGGAGTGGGACGGGCGGGACCTGAGGCGGCGGTCAGGCCACAGTGTTCTTCGCCGCGCGCTGCCGACGCTTCGCCGCCGCCCGGCTCGCGCGCCGATCCGCTGCGGCGAGTGCTGTCTCCAGCTCCACCAGCTCGGGCCCCGACCACGTCCGCCGGCCGTCGACCACCGGTACCGGTGCGGCGCAGTCGTGCCCGTGCTCGCAGGTGACCTGCTCAGGCTCGGTGCCGCCGTGGTGGAGGGTGAGGATGCCTGTGGACCAGGGGCATGGGCGCGGCATCGGGTCGTGCCGTCGCTCCGAACCGAGAACACGGGCGATTCGCCGGGCGGCCTCGGCGGCGACGCTGGCGATGCGCTGCCGGTGGTGGCCTCGTAGCGGCTCGCACGGCCCCTTCTCCTCGCGCAGTCGGGCGAGGAGCCAGCGGGCGGCGGCCACGGGTGAGTCGTCGGCCGGCCGGTTGTGGCGCCAGCGGAGCGGGTCGCGGGCGTCGAGGGCGGCGAGGCGCTCGATCTCCATGGTGCGGGGGTCCAACTTCGACGGCCGGTTGCTCGTGATCGGCGCCCGCTGGACTTCGGCGGCGATCTGGTCGGCGACCGCGGTGACCGCGATGGTGACGGTTCGCATCGTGTCCAGCACGTGCAGCCGGAGCGGTACGGGCCGCTCACCGAGGCCGTCTTCTGCGCGGTCGATGCGTACGGGGTGCTGGTGCCCGTCGCCAGCGTGGCCGCATTCGGTGCAGGTGTAGTAGAGCTGGCCGGATTCGTGCCGGATGGTGGCGAGGCGCTGGGCGTGGCGGTCGGCGGCCACTTCGGCGGCGTCGTGCTCGTCGAGTCGCTTCGTGTACTCGGCCTTGTTGTTCGGGGGCCAGGTGTCGGCGTTGCGGGTGGTGAGGAGTTCGGTGAGTTGGGGCCAGGTGGTGATGACGTACTGGAGGTGCTGGTCAGGGGTGGTGGTCACTGGGTGCTCCTGGGGTGCTGGGGCGGTACGGTGATCTCCACCTGGGGGCGCTCCCGGTCTGGGCGGACTGTGTGGGGAGCGCCCCTTCTCGTGTGCTCAGGGCTGGTCGGTGAGGTCCTCTTGGGACGGGCTGAGGGCGAGGCGGATGCGGGCGGCGACCTCGTTGCCGGGTGCCCGCCAGGTCGGGGTGTCGATGGCGGCGGCAAGCTCGCGGACCCGGTCGAGCGCCGCGCACCGGTCGGCGTCCACGGACGTCAGGGCTTCGATCTCGGCACGCAGGCGGGCGTTGTCGGCCAGCGCGGTGTTTAGGCTGGTTCCGTTTCCGTCCGCCCAGCCCTGGAAATAGTCCGCGTCCCTCCGCGCGTCCTCCAACTCGGCGCGCAGTTGTCGCTGCTCCTCGTCCGCCGCGGCCATGTAGATGCGAAGAGCAGCCGCGCGGTCGGCCGTCACCTTGGCTTTGCGGGTAGCGGCCTGCCAGCGGGTGCGCCGCTCGTGGAGCCGGAGCGTCTCGGCGGGCATGCACAAGTCGGCGATCTTGGCCGATCGGTGGTCGGCGGGCTTGGCGCACTGGGTGCCGTTCTGGAACGTCACGTCGCAGCGGGGCTCGGGGGGCTCGCGCCGGGCGACGGGTTGTTCTGCGGCGGTGGGCTGCTGAGCCTCGGCGGCCATGACTCGGTCGATGGCGGCGAGGGTGTCGCGGGCCTGGTCGATGGCGTCAACGCGCACTGAGGCCGTGATCGTCATCTCGCACAGGCGGCGTACTTCGGCCAGGGCGGTGCTGGCCCGGTCGCCGGACTCGGGCAGCGCACCCACCACCACATCGACGATCCGCCGCAGTTCGGAATCGGTGATCTCCGGCGTGAAGGCGGGGGCGCCGCTCTTGGTGGGCTGGATGTCGGCGGTACGTGACAGGTGGTCTACGAGCGCCTCGTTGACCCGGGCCCGCAGCGCGGCCCGGTCGGCAGGCTGTCCGGCGGCGGTACGGACCGCAGCCACTGCCGCGGCGGCGATGTTGCGCGGGTCGTCATCGATGGCGAGGCCGCTTTCGGAGCGCTGGCACTGCTCCCACACGGCGCGGGCGACGGCCTCCATGGTGGGGTCGCCGTCGGTCCAGACGGGACGGACGGTCTCGGTCTGCTCGGCGGTACGGTCCGGCTCTGGGGTCCGCAGCAGGGCGGGCAGGGCGCGGGACTCGTCGTACTCGGCGCGCGACATGAGCACGTGTCCGCCCTCGACACAGTGCGAGGACACGCAGTGGCCGACGCGCGCGCCGTCGAGCGCGGCCGTCGCTGCGCGCCAGATGAGCGCGTTGCGTGCGGCGGTGTCGGCCACGGGCGGCAGGGTGCGGATGAGCGCGTACACGGCGTCGTAGGCGGGCTGACGCGGGTCCTTGGGCTGGTCGTTCATGTGCGGTCCTCCGTGGTGTCGGTGGTGGTGGGGTGGGAGACGACGCAGCGGCGATGCGGTCCGGGCTGCCGGAGCGGCAGGCCGTCGACGACGTAGCGGAGCGAATCGGCCGCGTCGTCGGCCCGGTACCGGCGGTCCAACTCCTCGCGCAGAGCGCGGTTCTCTGTCTGCGCGGTGTCCAGGGCGAGCGCGAGGGCGTCCTCGCGCGCGGTCCCGGGCATCGTCCGTACCGGCCGGCGGTGGAGGGATCGGGTGTCGTGAGCGAGACCCGCCGCGTCGGCGGCGAGCGCGGCGCACGCGAACAGGGCGATCGCCCACCAGGTCCCGCCCGCAGTGCCGACGATGCAGGCGAGAGCGGCCAGGACAAGGCTGGACAGGGCATACAGGGTGGTGCGCACCCGGGCCGCGGTCATGCGGTCGCCGGGCCGATGACGGCTTCATCCCAGGCGAAGGCACAGCGGGCACAGGCGCGGTGGAGACGCTCGTTCGGCTCCACGCCGATGACCTCGTCGTACTGGACCTCGTGGATGCACTCGCCCACGCCCCGGTATTCCGTGCTGGCGCCGATGTAGCCGCACTTGGCGCACGGCGGACCTTCGCCGCTGTAGGGAGGGAGGCTCGTGTCGGTCATCGCTGCTCACCGGCCTCGGGGCTGTTCTTGGCCTTGAGGTACGCCTGGAACGCGTTGACTACGGCGCGGTCTTCGGCGGACAGGACGGTCCGCGGGTCGGTGCCGCAGCGGCCGGTCGGCTGCTCGGCCGGCGGGGTGCTGTCGGCGAGGAGGAACAGGCGGGCGATCAGCGTGAACGGGTCGAAGGCGCCCTGGGCGACGAGGCGGGCGAGGACGTGCGCGGCCTGAACGAGCGTCTCGGAGCGCTCGCGGGCGCGCTGCTCCTCCTGGAACTGCTTCGCCTTCACGGCGAGGGGGCCGAACTGCTCCTCGGCGGCCGTACGGCGGGCGTCCCGGTCCCGGTCAGATGCCGGCGGCGCGGCGGGGATCGGCTGGTTCAGGTCCATGGGTGTTCTCCGGGTGTGGTGTGCTGGGCGGGTGGCCGCCCCCGGTTCGAGCGGGGGCGGCCGTCGGGTGCGTCAGATGTGGCGGAACGTCAGGTCGGCAAGCTGCTCGCGGGCGTCAGCGACGGTGGTCTGGCCGTTGGCGAGGTCGTAGATCAGGCCGACGCCGTGGTATTCGGCTCCGTCGGTGGCGTCGCGGAGGCGGCTGGCGATCTCGGCGATGAGGGCGAAGATGTTGCTGTCCGAGTCGGAGTCGTCCGGGTCGTCGGCCTCGGGCTCGTCGTCGTCCTGGTCGTTCGAGTCAACCGGTACCCAGTGCGGAACGAGGACGAGCCGCTCTTCGACGGGGGTCGCCTCGATGAGGTCGCTGTCCCAGCCGTGATCGTCGGGTGCTTCGTCCTGGTGGCCGCCGAGGCTGGCCTCGTACTCGACGGCCCACTCGCCCTCTTCGTTCTGGAAGATCGTGCGCCGGTGCTGGGTGTACTTGCCGGTGGAGACGTACTCGTCGGCGACGACGGCGTCTGTCCAGTCGCTCTCGTCGGGTCCGGCCGGCGGGATGCCGAGGTCGGCGAGCTGTTCGCGTGTGAACTGGCGGGTGGCGGTGGGTTCCATGTGGGTGTCCTTCGTGGTGGGGAAGGCGAGCTGATCCGGGCTGGCGGCGCGGAGTCCGCGGCGTGCGCGGTACTTGGCGAGGCAGACGGGGCCGCGCCCGGCCGCGAGGGACGCGGGGTCCCGGAGCGGCCGGTGGCAGTCGGCGCAGGTGCGGGTCATTCGTCGAGGAGGAAGATCGCGTAGATGCCGAGCCAGACGGCGGCGAAGACGACCAGGCCGACGATGGCCGCCAGGTCCGCGTTGCCGGTGTAGGCGTACGTGCCGCCGCCGGAGATGAGGCCGAGGAGGACGGCGATGAGGAATGTGGGCATCAGACGACGCTTCCTGTCCAGGTGGCGAGTTCGGCGGTGGTTTCGGCCTGGGCGGCCACGAGGTTCTGGCGCTCGCGGAGCAGGTCCTGGAGGGCGGTCCAGCAGCGGGCGGCGTCGGCTGGGGTGGTCGGCCGGGGCAGGGCCTTGATCTCGGCGAGGCGCTCGGGGCTTATCTCAGGCATCGGCGGCCGGCCGGGTCTCGTCGTCGTGGACCAGGCGCCAGCGTTTCGTGAGGAGGTCGTACTCGATGTGCTCGGTGCCGGACGGGTTGGAAATGTGGCCGTCCGGCTCGATGTGGAAGGGCACGCCCGAGTCGATGAGGGCGTTGAGGCCGTCGGTGGCGCGCTCCCAGGGGCTGGTGTCGAGGCCGAGGGCGGTACGGGCGGCGGTGTTCTGGCCGCTGGTGGCGTCGAGGAGCTGCTCGGCGAGGAGCTGGGCCGTGCGGTGTGCGCGGGCGGCTTCGGCGCGCCAGCGGGCGACGGCCCTGAGTGCGCGATGAAGACGGTTCTGTTGGTCCTCGTAGCGGCGGCGGCCGAGCGGCAGGCGTCCGGAGTCCGTCCACGCCTGGATGAGGCGGAGGGCCTGGTCGTGCTGCTGCGGGGTGATGGCGGCGAGGAACTGGTTGGCGAGCTGCTCGCGGAAGGTGTCGCCCATGCCGGAGCCCCAGAGGCTCCAGTCGATGAGGGACCAAAGCTCGTCGGGGTGCTCGATGGGGCGGCCGTTGGGGAGCTGGGCACGGTAGCGCGCGCAGGCGGCAAGGGCGCGGGTGAGGCGGCGGCGGTAGGCGATGCGCTCGCGGAGGCTGAAGTCCTGCTCGTGGTTGAGCGCGGCGAAAGCCTCCATGAGGAGACGGGCGTTCTCGTTCCGCTGGGCCTCGGTGATACGGAGGCGGCGGGTGGTAGTGAGTCCGAACATCGGGTGCTCCTGGCGTGATGCCGGGGGCGGGCCCCAGGTGGGCCCCAAGTCCGGTCGAGCGTGGGATCAGCGCGGGTACTTGCGCTTGGTCGACGCCCAGATACGGGCGATGACGATGGCAGTCACGCAGACGACGAGGATCGCCGCCACCGTGTTTTCACTCATCTCGCGACTTCAGCGAGGTACTCGGCCATGACGGCGTTGTGCCGGGCGTCCGCGAGGGCGTTGTGGTGCCCGTCGGCCTGCTTCGGCAGGTCGGCCGGTATGAGGCCGAGTCGTTTGGCCTCGGTGACCAGGTCGTCGGTCTGCATCGGCAGCCCAGCCGGGAGGTCGGACATGGGGCCAAAGAGCTGCGCGTAGGCGACGTGATCGTAGGCGCTGTAGTAGGCCCAGAGGTCCGGGTTCGGGGTGGCGAGGATGAACTCGCGGACCAAGGTGGCGATCTGCGCGCGGGGCCGGACGTCCGGGTGGTCAAGGTCGAGGTGCCCGGGGCCGGAAGGGCGGCAGGTCGCGCACCGGGTGCCCTCGTGCCGCCGAGTGGGCAGGCTGGGCCAGACGTTCGCCATGAGCCAGCCGTGACGGCGGACGGCGCTCTGGTCGAACTCGGCGCTGACGGCGTACAGCTCGCGGCCGTCCTCCGCGACCATCCCGATGCTGATCAGGTCGATCGTCGTCCCCGTGTCGAGGAATTCCGTGTCGTAGAGAATTTTCACTGCTGCTCCTGAGCTGGATTGATGCTGGTGGGCGGGCGGTGGGGTCAGAAGGGCGGCTGGTCGTTGCCCCAGCCGGCGGGGGTGCCGGTGGCCCACGGGTCGTCCTGCGGGGGCTGCTGCGGCCGGGAGTACTGCGCGCCGCTTTGAGCGCCCTGCGCGCGCCCCTGGCCGCCGCTCTGCGCCCCGTTCCCGTTCCCGGTGACCTTGGAGACCTGGGCGGTCGCAAACGCGAGCGACGGGCCAATAGAACGGATCATGAGCGCGGTCCGCTCGTGCTTCTGACCGTCCTTCTCCCAACGCTCCGTCCGGACCTCGCCGCTGACCAGGACCTCCATGCCCTTCGTCAGGGTCTCGACCGCGTTCTCCGCCAGGCGCTCCCAGGCCGTACCACGGATGTAGAAGACGTCCCCGTCCTCCCACTCCTGGGTCTGCCGGTTCAGCCGACGGGAGTTGAACGCGAGCGAAATGGACGCGACCGCCTTCCCGGACGAGGTAAACCGCAGCTCCGGATCCGCGGTGAGGCGGCCGACTCCCGTGATGGTGGGCAATGCCATGTGATCTTCCTGTTCTCCTGCGCGCGACCCCGGTCGAGAACCGGTTCACGCGGTGGGTGGTTATCGGGGGCGGTTGTTGATCTTGCGGGCGATAGCGAGGGGGCCGTGGGACATGGCGGCAAGCGAGTCGGGGGTCATGTCGGGGCTCTGCTGCTGGATTTCGGCGGAGACGGATGCCTCAGTGCGGAGTAGTTCGACGATCTGCTGAGCGAGATCGGGGCTCATGGCAGCGATGTACGCGGCGTCTTCCTCGGAGATGTCCGGGTCCTGGAAGATGATGTCGGCGTCGCAGTCGGTGGGCTCGATGCCGATGGCGTGGTACGAGCCGTCGCCTTCGGGGTGGGTGTCCTGGTCGCGGGCGACGCGCCATGTGGTGCCGTGTGCGGCGGTGTGGAGGGCTTCGAGGTCGTTGGCGGCCTGGCGGAGTTCGTCGGCGGGACTGGTGGTCTTGGGCTTGCAGTTCGGGCAGTAGTCGCCGGTTGCGTTGCACTCCCAGTTCTGGGTGGTGCGCACGTGGTTGCGGATGATTTCGAGGCGTTCGGCCTTGGTCATGGTGTCGGTGACGATGAAGTCGCCGCGGAACTCGATGCCGCAGGTGTCGCAGTGCATGCCGAGGCCGCACGGGTACTTCTGGCCGGTTGGCCGGTCGATCTCGGGTCCGCAGTCGGGACCTGAGCAGGTCTCGCGGGTGCCCCGGTGGGTGGTGAGTCCGCCGTGGTACGGACTGGGGCCTTGATGGGTGGCCTCGGGCCGTTCCTGGACGGGATCGGCCTGCTTGCCGAGGACGGCCGCAGCGTCGTTGAGGGCACGGCGGTACGCCTGGGCGGCCATGCCGCCCATGGCCATGACAGCGGGATCGAGGGGCAGGGTCCGAATCATGTTGGTGGCCTCGGTGAGCACGAGTGCGCGATGGCGGACGAGGTAGTCGGCGGCAATCTGCGGGGCTCGGCGTTCGCCTGCGAGATCGTCGATCAGATCGGCGAGCAACTGCTTGCGGGTGTCGGTCATAGCTTCCTTCAGCGGGTGTCGTGGTCGTCGAGTCGGCTGGCGCCGACCGGGAGGGAGAGCTGTTGGTCGTGGGCGTGCTGGGCGGCGTAGGCGCGGTGTGCGGCGTCGTCGCGGACGGGGTGTACGTGGGTGGTGAGCGGGATTCCGGTGCTGGTGGTGCAGGGGGAGCCGGGGGCGGCCTCGCACTCGGTTTCCGTGCAGGTGGTGGTGTCGATGACCCAGGTACGGCGGCGGATGTCGTGGGTGTCGTGGCCGCGGAGGCGGCCGGTGGAGGGGTTGGTGCAGAGGTCGCCGGCGGGTGCGTGGCACCAGGTGCAGGTGACGGCCATCTGCGGGAAGCGGAGGCGGCGGTTCACGGGGTTCTCCGGGCGAGGAGGGTGGGGCCGACGCCGATCCAGCGGGGCATGCCGGGCCGGGGGGTCTGGCCGGTCTCCGTCGCTGCAAGGTCGATGACGCGGAGCAGGAACTCGTTGCGGTCGGTGGGGCAGCGGACTCCGGCCTGGACGTCGGCGAGGATCGGCCGGAGCGGGTGGGCCTGGATTTCGATCCGTCCGCGGTGGCTGGTCTGGACGTGCTCGCTGGTGATGTGGATCCAGTCGGCGGCGTCCAGGGGAGCGGCCAGGGCGAGGAGGTCGATGCGGTCGCCGAGGTCGGCGCCGCCGTTGGTCCAGGCGTAGCGGATGGTGACACCGCCGCACGGCTTGTGGAAGTTGATCTGGAGCCAGGTCTCGGGCTCCGCGTCGGCCGCGATGCTGGCGACGGCGGCGAGTTCGATGGCGGTGGTGGTCATCGGATGTTCCTCATTTTGGGGCGCCGGTCGGGTCCGGTGATGGGCACGACAGTGGCGATCTGTGAGAGGCGGGAGGCGTTCCGGTCGCCGAGGACGCTGGCTAGGTCGGGGCCGCCGTCGGGATTGCGGACCAGGAGGTTGCTGGTGAAGATCGCGGGGCGGCACTCGTTGTAGCGCTCGTTGATCAGTCGGAACATGTTCTGCTCGGTTGTCTCCGACGGCTTGAAGACGTCGATGTCGTCGATGAAGAGCAGTGGGACGCGGCAGTAGCGGGCGAGTTCGCGTTCAATGTCGTGCTGCTGGTCGCCGTTGTGTACGCGGAGGTTGCCGTGCATGTCAGCGGCGGTGGTGGCGATGAGCGAGTAGTGCGGGAGGCCTGCGGCTGCGATGTGGCGGAGTGCGCCGTACGCCTGGTGGGTTTTGCCGGTGCCGATGGAGCCGAAAAGCAACAGGACCCCTGCGTTGTCGAAGTCGTTGATCGTGCGGTTGGCCCAGGCGATGACGTCTGGGTGGGTGGCGGTGGCCTGGCGGTAGCGGCGGGGGGTAGCGGTTTCCCAGCGGCTGAGAGCCCATTCGGCCCGGCGAAGGCGGTGGTACTCAGGGTGGCCGGGCTCGTCGGGGGTGGGTGTGTCATCGATGGGGCCGGGCGCGACAGCGAGGCCGCGGCGGTCCAGGGCTTCCTGGAAGCGGGCCATCACCTTGTCGCTGGCGAGGGTCTGGGGCTCTGTCATCAGAACTGTTGCCCCTTCAGGTATGCCTCGTCCGGGATGGTGTGGCGGTACGGCTGGTGGCCGGTTGTGCGGGGTGCGGT
>NZ_LATD01000167.1 GCF_000981895.1 Streptomyces odonnellii | reverse complement strand
GTATAGCCCTCAGCCCAGCAGCCCCCCGATCGGGTTGTGGTTGCCGCCGCCCGACGTCGAGCCGCCCGTGCTCGATCCTCCGCCGTCGCCGCTGCCCGCTCCCGTACTGCCGTCGCCCGCGCCGCCGCCCGTGGTGGACGGGCCGCCGCCCTGGGTGCTGGACGGTGGCGGGGCCTGCTCGGCCGTCTGCGGGGCCTGGCGGCCGGTGCCCTGGGTCTGCTGGCTGGGCTGTCGCTGCTGGCTCTGGCCGGTGCTGGTCGCACCGCCCGTCTCCGGTACGGAGCCGCCACCGCCCTGCGCCGGCCGCTGGGCCTCGGGGGTGCCCGACCGGGTCGCGGACGGTTCGGACGGCCGGCCTTCGGTCGTACCGCCGCTGCTGGGCGTACCGGAGGCGCTGCGACCGCCCTCGCCCGGTTTCCGGGGCAGCGGTTCGCCCGGAAGCTGGTTGACCGGGTCGGTGTCCGGGCCCGGTACGGTCACCATGTCCGAGGACCGTACGGCGCCGCCCAGCACCGAACCGACCAGCAGCGTCAGCCCGATGACGACGGTCGCGACGAGCCCGCCGCGGCGCAGGACCCGGCGCCGCAGGTCCCAGATCTCGGAGCGCGGCCCGAGCGTACGCCAGGCCTCGCCGGCGAGTCGCCCGTCCACGGAGTAGACCGGCGCGCCCGCGATGATCAGCGGGGACCAGGCGGCCAGGTAGATGATGTCGGGCGCGTCGTACGCCGGAACGGTCCGCCAGCTCACGGTCAGCAGCAGCGCCGCCGACAGCAGCGCGCCGAAGCAGGCGGCGACCCGCTGCCAGAGGCCGAGGACGGTCAGTACGCCGGCCACGATCTGGAGGAAGGCGACGCTGAGGCCCGCGCCGACCGGGTGCGAGAGCGCGAAGTCCCGCAGGGGTTCCGCGAGGGCCCAGGGGTGCAGCGAGGAGAGCCAGGTGACCATGGAGCCGCGCTCGCCGCCGTCGAAGTAGACGGGGTCGCAGAGCTTGCCCATGCCGGCGTAGATGGAGATGAAGCCGAGGAAGACGCGGAGCGGGAGCAGCACCACGCCGAGGTTCATACGGCGGCCCGGGTAGTAGGCGTGCCGGACGCCTGCCGTGTCACCGACCCGGGTGCCGGTGGCGCCGTACCGCCCGGCGCGCGAGCGGTGGTCGTGCCTCTCGTCGTACAGGTCGTCCAGTTCGTACGCGTCGGTGCCGGCATCGGTGCCGGTCTCGGCGTACGGCTCGCGGTACGCCTCCGGATACGGTTCGGGCTCCGCCTCCGGGCCGGGCGTGTCGTACGCGCCGACCGCCTGCCGCATGGGCGGCAGCAGCGGCCCCACACCGGTACGGGCCGCGTGCCCCGCACCGGAGCCACGGCCGCGTCCATGCCCCTGGCCTCCCCGCCCATGGCCCTGGCTTCCGACCACCGGGGTCGCCACCGTGGCGTCGCCGTCGAGGTCGAGCCGCGGGATGACCTGCGTGGCGCCCGCGTCGTAGTCGTACGCCCGTCCCGACGCCCCCGACACGCCCGGCGCTCCCGGCGTCCCCGCGCCCGACACGCCCGAGGCGCCGGCCGGACCCGACGGACCCGGCCGCCCGGGTGCGCCGGGCCGGCCGCCGCCCGGTACGGTCCGCGCGTCGTGCGTGTCGCGATAGCCCGCGGGCGGCGTGGCGGAGTTCCGTACGGCCTGGAGGAGCCCGGTGGCGCCCGGGTCGCCCGGCGCCGACTTGCCGCTCCACACGACGGGCGCCCTGCGCCGGCCCGCGCCCCCGCCGGTACCTCCAC
>NZ_LATD01000166.1 GCF_000981895.1 Streptomyces odonnellii | reverse complement strand
GTGAGGGGGGTGGGGACGGCGGGCGCGACGCCGGTATCGCTACCGGTGCCCGTGCCTTTGGGGTGCTGCTCACTCACGGGGTGCGGGCTCCTGTGTCTGTGGGGGGCTACCGGGAGCGCCCGGTGGCCGCTTCGTCCTCAATCGCCGGACGGGCTTGATTCTGCCCCCCGGCACCGGGGTCACCGGTTCCGTCCTCAATCGCCGGACGGGCTGGAAATGCCCCCCGGCACCGGCACCCGGCACCACCCGCCGGACCCCGCGCCGCAGGCGCGCCTCGCACTCCGGTGCCGGCCGCCCCGGCGCCGGGGACCCGTCCCGTCCGGCCACACACCTACGCCACCCCCAACCGTGCCACGCCCACTATCAGGTCCGCCCCGCCGAACTCCGGGTCCTCCAGCGGCGTCCCGTCGTCCACCGCGAACAGCAGGCGTTCCTCGCCCTGACGGTGCGCCGTGCCCACCGGGGGGCTCGCCGCGTGGATGGCCAGGAGCGCCACCAGGTACGGAAGTTCGGGGTCGGAGCGGCGGGCGTCCGACAGGAGGCCGGAGAGGCGGCGCGGGGCGTCGTGCTCCAGGTCGAGCAGGGCCTTCGCGTTCGCGAGCTGCTCCTCGCTGAAGCGGCTGTCGTCCGGGGTCGCGATCAGGTCCGGCTCCGGCATCTCCGCGCCGAGGTGCTCCCGTTCCAGCGGCGGTGTGAGCAGCAGGTCGATCAGATCGCCGACCCGCACGGACGCGGGCGTGCGCAGCCCGGTGCCCCGGGCGAAGAACGCGTCCGTCACGCGCGTCGCCCGCTCGACCGGCAGCGGCAGCAGTGGTGCGACGAGCTGCCCGTACAGGTCGAGGCCGGTATGGGCCGTGGGCCGTGCGAAGGCCTGCCGGTCCTGTTCGGCGCGGAAGAGCGGGCCTGCCTCCAGCAGCCGGGACTGGAGCTGGGTGTGCCGGCGGATGCAGTCCTTGACGATGTCGACCAGCTCGGCGGCGCGCCGCTTGTGCTCCGCCGTCCTGGGGTCGGCGCCGGTCTCGGCCTCGTCGCGCGCCTTGCGGATATTGGTCAGGATCGCGTTCTCGTGGCGGTAGCGGTCGGCGACATGGTTCAGCGCCTCGTCGATCAGGTCGGGTACGGAGTTGAGCCAGTCGACCGCCCGTACATTGCGCCGGGTCGCCTCCAGCGTGCGGCGGAGGGTCTCCGCGTACTGCACGGTGCGGTAGCGCGCCTGCTCCGCGGCGAGCTGCGCGTCGGCGAGCCTGCCTCTGTTGATCAGCACCTCCAGCTTGACCTCGGCGGCGATCTGCGCGCTGGTGACATCCGTGTCGAGCGCGCCGACCAGCACATTGACCGCCTCGTCGGTCGTACGGAGATACACGCTGCCGCCGTGGCCCGGGACTTCCTCGATGAGCTTGAAGTCGTAGTCCCTGCGGGTGTAGACGCCGTCGGTGCCGAAGGTGCCGTAGACCGCGCGGAATCCGCGGTCCACGCTGCCGACATTGATCAGGTTCTCCAGCACCCAGCGCGCCACCCGCTCGTGTTCGGCGGCCGGACGGCCCGGTGCCTGGGCGGCGATACGGGGCAGGAGCCTGCCCACTATCTGCTCGTGGTCGGCGCCGGTGTCGAAGTCCATGTTCAGAGTGACCAGATCGATCGCGGCGAGCGCGACCTCCGCCATGCCGTATATCGCGTACTCGCCCGCGAGATTGGCCTTGCGGGTGTCCAGGTCGTGCAGCGGCGCGGTGCACGCGAGCGCGCGCAGCCGCCGCGCGAGCCCCTCGTCGGCGGCCGGGCCCTGCGCGGGCCGCGGCCCCGCGCTGAGCTGGGGCGGAACGGAGTCCGTCGAGGCGTGCGAAGTCACGTGGCACAGATTAGGTCCTCGCACTGACATCGGTCGAAACGGTGCGGAAGCGACCGTGCCCCGGGATGCCGTAACCGGCCACGCGTACCGGCCATGCCTCCGCCACGGCCCCCCGGCCCCCGGCGTACCGGCCGCGCACACCGATCGCACGCACCGATCGCACGCACCGATCGCGCGGAGCGTCAGCCGGACTCCGTCCCGTCCTCCGCCACCAGCCCCGCGTACACCGCCACCAGCCGTTCGCGCGAGTCGTCCAGATACGCCGCCAGCATCCGCTCCGTACCGTCCCTGTCCCCCGACTTGAGCGACTCCAGGAGCTGCCGGTTCCGTACGAGATACGGCTCGTGCAGGCCCCGCGGATCGTCCACCACGTGGAAGGCGAGCCGCAGTTCCGCCAGGACCCCGCGCATCAGTTCGTCGGTGCGCGCGCTGCCCGCCAGCGCGACCAGTTCGCGGTGGAAGTGGATGTTCGCCGTCGAGACGCCCTTCCAGATCTCCTCGCGTGCCGCCTGTTCGCCCTCCGAGACCGCCTTCTCCAGTCCGTCCACCGGGAACGGCGGCCCGTCCAGCCCCCGTACCACCGCGCACTCGATCAGCCGGCGGGTGCGGTAGATGTCCTCGACGTCCTCGACCGCGAGCACCCGGACGAAGACCCCCCGGTTGAGTTCATGGACCAGCAGCCGCTCGTGCGTGAGCAGCCGGAACGCCTCGCGCAAGGTGTTGCGCGAGACGGCCAGGGCCTTGGCGATGGCGTCCTCGGACAGCTTCTCCCCCGGCGGGAAGTAGCCCTCCGCGATCCGGGTCCGCAGGATGTCCGCGACCCGCTCCGCCGTGCTCGTACGGCCCAGCAGCGGGCGGTCGTCCGCCAGTTCGCCGAGTTCGGTCCCGCTCGTCCCCACAGCGCTCTCTCCCTGAGTCCGTCCGGTCTGGCCCCCGTCCTGGACTCATCGTAGAAGCAAGAACGAAACAACATGAGCCTTGTCGGATCGTTGAACAATCCCCTACGGTGAAAACGGCTCACGGTCCCAGCACACTCACCCTCCTGCGAGGTGCAGATGAGCACGACCCAAGCACGTCTGGACAAGGACGAACTCCCCGACGACACCGGTGCGTCAGCGTGGCTGCGGGCACTGGGACCGCAGGGGCGCCGCGCGTTCGCGGGCGCGTTCGGCGGCTACGGCCTGGACTCCTACGACTTCTTCACCCTGCCGCTGAGCATGGTGGCGATCGCCGCCTACTTCGGTCTCGACAGCGGCCAGACCGGACTTCTCACCACCGTCACGCTCGTGGTCTCCGCGGTGGGCGGCGCGGTCGCCGGGGTGCTCGCCGACCGGATCGGCCGGGTGCAGGCCCTGATGATCACGGTGATCACCTACGCGGTCTTCACGGTGCTCTGCGGTTTCGCGCCCAACTACGAGACCCTGCTGGTCTTCCGCGCACTTCAGGGCCTGGGCTTCGGCGGCGAGTGGGCCGTCGGCGCGATCCTGGTCGCCGAGTACGCGTCCGGCAAGCACCGCGGCCGTACGCTCGGCGCCGTCCAGAGCGCCTGGGCGGCCGGCTGGGCACTCGCCGTCGTCGTCTACACCCTGGTGTTCCAGTTCCTGGACGCGGACACCGCCTGGCGGGTGATGTTCTGGACGGGCGCGCTGCCCGCGCTGCTGATCGTGTACGTACGCCGGAACGTCAGCGACGCCCCGGCGGCGGCCGAACAGCGCAGGACCAGCGCGGAGAAGGGCTCGTTCGGCGCCATCTTCCGCGGCGACCTGCTCCGTACGACCTTCTTCGCGACCCTGCTGTCCACCGGTGTCCAGGGCGGCTATTACACGCTCGCCACCTGGGTGCCGACCTATCTGAAGTCCGACCGGGGCCTCACGGTCATCGGTACCGGCGGCTATCTCACCTTCCTGATCACCGGCGCCTTCACGGGCTATCTGACCGGGGGTTATCTCACCGACCGGCTCGGCAGGAAGAAGAACGTGGCGATCTTCGCGGTGCTCTCCGGGCTCGCGATCCTCGCCTACGTCAATCTCCCGGCCGCGGCGGACGGCTGGCTGCTGGTTCTCGGATTCCCGCTCGGGTTCTGCATGTCGGCCATTTTCAGTGGCTTCGGCTCGTTCCTCAGCGAGCTGTATCCGACGGCGGTACGCGGTACGGGCCAGGGGTTCACGTACAACACGGGCCGGGCCGTGGGCGCGGTCTTCCCCACCGTGGTGGGTTTTCTGGCCACGAGCTGGGGGGTCGGCGGCGCGCTGGTCTTCGGCGCCGTCGGTTACGGTCTCGCCGTGGTCGCGCTGCTCGGTCTGCCCGAAACGCGCGGGCGCGAGCTGCTCTGACGAAACCGACTGGATCCGATCGGAAGGTGGCTTCATGACCTGGGCGTCCATCGATCTCAACGCCGACCTCGGCGAGGGCTTCGGCCGCTGGCGGCTGACCGAGGACGAGGCGCTGCTCTCCGTCGTCACCAGCGCCAATGTGGCCTGCGGGTTCCACGCCGGCGACCCCGCGACCATGCGGCGGGTGTGCGACTGGGCGGTGGAGCGCGGCGTACGGATCGGCGCCCAGGTCTCGTACCGCGATCTGGCGGGGTTCGGCCGCCGGTCCATGGAGGTGCCGACGGACGAGCTGGCCGCCGAAGTCGCCTACCAGATCGGCGCGCTGGAGGTGTTCGCGAAGGCGGCGGGTGCCCGGGTCTCCTATGTCAAACCGCATGGCGCGCTCTACAACCGGGTCGTACGCGACGAGGAGCAGGCCGAGGCCGTCGTCGAGGGCATCATGCTCAGCGGTGAGCGGCTGCCGGTGCTCGGACTGCCGGGCTCCCGGCTGCACGAGCACGCGGAGAAGGCCGGACTGCCCGTCGTCACCGAGGCGTTCGCCGACCGGGCGTACACCCCGGAGGGCACGCTGGTGCCGCGCGGGCAGGACGGCGCTGTGATCACGGACGCCTCGGCCGTGGTCGAACGGTCCGTCTCCATGGCCCGGTTCGGGGTGGTGACCTCGCGGTGCGGGCAGTCCGTCGCGGTCCGGGCCCGGTCGCTGTGTGTGCACGGCGACACCCCGGGCGCGGTCGGTCTGGCCCGGCGGGTGCGCGGCCAGCTGGAGGCCTCCGGCGTCCGGGTGGAGGCGTTCGTATGAGGGCGCTGCCGGTCGGCGAACGGGCGCTGCTGGTCGAACTGGCCGATGGCGAGGCGACAGAGGCGTTCCACGCGGAACTGCTGCGCCGCCGCGCCGAGGGCACCCTGCCGCCGGTCGGCGAGATAGTGCCCGCGGCCCGTACCGTCCTGCTCGACGGTCTTGACGATCCGGCCGGCTTCGCGGCGGGGCTCGACGGCTGGCGGAGCCGGGCACCGCTCGGGCGCGCGGAGGAGACCGTCGCGCTGCCGGTCCGGTACGACGGTCCCGATCTGGCGGATGTGGCGGCGCTGTGGGGGGTGCGGGAGGACGACGTCGTACGGATCCACTCGGCGGCCGAATTCCGCGTCGCCTTCTGCGGGTTCGCGCCCGGTTTCGGCTATCTGACCGGGCTCGGGGAGCGGTATTCCGTACCGCGCAGGGCCACTCCGCGTACGGCCGTGCCCGCGGGCTCCGTCGGGCTGGCGGGACCGTACACCGGGGTGTATCCGCGCTCCTCGCCAGGCGGCTGGCAGCTCATCGGGACGACGGACACGGTCCTCTGGGACCCGGAGCGCGCGCCCGCCGCGCTGCTCACGCCGGGGACCCGGGTCAGGTTCGTGCCGGTGGACGACGGTATGGCCGCCTCGTGACGGACCGGGCCTTCGGGGTCGTCCGCGCCGGGGCGCTGACCACGGTGCAGGATCTGGGCCGGTACGGGCATGCCCATCTGGGCGTACCGCGCTCGGGAGCGCTCGATCCGCCCGCACTGCGGCTGGCCAACCGGCTGGTGGGCAATCCCGCGGGCGCCGCGGCGCTGGAGACGACGGTCACCGGATGCGCGGTACGGCCGCGCCGCCCGGCCGTCGTGGCGGTGACCGGCGCGCCGTGCACGGTGTCCGTGGACGGGCGGCCGGTGGCCTGGGGCGCTGCCGTACGGGTCCCCGCGGGCGCGGTCCTCGATATCGGCCCCGCCGTCCACGGTCTCCGCGCCTATGTGGCGTTCGGCGGCGGGATCGCGGTGGAACCGGTGCTGGGCAGCCGGTCCACGGATCTGCTGTCGGGCCTCGGACCCGCGCCGCTGCGGGACGGCGAGGCCGTACCACTGGGTCCGCCGGCGGGCCGGGCGGCACCGGTGGACTGGACGCCCGTTCCGTCGCCGCCGGCCGAACTGGTCCTGCGGATACGGCTCGGCCCCCGCGACGACTGGTTCGGCGCCGGCGCCCTGCGCACCCTGGCCACCCGCGGCTACCGGGTGTCGTCCGCGAGCAACCGCATCGGGCTGCGCACCGAGGGCCCGCCGCTGGAACGCGCCGTACCGGACGAACTGCCCAGCGAGGGCATGGTGACCGGGGCGGTGCAGGTCCCTCCGGACGGGCGTCCCGTGGTGTTCCTCGCCGACCATCCGACCACCGGCGGCTATCCGGTGGTCGCGGTCGTCCTGGAGCGGGACCTCCCGGCGGCGGCGCAGGCGGCGCCCGGCACGCCCGTACGGTTCGTTCCCGTACGGCGCTGAAGCGGGCACGGGCGACAGCACTCCCACCGGGCTGCGCGGCCCGGACAGTTACGAGGGAGCCGTGCCGTAACCGCCGCCGCCCGGTGTCCTCATGACCAGTACGTCCCCGGGGCCGACCTCCGCCGAGTCCACGCCCCGCAGCGGGGTGACGGTGCCGTCGGCGTGCTCCACCTCGTCGGCGCCGAGCGCGCCCGGGCCGCCGCCGGCCATGCCGTACGGGGGGATCCTGCGGTGGCCGGTCAGCAGTGCGACCGTCATGGGCTCCAGGAAACGGATCCGGCGGACGACGCCGTCGCCGCCGTGCCACCGGCCCGGCCCGGCGCTGCCGTCCCGTACGGCGAAGGCGTCGACCCGTACCGGATAGCGCCATTCCAGCACCTCGGGGTCGGTGAGCCGGGAGTTGGTCATATGGGTCTGTACGGCGTCGGCGCCGTCGAACCCGTCGCCCGCGCCGGAACCGCCGGCCACGGTCTCGTAGTACTGCACCCGGTCATTGCCGAAGGTGAGGTTGTTCATCGTGCCCGAGCCCTCGGCCTGCACGCGCAGGGCCGCGTAGAGCGCGCCGGTGACGGCCTGCGAGGTCTCCACATTGCCCGCGACGGTCGCCGCCGGGTAGGCGGGCGCCAGCATCGAGCCGTCCGGCACGCGGACCTCCAGCGGTTCGAGACAGCCGCTGTTGAGCGGGATGTCGTCGGCCACGAGCGTCCTGAAGACATAGAGCACGGCGGCCATCACCACCGATGTGGGCGCGTTGAAATTGCCCGGGAGCTGCGGGGAGGTGCCCGTGAAGTCGAGGACGGCGCTCCTGGCCGCGCGGTCGACGCGCAGCGCGACCTCGATCACCGCGCCGCCGTCGGTCTCGTAGCGGTACGAGCCGTCGTCCAAGTCGGCGAGGATCCGGCGTACGGACTCCTCGGCGTTGCGCCGTACATGTCCCATATAGGCCTGGACGACCGGCAGGGAGAACTGGTCGACCATACGGGCCAGTTCGGCGATGCCCTTCTCGTTCGCGGCGATCTGGGCCCGCAGGTCGGCGAGGTTGGTGTCGGGGTCGCGGGACGGATACCGCGCGGTGGTGAGCAGACGCCTGGTCTCGGCCTCGCGGAACCGGCCGTCCCTGACGAGCAGCCAGTTGTCGAAGAGGACGCCCTCCTCGTGCACGGTCCTGCTGAAGGCGGGCATGGAGCCGGGGTTGATGCCGCCGATCTCGGCGTGGTGGCCGCGTGAGGCCACCAGGAAGTCCAGCCGCTCACCGGCCGTGTCGAAGACCGGCGTCACAACGGTCACGTCGGGCAGATGGGTGCCGCCGTGGTACGGGTCGTTGATGGCGTACACATCGCCCGGCCGCAGGGTGCCCTCGTTGCGCCGCAGGACTTCTTTGATCGACTCGCCCATGGAGCCCAGGTGGACGGGGATGTGGGGCGCGTTGGAGATGAGGTTGCCCTCGGCGTCGAAGAGGGCGCAGGAGAAGTCGAGCCGCTCCTTGATGTTGACGGAATGGGCGGTGTTCTCCAGGCGTACGCCCATCTGCTCGGCGATCGCCATGAAGAGGTTGTTGAACACCTCAAGCAGCACGGGATCCACATCCGTGCCGACGGCGGTCCGCGAGGGGCGCGGCCGTACGCGTGTGAGCAGCAGATGTCCGTACTCGCCGGCGGTCGCCCGCCAGCCGGGCTCGACCACGGTCGTGGCGTCGGCCTCGACGATCACGGCGGGGCCGGTCACGGTGTCGGAGGGACGCAGATCGTCCCTGCGGTGGAGCGGGGTGTCGTGGACACGGCCTTCGCTGAACATCCTTACGGAGGCGAACGGTTCCACGCCAGCGATCGGTTCCGCGTCGGCCATGGGTTCCGCGTCGGCGATCGGTTCGGTCCGTTCCGGCCGGCCGTCGGAGCGCCGGGGGGTGTACGGAGCGGACGGCCCCGAAGTCCCCACGGCCTCCACCGATACGGCCTCCACGACCAGCGGCTTGTCCATCGTGAAGGCATAGCGCGCACGGTGCTGGTCCTCGAACGCCCCGGCCATGGCCGCCACCCCGTCCAGCGCGACCGGCAGACTCGCGTCCGTACCCGCGTACCGCAGCAGCACCCGCGCGCGCGTGCTGATCGCCGCGTCGGGGACGGAGTCGGCGCGCAGTTCGGCGCGGGTGCGCGCGACGAGCGAGCCGCACAGCTCGCGCACCCGGCGCAGCGTCTCCTCGGTCAACTCGGCCTCGACGGACTGTTCACGCATGGCGGTGGCGTCGGCGAGGCCGATGCCGTACGCGGAGAGGACCCCGGCGAGCGGCGGCACGATCACGGTGTCCACCCCGAGCGCGTCGGCGACCGCGCAGGCGTGCTGTCCGCCGGCGCCGCCGAAGCTGGTGAGTGCGTAGCGGGTGATGTCGCGGCCGCGCTGCACGGAGATCTTCTTGACGGCGTTCGCCATGTTCAGGACGGCGATCTCCAGATAGCCGGCCGCGACCTCCTCGGGGGTACGGGCGACACCGGTGGCCTTCCGGACCTCCTCGGCGCGCTCCTCGAAGCGCCGTCGTACCACCTCGGTGTCCAGGGGCTGGTCTCCGTGCGGGCCGAACACGGCCGGGAAGTGGGCGGGCTGGACACGGCCGAGCATCACATTGGCGTCGGTGACGGTGAGCGGGCCGCCGCGCCGGTAGCAGGCCGGGCCCGGCTCGGCCCCCGCGGAGTCGGGTCCCACACGGTAGCGCTGGCCGTCGAAGTGCAGGACGGAGCCGCCGCCCGCCGCGACGGTGTGGATGTTCATCATGGGGGCGCGCATCCGGACCCCGGCGACCTGGGTGCCGAGCTCCCGCTCGAACTCGCCCGCGTAGTGCGAGACATCGGTGGAGGTGCCGCCCATGTCGAAGCCGATGACCCGCTCGAAGCCCGCCTGCCGTGCCGTACGGGCCATGCCGACGACTCCGCCGGCCGGGCCCGAGAGGACGGCGTCCTTGCCGCGGAAGTGGGCGGCTTCCCGCAGGCCGCCGTTGGACTGCATGAACATCAGCCGGATTCCGCGCAGTTCCTGGGCGACCTCGTCGACATAGCGGCGCAGGATCGGGGAGAGATAGGCGTCCACGACGGTGGTGTCGCCGCGCGGCACCAGCTTGATCAGCGGGCTGACCTCGTGCGAGCAGCTCACCTGCGTGAATCCCGCGACGCGCGCGGCCTCGGCGACGGCGCTCTCGTGCGCGGGGTGGCGGTAGCCGTGCATCAGGACGACGGCGGCGCTGCGGAAGCCGTCACGGTGGGCCTCGCGGAGCCGCTCGGTGACGGTGCCGGTGTCGAGGGGCCGTACGGTCGCGCCGTGCGCGTCGACCCGCTCGGGGACCTCGACGACTCGGTCGTACACCGCTTCGGGGAGCACGATCCTGCGGTCGAACAGCCGGGGCCGGTTCTGGTACGCGATCCGCAGGGCGTCCCGGAAGCCCTCGGTGATGAGGAGGACGGTCGGCTCACCACGTCTCTCAAGGAGCGCGTTCGTGGCGACGGTCGTCCCCATCTTCACGAGGGCGATCCGGTCGGACGGGACCGGGTCCCGCGGACCGAGACCGAGCAGCAGCCGGATACCGGCGACCGCCGCGTCCCGGTACCGCTCGGGGTGGTGCGAGAGCAGCTTCCTGGTGACCAGCTCTCCGTCGGGGCGCCTGCCCACCACATCGGTGAAGGTGCCGCCCCGGTCGATCCAGAATTCCCAGCGCCCGGTCATTCCCCCATTCTCGCAAGCGGGACACCTGGCGACAGCGGTGCGAGCGGTGCGGAGAGCGGGGACAGGGTGGCGAGGGCCCGGGAGAGGGCCTGTTCGGCGTGGGCGTCGAGACGGGCGCTGGTGCCGCGGGCCCAGTGCCGTACCTCGTCGCCCGCGAGCCGCAGCAGCTCCGGCAGGAGGTCCTGGCAGCGGCGCGCCACCCAGCCGGCCCCCTTGGTGGCGAGCCACAACATGACGGCGGCGCGGCTGGGCGGGGCCTGGTCGGCCTCCAGGGACGGCGGAGGGCCGATGGCGAGACCGCGCGCGGCGAGCGGTGCGTGGAAACGCGCGGCGATCATGCGGTGGCCGCGTTCTCCGGGGTGCAGCCGGTCGGCGCTCCACAGCGACCGGTCGCCGACCCAGGCGGCGTCGGCCATATGGAGATGGATCGTGTCGTAGCGGGCGGCCAGGGCGTGCACGACGGCGTTGAGCGCGCGCTGGCGGCGGGCGAGGGGACGGGCGAGCGGCAGAGGCAGTCCGAGCATGCTCCCGGGGTCGGGCAGACAGGTGGTCAGCAGGACGGCGCCGCGGGCGGCGAGGGCCGCGCAGGCGCGGTCGAGGCGCTGGGCTATGTCCTGGATGTCGAAGGCGCAGCGGAGCGTGTCATTGACGCCGACGACGACGGAGGCGATGTCGGGGCCGAAGTCGAGGACCGCGGGGACCTGCTCCTCCTCGACATCGCGGGTCAGGGCGCCGCTGACGGCGAAGTTGTGGAACCGTACGGGGCTCTCGCCCCCGGCCCCGGCCGCCCGGGCGGGCCCGAGCGCTCCACCGAGCAACGCGGCCCACCCGCGCCACCCGCCGTCGACGGGGTCACCGACGCCGGAGGTGAGCGAGTCCCCCAACGCGGCGAACCGCAGAGCGCGCGGCGACATGACCAGCCCCTTGCCCCGCCGCTGCTCGGCCCGGACGCCGACCGCCTTGGCGGGCGCGACGGCCCCGGCGACCGACGACTCGACGCCGTGCGCCGGCTGCGACGGTACGTTCGTGACCGCTGCCCCGCCGGCGCCGCCGCCGTCCAACGCCCCGGCATCGACCGTCGGCTGCGCGGTCGCCCCGGCGACGCCCGCGACCGACATCCCGACACCGGACGCCGACGGCGGCGGTACGGGTCCGGACGGGCCCGGAACGACTGCCGTCGCCCCGGCATCACGGCTCCGCTGGCGCGGAACGCCCGTGATGTCGCTCGCCGCCGACAGCCCGGCCGCTGGGCCGCTGGAGCCGCCGTCGTAAGCGCCCGTTTCCGTCGCACCCGGCCGGACGGCCGGGGCCACCGTCGTAGAACTGCCGACGCGCGTCGTCCCCGCCGGGCCGCCGTCGAGGACCGGCGAGTCGGCCGACTCCGCCCGATCCGATCGGGTCGTACCGTCGCCGAATCCCGGCGCGACCGCCTCAACGGGGCGGGCCGTACCGGCGGCACCGTCGGCGGGCACCTGCGCGCGTACGGCGTCGCCGCCGGGCGGGGCCGGCACGTCGGCCGGGCGGCCCGGGGCCGACTGGTCCCGGGGGTCCGGAAGAGCGGGCTGGTCGGCGCCTCGTACGAAGATGCGCGGCTGTGTCCCCGCGCACTCTCCGTCCGGCACCGGGTCCGCGATGTCCGCGCCGCGGGTCATCTCTGGGCTCCGTCCGGGCGGCGGATCTGCGAGGGGACCTTGTTCAGCATCGGGGCGTCGTGCGCGGCCAGGAAGCCGGCCACCGCGTTGTCCCAGCTGAAAAGCTCCGCGCGGGCGCGGGCCGCGGCGCGGCGGGCGTCCTCCGGGCGGGTCAGCAGCTCCTGGATCGCGTCGGCGAAGGACACCGCGCTGTCGATCGCGGCCACCCCGGCGTCCCCGATCACCTCGGGCAGCGCCGACGACGCGCTCGGCACGACCGGGGTACCGCAGGCCAGCGCCTCCAGCGCGGAGAGTCCGAAGGTCTCGGCCGGACCCGGCGCCAGGCAGATGTCGGCGGCGGCCTGGAGGTCGGCCATCGACTCGCGGTCGGCCACATGCCCGAGGAACAGCGCGGGCAGCCGCAGCGCCCGCGCCTTGCGGACCAGTCCGGCCCGCAGCGGGCCCTCGCCCGCGACGACCAGCACCGCTCGTACGCCCCGGTCGCGCAGCTCCACGAGCGCGTCCAGCGCCGCGCCGGGCCGCTTCTCCACCGAGAGCCGCGAGCCGAGCACCAGCAGTACGTCCGCGCCGCGCGCGTACCGGGCGCGCAGTGCCTCGCTGCGCCGCTCCGGCCTGCACCGCTTCAGATCGACCCCGAGCGGCGCGCGCACCACGTTGCGGGCGCCGATCCGCAGGAATTCGCGCTCCGACCACTCCGTGGTGCACACGATCCGCGAATACGCCCAGGCGCTCCGCATGTTGAGCCGGTCCGCGGTCCGCTCGGCGGCCATCCCGGGCACGCCCCAGGTCCGCAGCACTCCGTCCGCCGTCTCGTGCGAGACCATCACCGAGGGCACGCGGTGGCGCCGCGCCCACTCCCCCGTCCACCGCAGGGTGGTCCGGTCGGAGACTTCGATCCGGTCGGGTCCGAGCGATTCGAGCACCTGCCGCAGCCGCCGACGGCCCGTCAGCACCCGATAGCCGCCGGTGCCCGGAATGACCGGACCGGGCAGGGTGATCACCCTGCCCTGCACGGTGTCCTCGTCCGACTCCCGGTCCCCCGGCACGATCAGCACCGGCTCGTGCCCGGCCGCGAGATACCCGCTGCCCAGCTCCTGGAGCGCGGTACGGAGCCCGCCCGAGGCCGGGGTGACGAAGTTGGCCAGCCGTACGATGCGCAAGCCGCTCACGCGACCACCGCCGTACGCGCGCCGATGACCTCGTGGTAGTGGTCGATGAGCTGGTCGCCGACGACGGCCCAGGTCCTGCCCTCCACGGTGGTCCGTGCCGCGCGCCCGTAGGCCTCGCGGAGCGCGGGCGCGTGCGCGAGGTCCCGTACCGCCTGGGTCACGGCATCGGCGTCGAGCGGCGCGACCAGTGTGCCGGTGCGCCCGTCGTCGACCAGGTCGAGCGGTCCGCCCGCGGCGGGCGCGATCACCGGCACCCCGCTGGCCATGGCCTCCTGCACGGTCTGGCAGAAGGTCTCGTACGGCCCGGTGTGCGCGAACAGGTCGAACGAGGCGAAGGTACGGGCCAGCGCGTCACCGGTGGTACGGCCCAGGAAGACCGCGCCGGGCAGCGTGCTCCGCAGCGAGGTCTCGCTGGGGCCGTCCCCGACGATCACGACCCGGACACCCGGCAGTTCGCAGACGCCCGCCAGGAGTTCGACATGCTTCTCGGGCGCGAGCCGCCCGACATAACCGACGATCAGCTCCCCGTTGGGGGCGAGCTGACGGCGCAGTTCCTCGTCTCGAAGCTCGGGGCGGAACCGTACGGTGTCCACGCCGCGCGGCCAGAGCCGTACCCGCGGGATGCCGTGCTCGGTGAGATCGCGCAGGGCGGCGCTGGAAGGCGCGAGGGTACGGTCGGCCGCGGTGTGCACCGCGCGGATCCGGCGCCACGCAGCCGCCTCGCCCGCGCCCACGTACGTACGGGCGTAGTGGGCCAGATCGGTCTGGTACACGGCGACGGCGGGCACCCCGAGCCGCGACGCGGCGGTCATGCCGCGGACGCCGAGCACGAACGGCCCCGCGAGGTGGACCAGTTCGGCACGGTGGGCGGTGATGGTCGCCGCGAGCCGCCGGCTGGGCAGCGCCACCCGCACCTGCGGATAGCCGGGCAGTGGCACGGAGGGCACGCGTACCACGGGGCACGGTGCGTCGATCTCGGCATCGCCGGCGACTGACGGGGCGATGACGAGCGGGTCATGGCCGCGGGCGGCGAGATGCCGGGCGGTCTGGAGGGCGCAGTGGGCTACGCCGTTGACATCCGGTGGGAAGGACTCGGTAACTATGGCGACACGCATATTCGTGTTCTCGTCCCACCGAACGTGTCCCTGCCAACGTGGATCTTGACGTGTGGGGAACGTCCCGTGAGCATTAAACGCGGGCAGCACTCAGCAAGCGATCGCCATGCACAGAGCGTGCCGGTTCCCTTACGGAGCGAGATCATCGGGCCGCTCGGAACCTCGCGTCCGCGGCAGGCGGGCGACCGCCGGGCCCGCCCATCACCACAGTGAACGGTCAGGGTTCCGGTTTGGTTCCCGCACCGGAAGCACCAAGGGGCGCGCCGGGCACACCGATCCGCCGCGCGTCCCGCACGAGCGAGTACGAATGACCCGATTACGAGCGAACCGGTCCGAGGCCACGAAGGTACGAGCGCACAGGCCTAGGGCTCTTCACGGACTCTTCACGCTCTTCACGCGCGGACCGGGCTCATGACCGCCCGGCCCGCGACTCTCTACCGTGTCGCCGTGTCCGGACCGATCCGGCTGCGGACCGCCGTCTGCACCTCGGCCTCCTCGGCCGGATCCGCGGCCAGCCGCCGCAGCCGTTCCGCCACCCGCACATCGCCGGTCTCGGCGTGCAGCGCGGCGACCTCTCTGGTCGTCTCCTCGCAGTCCCACAGGCATTCGACGGCGAACCCGGTCGCGAAGGAGGGGTCCGTGGCGGCGAGGGCGCGGGCCGTACGGCCACGGAGCTGGGAGGAGGCGGTCTCCCGGTAGACATGGCGCAGCACCGGCGCCGCGCAGACGATCCCGAGCCGCCCCGCGCCGTCGACGAGCGTCCACAGCCGCGGCGCGTCCGGCCCCTCGGCCCGTACGGTCTCGCGCAGCGCGCCCAGCACGAGCGGGGCGTCGCGCGTACCGCCCCGGAAAGCGAGCACGCCCGCCGCGGACGCGCCGAGCGCGTCGGGCCGGTGCACCCAGCCCCGGGCCCGGTCGACCGCCTCGTCGCCGCACATCCGCTCGAAGGCGGAGACCGCCGCGTCGGAGACCGTACGGTCCGGGCTGACGGCGGCGGCCTCGATCAGGTCGAGCACGGCGGGGTCACCGGCCCCGGCGAGATAGTGGAGCGCCGCGCTGCGGGCGCCGTCCGGTCCGCCGCGCGCGGTCTCGACGATCAGCGGCCGGTCCTCGGGCCCGGCGACCGCGCTCAGACAGCGGGCCGCGGGCACATGGAGCGCCGAGCCGCGCTCCAGGCCCTGCTGGGCCCAGTCGAAGACGGCCGCCACGCTCCAGCCGGGCCGTGGGCCGCTCGGCCGGAGCTGCCGCTGCCAGCGGTCGAACGAGCCCTGTTCGCCGGCGGCCCTGACCCGGGCGCCGACCTCCTGCCGCGGATCGTCGGCCCACAGCCGCCACGGCCGGGGCTCGAAGGCGTCGCGTACGGCGGAGGCGAGTTCGGTGTCGCCCTCGGGGGTGGCGGGGAACCGCGCGAGGACCGGTACGGCCAGTGAGCGCAGTCCGGTGTCGTCGTCGCGCAGCGCCAGTTCGTCCAGCGCCCAGGCCCAGTTGGCGCCGGTCGCCGCGTACCGCCTGAGCAGTTCCAGGGCGTCGCGCCTGCCGTACGAGGCGAGGTGGCCGAGGACGGCGAGCGCGAGCCCGGTCCGTGACTCCTCGGTGTCGAGCCGGTCCTCGGCGTCGAAGAGATGGCGGTCGACGGCGTCGAGTCCGCCGTGCAGATCCAGGTAGAGACGCGCGTAGTACAGCGACCTGTTCTCGACCTGCCAGTCGTGCCTGGGGTCGTTCAGTACGCAGTGGTTCAGGGCGGCCAGCGCCTCCGTACGGGGCGCCGCGAGCGCGTGCAGCGTGCCGTCACCGCGGCCCCTCTGCAGCAGGCCGAGCAGCGTGCCGCTCGGCGCTATGACTGGATCGAACATGGAAGAAGCCTCACATCAAGCTGTTGACGCGACCGGGGGTGCGACGCGGCACCGCGACACGGTGCCGGCCCTCTCGGGTCCAGGCCCTGCCCGCCGCGTACCATCCGGCGGACAGGGCTCAGACCGTGCGGCAACATGCCCCGCCGCCCGTCGTCTCCCGCTCAGCGCAGACCATCTTCCCTGCCTCTCGTCGGTGGCCCACTGCGGGCCCGACGTCATGATGACCCAGCCATTTCGCCACCGCGACCACATTTACGACGTCTCTCACCTGGCTTCGAACAGCTCCAGAAGGTCCGTCTTCCCAAACATCCGCGCGGTATCCACGGCGGAGGGCGTCCCCTCCGCCGGATCGGCGCCGCCGGCGAGCAGGGTCCTGATGACCTCGTCCTCGCCCTTGAAGACCGCGCCGGCGAGCGGGGTCTGGCCGCGGTCGTTGGCGCGGGAGGCCTCGGCGCCGCGCTCCAGCAGCGCGGCCACCGTCCCGGCGTGGCCGTGGTAGGCGGCGAGCATCAGAAGCGAGTCGCCCCGGTCGTTGGTGAGATTCACGGGCACTCCGGCGTCGATGTACGCGGTGAGCGCTCCGGTCTCCCCGTGCCTGGCCAGATCGAAGATCTTCGTGGCCAGCGCCACCACCTCGGGATCCGGGGTTTCGCTCATCGGTGGACCGCCTCTCACGCTGTTGACCTGGTACGTACGGCATCTGCGCCGTACGAGTGACGGACAGACTACTGCGGCGCCATGCGGGGCACCGCGTCGACCAGTGCAGTGAAATACCCGATATTTCACTCCGTTGCACCTTTTATCGCATAGATACTTTCCGTGATTCTGGAAGAACTCATGGTGACTGTCCCCATCAACCAGGAGAACTCTCATGATTCTGTCCGTGTCGGGTGTCGTGCTGCTCGGAATCATCGTCTTCCTCTTCTTCCGGAAGGACGGACTCAAGGCGTCGCACGCGATGGTGTGCTCCCTCTTCGGCTTCTATCTCGCGGGCACCGCCATCGCCCCGAGCATCACGGCCGGGGGCGCCAGCCTCGCCGGTCTCCTGGGCGGGATCAAGTTCTGATTCCGGCCCGCTCCCCTTTCCGCACCCACAGGAGACCTTCGTGGCCCGGCGAGCACTCCCCCGCATTCTGAGCAGCGGCAGCGACCGGATCGCGCGCGGCCGTGAGCTGGCCCGTACGGCAGCCGACGGTGCCACCGACGTTCTCCATCCGCTGATCACCATCACCCGGGGTCTGCGGATGCTGGCCGCCGCGGGGCGCCAGAAGTGGGCAGGCACTCCCAAGGACCGGCGCGGTCCCGCGCTGTTCCTGATCGCGGCCTGTGTGCTGGTGCTCGCGTTCATTCCGTACGGGCCGATGCTGGCCCTGGTCACGGTGATGGGCGTGGCCGCCTGGCAGGGGCGCGACCGTACGCCGCCGGCGCGGACCGGGCCCGACGAGGCGGAGGCACGGCGGCTCCAGTCGCTGTACGAGGCGCTGGTGCCGTATCTCTCCGCTCCCGAGGACCCGAGTCCGCTCTTCGCCCATGGCGGGGAATGGAGCAAGGCGTTCGGCGAGCACGCCTTCGACGCCCACGGGCGGCTCACCCGGCTCCAGTTGGCCTATCCCGCCTACTTCACCGACGGCGAGCCCGAGGCGCGCGCCCGGATCGAGCAGGTGCTGTACGCCAAGTCCGGACGCGGACGTGAATACCACTTCGACTGGCACGAGGAGGCCAACCAGCTTGTGATGACCGTGCTGCCGGCCCTCACCACCTCGATCGCCGCCCAGCGTTTCGTCACCGCCCCCGGTGAGACGGTCCTCGGCTTCACCGACGACGGGGCGGTGCCGCGGACCGTGCCGGTCGTCGTGGGCGACGCGCACCGGAACGCTTCCCCGGTGCTCTGGCGGACCGGGCCGCGCTCGGCGGAGCCGCATCTGCTGGTCGCGGGGCAGCCGGGCAGCGGTGTCACCAGCCTGCTGCGCTCCATCGCCCTCCAGGCCCTCCGGCACGGCGACGTGCTGATCGTGGAGGGCAGCGGAACGGGCGAGTTCACCTGTATGACCGGCCGCACCGGTGTGCTCGCGGTGGAGTACGGGCTGGCCGGAGCGCTGGCCGGGCTGGAGTGGGCCGCGCACGAGACGGAGCGACGGCTGATCGCCGCCAACCAGGCCCGGCAGTCGGGCCGTCCCGCTCCCGAGGACATCAAACGGCCGCTGTGGATCCTGGTGGACCGGCCGGGCGTCTTCCGGCAGCTCGCGGAGGCCGAAGGGCGGCCGGATCCGCAGGAGCTGCTCCATGTGCCGCTGCGCCACGGCAGGGCCGCCCATGTGACGGTGGTGATCGCCGATCAGCTCGACGATCTGGACGCGCTGGACGAGACCGTACGCACGCACACCCGCGCCCGGGTGGTCCTGGGGCCGGTGGCGGCGCCGCAGGTGGAAGCGGTGCTCGGGATGCCGCCGCACACCACGCCCACGGCGGACGTCCCGCCCGGCCGGGGGTACGCGCGGCTCGGTACGGGCCCGGTGCTCAGAATCCAGGTCCCGGCGACGCCCGATCCGTACGACGACGAGACGAGCGAGCGACACCGCCGCGCGGTCCTGGACCTCCTCCCGGAGCGGCCGGCGCCGTTCGACGAGACGCCGTCCGCGGCGCCGTCGCCGGAGCGGACGCCGTCACCGGAGCAGCGGGAGGAGCGGGAACAGCAGCAGCGGATCCAGGTGCACGAACCGGACCGGTCGCTCGGAACGGTCCATACGCCGAGGCCGCCCGTCCGTCCGGTGCCCGCCGAGGGCTGAGAGCGACGGGCCCCGCGCGGGTCTCAGGGCTGAGAGCCGACGGGCCCCGCGCCGGGTCTCAGGCGACAAAGGTGCGCGGCGCCTCCGTCCCGGTGCTCGCGCCCTTCGCCACCAGGCGCGCCGCGGCGGCCAGCCGTGCGGCGGCCTCGACGGCGACCGGCCCGCCCACGGTGAACGGCAGCCGTACATACCCCTCGAACGCCCCGTCGACCCCGAAGCGGGGCCCGGACGGTACCCGTACCCCGACCCGTTCGCCCACCTCGGCGAGCCGGGAGCCGGAGAGCCCGCCGGTGCGTACCCACAGGGTCAGCCCGCCGCGCGGCACCTCGAACTCCCAGTCGGGCAGCCGCTCGCGCACCGCCGCCACCAGCGCGTCCCGGTTCTCCCGCGCCTGCGCCCTGCGCAGCGCAACCGCGTCCTCCCAGCCACCGGTCCGCATCAGCCAGTTGATGGCGAGCTGCTCCAGTACCGGGGTGCCGAGGTCGGCGTACGCGCGCGCCGCGACCAGCGAGCGGATCACGTCCGGCGCCGCGCGCACCCAGCCGATCCGCATCCCCGCCCAGAACGCCTTGCTGGCCGAGCCGACCGTGAGGACCGTGCTGCCCGCCGGGTCGAAGGCGCAGACCGGCCTCGGCATCTCCGCGCCGGGGTCCAGGTGCAGTTCCGACATGGTCTCGTCGACGACGAGCACCGTGCCCGCCGAGCGTGCCGCGTCGACGAGCTGCCGCCGCTGGTCCTCGTCGGCCAGCGCGCCCGTCGGATTGTGGAAGTCGGCCACCACATAGGCGAGCCGGGGGGCGGCCTCGCGCAGTACCTGCCGCCAGCGCCCCAGGTCCCAGCCGGTCAGCCCCTCCGCCATGGCCACCGGCACCAGCCGGGCGCCCGCCTCGCGCATGAGCTGGAGGATGTTCGCGTACGAGGGGGACTCCACCGCGATCCGCTCGCCCCGGCCCGCGAAGAGATGGCAGATCGCGTCGATCGCGCCCATCGCTCCGGTGGTCACCATGATCTGTTCGGGCATGGTGGGGATGCCGCGCCCGGTGTAGCGGTCGGCGAGCATCCGCCGCAGCGCGGGCAGCCCGGCCGGGTAGTCGCCATGGGTGTGCGCGTACGGCGGCAGTTCCTCCAGCGCGCCCTGGACGGCCCGGGTCAGCCAGGGCTCGGGGGCGGGCAGGGCGGCGGTGCCGAGGTCGATCATCGAGCCGAGGGACTCGGGCGGCAGCGGTTCCAGGCCGCGTGCGGGCAGCGGATTGCCCGCCGGCACGGCCGTCCAGCTTCCCGCGCCCCTGCGGGACTCCAGAAAACCTTCGGCGCGCAGTGCCTCGTACGCGGCGGCAACGGTCGTACGGCTCACCGACAGGGAGAGCGCCAGCTCGCGTTCCGCGGGCAGCCGGGCGGCGACGGGGACCCGGCCTTCGAGGACGAGCAGCCGGATGCCGTCGGCGAGGGCGCGGTAGGCGGGCGGCCTGCGGGTGCCGGGCACGGAGGGCGCGGGCTGCTGGGTGGTGAGCTGCCGGGCGAGCTGAGCCGCGCCGACGGCCGAGGTCCACTGCGCCATGAAAATCAGTCCACCTTCCTTGAATTGGCCATGGTTGGCGTCTACCAGCCAGCCACAGAGTGACACGCACCAGTCCACCATCGCACCAGGGGGCCTTTTCATGTCAGCCTTCTCCGGCTTTTCCGGTTCCATCCGTTTCCGGAAGCGGTCCACCGGCCGGGGGCTCCATGGCCGTCGGCTCCCCCGCAGGCTCACACAGCTCTACGCCGGACTCGCGCTGTACGGGGCGAGCGCGGCGCTGCTGGTGCGGGGCGGTCTCGGCCTGGAGCCCTGGGGCGTGCTGCACCAGGGGCTCGCGGAGCTGACCGGGCTGACCATGGGGGTCGTCTCGATCGTCGTCGGCGCGGTCGTGCTGCTGCTCTGGATCCCGATCCGGCAGCGCCCCGGGCTGGGCACGGTCTCCAATGTGTTCGTGGTGGGCCTCGCGATGGACGCCGCACTCGCCGCCGTTCCCGAGGGTCACGGTCTGCTGATCCGGATCCCGCTGCTGATCGCCGGCATCGTCCTCAACGGGCTGGCCACCGGTCTCTACATAGCGGCCCGCTTCGGCCCGGGCCCGCGCGACGGTCTGATGACCGGGCTGCACCGGCTCACCGGCCGCTCGGTGCGGCTGGTCCGTACGGCCATCGAGGTCGCCGTCGTCGCCACCGGCTTCGCGCTCGGCGGCTCGGTGGGCATCGGCACCATCGCGTACGCCCTGACCATAGGCCCGCTCGCCCAGCTCTTCCTGCGCGTCTTCGCCATCCCCCCGGCGGCCGGCAGCAGTACCGCCGTCGCCGCCGGGACACCGGCAGGGGCCATACTGCGGCGGTGACTCCCGTATCCCACCCCTATCTCGACCGGCCGACACCGATCCCGTTCGCCCATCGCGGCGGCGCGGCGGACGGGCTGGAGAACACCGCGGCCGCCTTCCGCCGCGCGGCCGGCCTCGGCTACCGCCACTTCGAGACCGATGTGCACGCCACGGCGGACGGCCGGCTCGTCGCCTTCCACGACGCGACCCTGGACCGGGTGACCGACTCCCGGGGCCGGATCTTCGATCTGCCCTGGGCCGAGGTGCGCCGGGCGAGGGTGGCGGGCACCGAGCCGCTGCCGCTCTTCGAGGAGCTGCTCGAAGAGTTCCCCGAGGCGCGCTGGAATGTCGACATCAAGGCCGCGCCCGCGCTGGAGCCGCTGGTCGAGCTGATCCGCAGGACGGACTGCTGGGACCGGGTGTGCGTGGGCTCCTTCTCCGAGGCCAGGGTGGCGCGCGCGGCCCGGCTCGCGGGCCCCCGGCTGGCCACCTCGTACGGGGTGAAGGGCGTGCTGGGCCTGCGGCTGCGCTCGTACGGCATCCCCTTCCCGGTCCGCCCCGGCGCGGTGTGCGCGCAGGTTCCCGAGACACAGAGCGGGATCCGGGTGGTGGACGAGCGCTTCATACGCATGGCGCACGCCCGCGGCCTTCAGGTCCATGTCTGGACGGTCAATGAGCCCGATCGCATGGAGGCGCTGCTGGATCTCGGTGTGGATGGCATCATGACGGATCAACTGGAAGCGCTGCGCACGGTGTTGACCGCGCGCGGAGTCTGGCATTGACCGGGCGGGGCGCCGGTACGGCAGAACACTCAGAGGAATCGAGGGAGCACGGGGTGAGCACTGACACCGCCGTGGACCGGGCCGACGGGGCGGCGGACCGCGTACGCGAGCAACGCGGGTGGTATTTCTACGACTTCGCGTGCTCGGTCTACTCGACGAGCGTGCTCACGGTCTTTCTCGGCCCCTATCTGACCTCGGTGGCGAAGGCGGCGGCCGACGCGGACGGCTTTGTCCATCCGCTGGGCATCCCGGTGCGCGCGGGCTCGGTCTTCGCGTACGCGGTGTCCGTCTCGGTGGTGGTGGCCGTGCTGGTGATGCCGCTGGCGGGCGCGGTGGCGGACCGTACCGGACGCAAGAAGCCACTGCTGGCGGCGGCCGCGTATCTGGGCGCGACCGCCACGGCGTGCATGTTCTTCCTGGACGGCGACCGCTATCTGCTGGGCGCGCTGCTGCTGATCGTGGCGAACGCCTCGATCTCGGTGTCGATGGTGCTCTACAACGCGTATCTGCCGCAGATAGCGGCGCCCGAGGAACGCGACGCGGTCTCCTCGCGCGGCTGGGCCTTCGGCTACACCTCGGGCGCGCTGGTCCTCGTCCTCAATCTGGTGCTCTACACCGGCCATGAGTCCTTCGGGCTCTCGGAGTCGGCGGCGGTACGGATCTGTCTGGCCTCGGCCGGTGTCTGGTGGGGCGCGTTCACGATCGTGCCGCTGCGCAGGCTGCGTGACCGCAAGGTGGCGCGCGACGGCGCGGACGGTGTCGGCGAGGGCGCGGTGGGCGCGGGCTGGCGTCAACTCGTGGCCACGCTGCGGGACATGCGGCGCCATCCGCTGACGCTCTCCTTCCTGCTCGCCTATCTCGTCTACAACGACGGCATCCAGACGGTGATCTCACAGGCCTCGATCTACGGTTCCGAGGAACTCGGCCTGGACCAGACGACGCTGATCACCGCCGTACTGCTGGTACAGGTGCTGGCGGTCGGCGGCGCGCTGGGCATGGGCCGGCTGGCCAGGTCGTACGGCGCCAAGCGGACGATCCTGTGGTCGCTGGCGGTCTGGACACTGATCCTCGCGGCCGGCTACTTCCTGCCCGCCGGGGCACCGGTCGCGTTCTATGTGCTGGCCTCGGCGATCGGTCTGGTCCTGGGCGGCAGCCAGGCGCTGTCCCGGTCACTGTTCTCGCATCTCGTACCGCACGGCAAGGAGGCCGAGTACTTCTCGGCGTACGAGATGAGCGACCGGGGGCTGAGCTGGCTCGGGCCGCTGGTGTTCGGTCTGGCGTATCAGCTCACGGGCAGCTACCGGGACGCGATCATCTCGCTGGTGATCTTCTTCGTGCTCGGCTTCGGACTGCTGGCGAGGGTCCCGGTCGGCCGGGCGATCGCGGCGGCGGGCAATCCCGTACCGGAGCGGATTTAGACGTTGAAGTGAAAGGGCGGTAGTGTACGCGTTTGGCCTGCCAGGCGGACCGTTACTGCGTAACCGGGAAGTAGATGGAAAGCGGAATTGCTGGGTGACATCTCCTGTTAGATGTGACAAACCGGGCGCTGGTGGGTACAACAAGGGCGGCACGACGGGCGACGCATGACCCGGAACGGGAATCTTTACCGCCGACCGGACGTTGACCGGATGACGACGACAGCGACACCTGTCCTGTGGGCGACAAGCCCGGGAGGCACGATTCATGAGTGAGCGAGCTCTCCGCGGCACGCGACTCGTGGTTACCAGCTACGAGACGGACCGCGGCATCGATCTGGCCCCGCGCCAGGCGGTGGAGTACGCATGCCAGAACGGCCATCGATTTGAGATGCCGTTCTCGGTAGAGGCGGAAATTCCGCCGGAGTGGGAGTGCAAGGCGTGCGGCGCCCAGGCACTCCTGGTGGACGGGGATGGTCCCGAAGAGAAGAAGGGCAAGCCTGCGCGTACGCACTGGGACATGCTCATGGAGCGGCGCACTCGTGAGGAGCTGGAGGAGGTGCTGGCCGAGAGGCTGGCCGTCCTGCGCTCCGGCGCCATGAACATCGCCGTGCATCCGCGGGACAGCCGGAAATCCGCCTGACCGAGCAGCGAGACACAACAGCACAGAGCCGCGGGCTGCGTCACACCGAGTGTGTGTGCCGCAGCCCGCGGCTCGTTGTATGCGGGGGTACGACGCGGGCTGCCGCGCGCGCCGCCCGCCCGTCCCCGGTCAGGGTGTCAGCGGCGGGCGCGGGCCGTCCTTCTCGTCGTCGCGGCTGCGCGGGTCGTGCTCGTCGTGCCGGATGACCTCGCCCTGCACCACCTTGCCGTCCGGCCGCCGCATCCGGGCCTGCTGGAAGGCGTCACCGAGGCTGCCGGGCGGGGCCACCGTCGCCATGCGCCGCTCCAGCGACCGCTCCGCGTACCGGCCGAGGGCCGTCCGTACGGGCGGTACGAGCAGCAGCAGACCCGCCACATCGGTGATCAGCCCGGGCAGCATGATCAGCAGGCCGCCCAGCATCAGAAAGCCATTGCCCGTGGTCCCGTTGGCGGGCTCCGGGACGAGGGGCTCTCCGGGGTGCTCCTGCTGCTGCTTCTGTGCCTTCTGGAGGGTCTCGGTGAGATTGCGGAAGGCGCGGCGGCCGGCCCGCTTGATCACCACCGAGCCCAGGACGACCGCCCCCACCAGCAGCAACAGAACGGTCAGCCCGCCCGCCACGTCCGCCACGAGGATCAGCAGCCAGATCTCCAGCACCAGCCAGGCGGCGATGCCCAGCGGAAGAAGAGTGCGGACACGGGAACGCCTGGGAACGGTCCGGGGCGGATGCGCGGTCGTCATGGTTCCAGTGTGCCTGGGCACGGGCCGCGATGGCGTATGGGGGCAGTCAGGAAGGCCGGTTCTGTCCGGCGGGCCCACGGCCCAGTAGCCGGTTGGCGCGTGCCCCGACCCCCCATGCGGTGACCCGCCAGAGTGCCTCGACCACGATGTCGCGGCTCATCTTCGAGTCGCCCAGCTCGCGTTCGACGAAGGTGATGGGCACCTCGACCACATGGCAGCCCGCCTCGACCGCGCGCCGGGCCAGGTCGACCTGGAAGCAGTAGCCCTGCGAGGCGACGGCGTCGAGGCCGATCCGGTCCAGGGTCTCCTTGCGGAACGCCCGGTAGCCGCCGGTGACATCACGGATCGGCACCCCGAGCAGGACCCGCGAATAGGTGCTGCCGCCGCGCGAGAGCACCTTGCGGGTGGTGGGCCAGTTGACGACGCGTCCGCCGGGGACCCAGCGCGAGCCGAGGACGAGATCGGCGCCCTTCAGGGCGGTCAGCAGACGGGGCAGTTCCTCGGGCTGGTGGGAACCGTCGGCGTCCATCTCGACGAGGACGCCGTAGCCGTGTTCGATGCCCCAGCGGAATCCGGCCAGATAGGCGGCGCCGAGGCCTTCCTTGCCCTTGCGGTGCAGCACCCGGACCTTGCTGTCCTCGGCGGCCAGCACGTCGGCGATCTTGCCGGTGCCGTCGGGGCTGTTGTCGTCGGCGATGAGGATGTCGGCCTCCGGCACCGCGGCGCGGACCCGGGAGACGATCGACCTGATGTTCTCCGCCTCGTTGAAGGTCGGGATGATCACCAAGGCCGTGCCGAGCGGGCCGTACCGCCTCTGACCGCCGTCGTTCACTACTGCCCCTTAATTGCCGTACGCAGGGGCACCACCATAGCGAGCACACGGAGGGCGGCGGCCCCGGGTGCTGGGTGTCGGGGCGGGCGCGGGTGATGTCAGGAAATGCCGTACGGAACCCGGCGTCCTTCGGGCCGACCTGGAACCCGCTGGCTGCGGGTCGACCGAAAGCCGTTGTCTACTGAACGCCGGGGCCCCGCCCGGGTCGCACCCGTCGGCCGGCCGAAACCTTCCCTCGCCGCCGGACGCGGATGCTGGACCTGGCTCCCAGTGGTGGTGCGCCGGTGCGGCACACCCCCCATGGCCCAGCGGCGTTCGACGACTGTGCGGAGCTTGCCGGACGGACGTCCTGTGGTGGACTCGGCCGAACCTACCCGCCGGTGGAGGCTCACTGTCAATAGCCGTTTGACCTGTGATTTCAGCCCGAATCACCAGGTCAGTGGCGAAGATCCGCAGGTCGCGACCGAGACCGGGAAGACCGGGCGGCGGTACGAAATGTCCGCACGTCACTCGTTCGGTCGCACGAACACCGTCTGTCCGGCCACAACGGTCCGCAGACAGACCGGCAGCGGCCTGCCCGGGGTGAGATCCGGCAGGCCCGGAGTGCCCGAGCGCGGGTCCGTCGACCAGCGGGCCACCCGGTCGTCCGGAGCCTGCACCACCAGTTCCTCGGTGCGCCAGACCGCGTAGTCGGCGGGGGCACCGGGGACGAGCGTTCCGGCGTCGTCGCGGCCCACGGCCCGCCAGCCGCCGCGGGTGTGGGCGGTGAATCCGGCCCGTACGGAGATACGGTGCTCCGGCGTCCGGTGGAAGGCGGCGGCCCGGACCGTGCCCCAGGGGTCGAGCGGGGTGACCGGGCTGTCGGAGCCGAAGGCCAGGGGGACGCCGGCGCGCAGCAGGGCGGCGTACGGGTTGAGCGTACGGGCGCGGGCGGCGCCGAGCCGGTGTGCGTACATCCCGTCCTCGCCGCCCCAGGCCGCGTCGAAGGCGGGCTGGACGGATGCGGTGAGGCCCAGTTCGGCGAAGGCGGCGACGGTGTCGGCGGTCAGCATCTCGGCGTGCTCGACGCGGTGCCTGGCGGCGCGGATCCGGGGCAGGCCCACACGTTCGGCGGCGGCCCGTACCCCCTCGACGACGGTGGTGACCGCGGCGTCGCCGATGGCGTGGAAACCGGCCTGGAGCCCGGCCCCGGTGCAGGCGGCGACATGGGCGGCGACCGCGGCGGCGTCGAGGTGCGCGGTGCCGGTGTGGGGCGCGTCCTCGTACGGATCGCGCAGCGCGGCGGTGTGGGAGCCGAGGGATCCGTCGACGAAGAGGTCCCCCGCGGCGCCGGCCGCGCCCAGCTCGCGGACGCGCCGGGCGCCCTTCTCGTCGGTGACCGCCTCGGCCCAGTAGCCGTGGATCCGGGGGCCCGGCTCCTCGTCCGCGAGTCGCAGCAGCGCGGCGAAGTCGTCCTCGTCGGAGATGTCGGGGCCCGCGCACTCGTGGAGGGTGCCGATGCCGAGCGAGGCGGCGCGCTCGCGGGCGGCGCGCTGCGCCTCCGTGCGCTGGCGCGCGCTGATCGCGCCATGGGCCGCCGCCCGTACGGCGTGGTGCGCGGCCGCGGTCAGAGGGGCGTCCGGGTGGTAGCCGGTGAGGGAGGTGACACCGGGGACGAGGTCGAGCAGGGCGGTGGTCACGACGGCGGAGTGCACGTCGATACGCGGCAGATAGAGCGGCCGGCCGCCGGCGGCCTCGTCGAGTTCGGCACGGGAGGGAGGCCGCTGCTCGGGCCAGCGCGCGGAGTCCCAGCCGTGGCCGAGCAGAATCCGGCTGTCGGGATGGGCGGTGCGGTGTGCCCGTACGAGCGAGAGCGCCTCGGCGAGGGTGCGGGCCCCGGACAGATCGAGGCCGGTGAGGGCGAGGCCGGTGGCGGTGGTGTGGACATGCGCGTCGGTGAACGCGGGGGTGACGAGCGCGCCTTCGAGATCGACGACCTCGTCCGCACCGGCGACGAAGGACTCGGCGGCGCCTTCGGACCCGACCCAGGAGATGTGTCCGCCCTCGACGAGGAGGGCGGTGGCGAAGGGGTCGGCGGGGCTGTGGACTTCGCCGTTGCGGAGGAGGGTGGTGCGCGTCTTCATGGGACCAGTGTGGCGCGTACGCCGTCCGGCGAGAGTGCGGGGGCGCCTTGCGGCGCGGGGCACCGGCGCGTGCGGGTGCCGGGGCCCGGGGCCTCCGGAGGCACGTATCCGGACCGCGCCGCAGTCGATATGCGACTCCGTCGCGTGGTCACCGCGCTTCGCGCGAGTTGCGACGCTTTACGTCCGGACACGCACTCCCTCCCGTCCGATGCCGGGTATCCGCTGGATACGGGCCGCGAAATCAAGCCCGTCCGGCGATTGAGGACGGAACCGCCCGCCCGGCGCCGAGTGCGCGGAATTCGCCCGGCCGGCGGTCGAGGGCGGAACCGTCAGAACGACGGGGGGCGGGACTCGTACGGTGTGGACAGGACCACCGTCGTGCGGGTGGAGACCCCGGCCAGCGAGCGGATCCGGGTCAGGAGGTCTTCCAGCTCCAGCGGCGCCGGGACGCGCACCTTGAGGATGTAGTTCTCGTCCCCCGCCACGCTGTGACACGCCTCGATCTCCGGAATCCCCGCCAGCCTCTCCGCGATGTCGTCCGGCGCGCTCGGATCGAACGGTTTCACCGAGATGAACGCGGTGAGCGGCAGACCGACCGCCACCGGGTCGACAACGGCCGCGTACCCGCGGATGACTCCGCGCTGCTCCAGTCTGCGCACGCGCTGATGTACGGCCGAGGTGGACAGGCCCGTGGCCTTGCCCAGGTCGGTGTAGCTCATGCGGCCGTCGTTGACGAGCAACTCCACGATCTGACGATCCAGCTCCTCCATACGGATCAACCTATTGCCCCAGGTCACCTCAGGCACAGTCGGCAAGTCGGCCAAGAGGCGTCCGTAAGGGGCATGTGATGAAGACCACAGGTATATGACAGGGTCCGTCGAGACCTTACGGTTACCTGGCTCGCGCGACGGGAATTCCTTGCTGTGGTCGAGACCACAAGTGCCTGGTCGGCCCACCCGAGGGGGAATGTCTCCATGCAGAGCCTTAAGCGCGCCGGACGTACGGAACCGGAGCCGGTCGATCTCGTCGACGCCGACGACATCGACTCCTACGACACCTTCGAGATGTACCGGGTCGTCTGCCCCGACTGTGCGCAGCCGATCGCGCTGCTGGCGGACGAGGACGTCCTGCCGGAACACGCGCTGTGCCCCACCCCGTGGAACCCGTTCGTGCTCGCCGTCTGCGCCGGTACGGGCCGTCCCGCGGCGGACGCCCGCCCCGCCGACGCGTCGTACGAGGTCCAGGAGCAGGACACCGCACTGTTGCTGACGCTCCCTCAGGGACTCAACTGGCGGACCCAGCCGTTCTCGCACGTCGGCGGTCCCGGCTCGCGCCCGTTCAAGGTGCCCGCCCTGCGCCACGCCGCCTGAGGCGCCCCGGCACCGCCGCTGACGGTTCGTCAGAGGGCGGGCCGGGGACCGGTTCAGCGGGTTTCCGGGCCCGCGATATGGCGGGCGATCACCATGCGCTGGATCTGGTTGGTGCCCTCGACGATCTGGAGCACCTTCGCCTCGCGCATATAGCGCTCCACCGGGAAGTCGGTGGTGTAGCCGTAGCCGCCGAGCACCTGCACGGCGTCGGTGGTGACCTGCATCGCGGTGTCCGTGCAGAACAGCTTGGCCATGGCGGCCTGTTGGGAGAACGGCAGGCCCGCGTCGCGCAGCCGCGCGGCGGCGAGATAGAGCGCGCGGCCCGCCTCGATCCGGGTGGCCATGTCGGCGAGCAGGAAGCGCAGTCCCTGGAAGTCCGCGATGGGCCTGCCGAACTGCCTTCTGCCGGTGGCGTATTCGACGGCTTCGTCGAGGGCCGCCTGCGCGACGCCGATCGCGCAGGCGGCGATGCCGAGCCGGCCCGAGTCGAGCGCGGACAGGGCGATCGCGAAACCCTGGCCCTCCTCGCCGATCCGGCGCCCGTCGGCCACCCGTACGCCGTCGAAGTGGAGTTGGGCGGTGGGCGAGCCCTTCATGCCCATCTTCTTCTCGGGCGCCGCCGCGTTCAGACCGGGCGCGTCGCCCGGTACGAGGAAGGCGGTGATGCCCCGCGCGCCCTCCTCGCCGGTGCGGGCCAGCACGGTGTAGAAGTCCGCGATGCCGCCATGGGTGATCCACGCCTTGGTGCCGGTGATCACCCAGTCGTCGCCGTCCCGTACCGCCTTGGTACGCAGTGAGGCCGCGTCCGAGCCGGAAGCGGGCTCGGAGAGGCAGTACGCCCCGAGCAGCCCGCCGCCCAGCATCGCGGGCAGGAACTCGGCCTGCTGGGTCTTGGTGCCGTAGCCGGCCAGGGCATGGCAGGCCAGGGAGTGCACACTGACGCCGAGGCCGACGGTGAGCCGGGCGGCGCCCAGTTCTTCGAGGACCTGGAGATAGACCTCGTACGGCTGGTCCCCGCCGCCATGGGCGGAGTCGTAGGGGAGGCCGAGCAGGCCGGACGCCGAGAGCAGGGTGAAGAGTTCGCGCGGGAAGTGTCCCGCCGCCTCCTCCTCGGCCGCCCCGGGGCTGATCTCCCGCTCGGTGATGTCGCGTACGAGGGCGATGAGGTCCTTGGACTCCTCGGTGGGCAGTTGCCGGTCCACCGGTCGCGGGGCGCGGTCGGGCATGGCGGCGCTCTCCTCCCTGTCGGGCGCTACGGCGGTCGCACGCGCGGGGTGTGAGCGGCGCCGCCGACTGGTGTCCGGGGAGTGCCCCCGGACGGCGGTTCTGCCCAACCGATGCTGCCCTCCCGGATCACGGAAGCTGCTGACCAGCGGTTGTGGCGCGTCGAGTATGCCCGATCGGCGCCCTGCCGTCACGGGCCGGAAGCGCGCTCTCTCCCGTACGACGGAAGACGGTCCGCACCATTGACCCCACTGGTCTAGTCCTTCTAACGTTCGCTCACAGCGCGTTCCTGTCACTTCGCGTTCATGTCACACCGTTCCCCCCACTCACTTCTTCCTCCCCCACGAGGAGATGCCATGCGCATGCTTCGCACTTCGCGCGCCCGTTTCCGGGCGCTGATCGCCGCGGCCTGTACGGCCGCGCTCGGCGTGACCCTGCTCTCCGGAGCGGGCAGCGCCTCGGCCGGTGAGACCGTCACCACCGTCTCCGCCGCCCCCGCGGCGGGCAGCAAGGTGGTCGGTTACTTCACCAACTGGGGTGTCTACGACCGCAATTACCATGTCAAGAACATCGAGACCTCCGGCTCGGCGGGCAAACTCACCCACATCAACTACGCGTTCGGCAATGTGACCGGCGGCAAGTGCGTGATCGGCGACTCGTACGCCGACTACGAGAAGGCCTACACCGCCGACCAGAGCGTCGACGGCGTCGCCGACACCTGGGACCAGCCGCTGCGGGGCAACTTCAACCAGCTCCGCAAGCTCAAGGCGCGCCACCCCGGTCTCAAGGTCATCTGGTCCTTCGGCGGCTGGTCCTGGTCCGGCGGCTTCGGCGAGGCGGCCAGGAACCCGGCCGCGTTCGCCCAGTCCTGCCGCGCGCTGGTCGAGGACCCGCGCTGGGCCGATGTCTTCGACGGCATCGACATCGACTGGGAGTACCCCAACGCCTGCGGCCTGACCTGCGACACCAGTGGCCGCGACGCGTTCAGGAACCTCGCGGCGGCGCTGCGGGCCGAGTTCGGTTCGAGCAGCCTGGTGACCGCGGCCATCACGGCGGACGGCTCGGACGGCGGGAAGATCGACGCCGCCGACTACGCGGGCGCCGCGCGGTACCTCGACTGGTACAACCCGATGACCTACGACTTCTTCGGTGCCTTCGCGGCGCAGGGCCCCACCGCCCCGCACTCCCCGCTCACCTCGTACCCCGGCATCCCGCAGGAGGGCTTCAACTCCGACGCGGCGATCAGCAAGCTCAAGGGCCTCGGCATCCCGTCCGAGAAGCTGCTGCTCGGTATCGGTTTCTACGGGCGCGGCTGGAGCGGTGTGACCCAGAAGGAGCCGGGCGGTACGGCGACGGGCGCGGCCCCGGGCACGTACGAGGCCGGTATCGAGGACTACAAGGTCCTCAAGAACTCCTGCCCGGCCAACGGCACGGTCGGCGGCACGGCGTACGCCCACTGCGGCAACCAGTGGTGGAGCTATGACACGCCCGCGACGATCGCCGGGAAGATGGCGTACAAGAACCAGCAGAATCTGGGCGGCACGTTCTTCTGGGAGCTGAGCGGCGACACCACCAGCGGTGAGCTGATCAAGTCCATCAGCTAGTCTCCCTCCCCTCCCCTGTCAGCACGTCGTCCTCAGTCGCCGGACGGGCCGGTCCTCGGCCTGTCCGGCGACTGTCCGGTGTACGGGCGCCAGTTGAGGTCCGGCGGCGGCGCCGGGCAGTCCGGCGCGAACTCCTCGATCGTGTTCAGGGTGTGGCGCAGCATCCGTACCAGCAGATCGCGCGGGATCTCCAGGGTCAGTTCCTGATGGCCCAGCCACTCCAGCGTGAGCCACTCGACACTGCTCAGCCAGCCCAGCAGCGCGAGCCGGGCGATCGCCGGGATGTCGCTCCTGCCGTAGGCGCCCTCGGCGAGGGTGGAGACCAGACCGGTCCTCACGGCGTCGCGGATGGCCTGCACCTGGGTGTCGAAGCCGACTCCGCCGGTGATGATGGTGCGGTACGCGGCCTCGTTCTGCTGCGCGAAGCGGAGGTACGCCTCGACCGTGCGCTGGATCCGTTCCGTACGCGGGAGTTCGGCGCCGCCCGCGGCGGCGAGGGTGACCAGTTCGGTGACCGAGTCCTCGACGATGGCGAGGTAGTAGCCGCGCTTGTTCTTGAAGTAGTAGTAGATCAGGCCCTTGGCGACCCCGGCGTGCTGGGCGATGTCGTCCATCGAGAGCGCGTCGTACGAGGTGTTGGCGAACAGCTTCCGTCCGGTCGCGATGAGTTCGGAGCGCCGCACCTGGGATCGCTGCGAGGTGCCTCGCTGTTGACTACGGTTCACGTTCGCGTCCTGGTCTCCGGCTGCCACGGGACTCCCGCAAGAGTGCCCGCAGTATTGCAGAGACAGTACACAGACCCGGTGAGTGGCCGCGCGGGCCCGGGGGGCCAAACGGAATCCCCCCGGGCCCGGCCGCGTCTGGATCAGAGCAGGCCCACGGCCCGCAGGGCGCGCCGCTGGGCCGCGGACGGAGTGGCGGGCCAGTAGACGTAACAGACTCCGCCGGTGCCCGACGCGACGTTGCCGGAGGCGTTGTACCGCTTGGTGCGCAGCCAGATCGTCTCCCACTCCGCGCGCCGGTAGACCCGGCGTACGGCCGGATTGTCCGGCGAGGCGGGGTCGTTGGCGATCACATCACCGTCGGCCGTGAAGCCGATCACGGTCATGAGGTGGCCCGAGGTGCCGTAACCGGCGCCCGTCAGCTCCTCCTTGAGGAAGGACTGCGAGGTGATGACCGGAATGCCGGCGCGGATCAGAGTCTCCACGTCGGTGAGCGAGCCCAGCCGGGTCACCGCGGAGCTCATGTCCCGGTAGGTGGCGGCGTAGGCGGCGTTGAAGGGCCAGTTGCCGCAGCCCTTGTACTGGTAGTCGTAGGTGAACCTGGCCGCGTGGCAGACTTGGGGATCGGCGAACTCCGGGTTCACCCAGGCCAGTTCCGCGGCGCTGGGCCCGCGCCCCCAGTACTCGATGATCATCTGTGAGGAGGTGGGGCTGCACCAGGCCTCGCCGCCGTTGTCGTACTCCGGGTACTGCCCGGCGTGGATGTTCTGGGAGTAGCGCGGCACGGTCAGCTCACGGGCGAGCCCCGGCACGGAGACGGGGACGGTGAACCGGTCGGGGATGTCCGAGGCCATCACGCCGACCCGGTGGACCACCGGGCTGAGCCCGCTCCCGGGCGTGCGGTAGAGGGTGAGCCGCAGCCGGTACGAGACGAGGCGCAGCCCGCTCGCCGGGTCGTCCACCGAGAAGGTGTCGGTCCAGATGGTGCTGCGCCCGTCGGTCTGGTCGTCGACGGAGGTGCGCCGGATACCGGCGTCGCCGTCCCCCGCGGCCCAGCGGCCCATCACGTACCAGGGGGTGTCGGTGCCGTCGGAGTACCGGCCGCGCAGCTCGATCTGGAGCCAGGTACCGGCCGGGGTGGCGGCGTTCCAGGAGGCGATCACCTCGGTGGCGGGCACCTTCGGGCGGTACACGGGCGAGGTCCAGGCCGCGTACTCCCAGGTGCTGGTCCTCCCGGTGTGCGGATCGAGGTAGTCGGTGCGGCCGGCCGGGGCGCCGATCGTCAGCGTCGGCCGGGCGCCGGGCACGGCCCGGGTGCCCGCGTGGCCGCCGGAGCGCCAGTCCTCGTACGAGGACCAGAAGGTGTTGTCCACGAGGGGCGTGCTCCGGCCGGGCCCGGCCGGGGCGGCGGCCGCCGGGACGGCGGAGACCGCTCCGGCGCCGGCTGCGGCGAGAGCGGCGGCGAGGACGGAGCGGCGCGAGGGGGAGCTGTTCACGGGACCTCCGGTCGGGGGGGCGCAGAGATGTCGGGCGGGGAGACACGGGCGGGTGCCGGGCCCTGTCCGGTGGATCTTCGTGGGGCCGGTAGACGCCACTATCGCGGTTCGCGGCGGGCTTCGGCCAGCGATTCGTCCCGCGTCGCCGCACCAATATTGGTCTCCACCAGTGGCGTGACCTGGGCCCTCGCGGCCCTCGCGGGTCCTCGGGGGCCTCCCGGGCCTGGTGGCGAGGGCGGCCCTCGTAGGGTGGCCGGATGGACGACCTGACCGAAGCCGCCACGGCCCTGCGCGCGCTGCCGCCCTCCTGCGGCCCCGTCCGGCTGATCGCGGTCGACGGGCACGCGGGCTCCGGCAAGAGCACCTTCACGGGGCGGCTCGCGGCGGCGCTCGACGGCGCGCCCGTCCTGCATACAGACGACATGGCGTCGCACTCGGAGATGTTCGCGTGGACGGAGCGGCTCGCGCGACGGATCATCGAGCCCCTCTCCCGGGGCGCGACGGCGCACTACGAGGCGTACGACTGGACGCTGCGGCGCTTCACCGAGCCGCGCGCCCTGCCCGCGGCCCCCGTCGTCCTGATCGAGGGCGTGGGGGCGGGCCGGCGGGCGCTGCGGCCGTATCTGGCCGGGCTGCTCTGGATGGACCGGGGCGCGGAGGAGTCCTGGGAGCGGGGGCGGCGGCGCGACGGGCCCGGCCTGTCCGGCTTCTGGGACGGCTGGACAACGGCGGAGACTCGCCATTTCTCGGACGACCCGTCCCGCCCGTTCGCGGACACCCTGATACGGGAGGTGCGCGAGGGATATGTGATGCTCCCGGGTCCCCGTTCGGGCGCGATGCAGGGTCAAATCATCACCGACGGTGATCAGTTTC
>NZ_LATD01000165.1 GCF_000981895.1 Streptomyces odonnellii | reverse complement strand
GCTGACGGTCCTGCGGGGCGCCGCGCGCGGGTGAGCGAGGAGGCACCGGGGGCCCGGGCGGGGCCGGGGCGGACTGAAGCCGGTCCCGCCCGGTATGCCTCCGGACCCCGGGCCCCGCCCGGGCCCCGGTCGTGCCGTCGGCGTACTGACGTACCGTCAACCGCACCGGACGGCACCGGATCACACCGGACCGCACCACCACCGTTCACCTTCCCGACACCGCCGCGATATCCGGAAGCCGCCCCGGCGGTGCGGAAAAGGTGAGTGGATATGCGACGGCCCGGTGCGCCGACTGCCCGTGCGGCCAGGCACACCCAGAGACATATCCGTACGCGACATCTGGAGACCGTATGACCGGCTCACCCCGTACGCAGTCCCCGTCCCGGCAGTGGTCCCGGTCCCGGTCGCGCCGCGGCATGCGCGGGTTCGCCGCCGGGCTGGCCGTGGGCTCGCTGGCCCTGGGCGGGGTCGTCATGGGCGGCGGCCCGGCCGGTGCGGCGGGCAAGGCCGACTGCGCCCTCCCGAAGAGCGGCGCCAAGAACACCGCCACGAACGCCGCCCTCTGTGCCCAGCCAGGCGATCTGCTCGATGTGACGCTGGATCAGCTCATCCCCACCCAGCCCTCCGTCGGGTTCGACCAGATCTACTACAAGCTCGGCCGCTACAGCAGCCCCAAGGACGAGCAGAACGGCGACTTCAACAAGCGCTTCGACGACTGGTGCGAGACCAACGGTCAGGAGGAGGCGGACACCGTCGAGCCCGGCGCCCGCCTGTCCGACGCGTCGAGCTTCACCTGCACGGTCCCGCTCGGCGAGGAGACCGACGAGACGCGCGCGCAGATGAAGACCGTCGTCGTCGGCCCCGGCGGCAAGCTCTATCTGACCGACGGGCACCACACCCTGACGTCGTTCTTGGAGACCCCCGACGGCGGACCCGCCCTGCACATCCGGCTGCGCGTCACCGGCAATCTCAGCGACCTCTCCCCCGCCGCCTTCTGGCAGACCATGCAGGACCGGAAGTGGGTCTGGCTGCGCGACGAGAACAACCACCCCATCACCGTCGACCAGCTCCCCAGGCGCCTCGGCCTCGCCGACTTCCATGACGACCGCTACCGCAGCCTCGTCTACTTCACGCGCGACATCGGCTACCAGGCGCCCGACGACGCGGCCGAGTATCTGGAGTTCCTCTGGGGGACCTGGCTGCGGGACCGCGTGGACCTCGGTACGTACGACCTGAGCAGCCCCGCGTCCTATCTGGCCGCTGTCCGCAAGGCGTCCGAGGCCATGTCGGCGACGCCCGGCGACACCGTCATCGCCGACGGCCGCACCGCCGACGAGCTGGGCCGGATGGCCGAGTGGAACGACGGGAAGAAGCCGACCGGCGGCGAGTTCGGGAAGCTCAGCGCGCCGATCTCCGACGCGAAGCCCGGCAAACTGGCGTACGCGCTGGACTTCCGGAGCCGTGTCCCGGCCGCGCCCGCCTGTACGAACACGCTGACCGGCACCCACACCGGCCCGCTGGTCATCTCCGCCGGGGTCACCTGCCTCGACGGCACCCGGGTCACCGGGCCGATAGTGGTCCGCGCGGGCGCCGGGCTGGTCGCGAAGGGCGCGGACATCACCGGGCCGGTGCAGGCGGTCGGCGCGCGGGTCGTCGAACTGTGCGGGACATCGCTGACCGGGCCGCTGTCCGTCGTCGGCACGAAGGAACGGCTGACGCTGTCGGGCCCCGGCTGCACCCCGAACACGCTGAACGGGCCGGTCCAGCTCGTGGGCAACGCCTCGTAGCACGGTGCGCGCATGGGCAACGCCTCGCAGCCTTGCGCTCGTGGGCAGCGCCTCGTAGCACCGTGCGCATGGGCAACGCCTCGTAGCTCGCGCTCGTGGGCAACGCCTCGTAGCTCGCGCTCGTGGGCAACACCCCGTCGTAGCACCGTAGAAGAGCCGCCGGGAAATCGCCGGGCCGCCTCCGCGCGGCCCGGCTACACTCGGCGGCATGTTCAAGCACTACTACTTCCTGTGATTCCGGACCTGCTCCCCAGGTCCCCCGGAATCCAGCCCTGACCCGACGCGGCCCGCGCACACGCGGTGCCCGCGCGGCCGGGGCATGTCACCCGACAGGAAGTAGCGATGCGCGAGCGCGCCCAATTGGCGATGAAGGATGTTTCCAAGGCGTACGGCGACCGGTCTGTCCTCGACCAGGTGTCGCTGACCGTACGCCCCGGCGAGAAGGCCGGAGTCATCGGGGAGAACGGCTCCGGCAAGTCGACCCTGCTGCGGCTGCTGGCCGGGGCCGAGCGCCCGGACGGCGGTGAGGTCACGGTCCGCTCCCCCGGCGGTGTCGGCCATCTCGCCCAGACCCTCGACGAGACCCTCGGCCTCGGCCCCGCCCACACCGTCCAGGACGCCGTCGACGCGGCCCTCGCCGAACTGCGCGAGCTGGAACGCCGGCTGCGCGCCGCCGAGGCGGCGCTCGGCGAGGCCGGGGACACGGAACTGGCCGCGTACGGCGAGCTGTTGACGGTGTACGAGGAGCGCGGCGGCTATCAGGCCGACGCCCGGGTCGAGGCCGCGCTGCACGGGCTCGGGCTCGCCCGGATCGGCCGCGGCCGGCTCCTCCGCTCGCTCTCCGGCGGGGAGCAGTCCCGGCTCGCGCTGGCCTGCGTACTGGCGTCGGCGCCCGAACTGCTGCTGCTCGACGAACCCACCAACCATCTCGACCTCCAGGCCACCACCTGGCTGGAGGACCAGCTCCGGGCACACCGCGGGACGGTGGTGGCGGTCACCCACGACCGGGCGTTCCTGGAGCGGATCGCGACGACGATCCTGGAGGTGGACCGGGATAGGCGGGCGGTGACGCGGTACGGCGACGGCTGGCGCGGCTACCGTACGGCGAAGGCGGCGGCCCGCAACCGGTGGCGGCTGGACCACCTGGAGTGGGTGGCCGAGGTGGCCCGTACGGAGGAGCTCGTCGCGGCGGCGGGGCAGCGGCTGGCGAGCACGGGCAAGGACCCGCGCCAGGGTTTCGGCAAACACCGCCGCTCGCACGAGGCGAAGCTGTCGGGCCAGGTGAGGGCGGCGAGGGAGAGACTGTGGCGGCTGCGGCAGGAGCCGGTCCCGGCGCCACCGGAGCCGTTGCGGTTCCGGCCGACGCTGAGCGGTGTGCGGGGCTCGGCGGACGACGGCCTGGCGATCGCGCTGGACGATGTGGTGGTCGGAGACCGGCTGCACATCGCGCGTCTGCGGGTGCGCGCCGGTGATCGGCTGCTGGTCACCGGGGCCAACGGCGCGGGCAAGAGCACCCTTCTCCGGGTGCTGGCCGGGGAGTTGCGGCCGGACAGCGGTTCCGTGCGACGACCGGTGTCCAGCGGCTACCTGGCGCAGGAACTGCCCGCCGTGGCCTCCCGGTCGCCCCTGCTCACAGCCTTCGCGGCGGGGCGTCCCGGGATGCCTGAGGAGTACGCGGACGAACTGCTGGGCCTCGGTCTGTTCCGCGAGGACGACCTGACCGTGCCCGTCGCCGCGCTCTCGGTCGGCCAGCGGCGCAGGCTGGAACTGGCCCGGCTGGTGACCCGGCCCGCCGGGCTGCTGATCCTCGACGAGCCGACGAACCATCTCGCGCTGAGCCTGGTCGAGGAGCTGGAGGAGGCACTGCGGACGTACGAGGGCGCGGTAGTGGTGGTCTCCCACGACCGCCGTTTCCGCGCGGGCTTCACGGGCGGGCGGCTGGAGTTGCGCGCGGGCCGCGTCGTACAGGAAACCGCCGGAAGCCAGGGCGCTACCCGTACGGCCTAGTCTGGGGCGGATGGGGCGGATGTGGACCAGTGCGGAGACCGGCCGGGCGGAGATCTCGGCGCGGCCGGTCGGCGGCGCCGACGGCGAAAGCCGGGCGGCCGGCCGGGGCCGGTGGCTGGTGCCGGTCGTCGCGACCGGCGCCGCCGTACCGTTCTACGTCCTGTGGGCCGCCCTGCTCGCCACCGGTGGTGGTGATCTGGCGGCCCAGTTCGCCTGGGCCGGATTCGCGGCGCGGCATCCGGGCTCGGCGTACAACCTCGCCTGGTACGGAGGCACACACACCGCCAACTACAGCGTGCTGGCGCCGCCGCTCATGGCGCTGCTGGGCGTCAGAGCGGTGACCGTGGCGGCGGGGCTGGCCGGGACCTGGGTGCTCGGGATGCTGTTCGTACGGGCGGGGGCACGGCGGGTGCGGCGGCCGCTGTGGCCCGCGCTGCTCGGGGCGGCGGCGCTCTGGTGCAATGTCGCGTCGGGGCGGACGACGTTCGCGCTGGGGGTGGCGACAGGCCTGCTGGCCCTGCTGTGCGTCCAGGGCCGGCAGCGGCGTACGCGCCTCGTACGGGCCGCCGTCTGCGCCGCGCTCACCGCGCTGGCCAGCCCGGTCGCCGCGCTCTTCCTCGTCGTGGCGGGCGCGGCGTATCTGCTGGACCGGCGGTGGGCGAAGGGGGCGGCGCTGATCGTGCCGCCCTTCGTCGTCATAGCCGCGACAACCGTCCTCTTCCCCTTCCAGGGCGAACAGCCCATGAGCCCCGGCAAGTTGTGGATGCCGCTCGTCGCGAGTGCGGCGCTGTGCGCGGCGGCGCCGCGCGGCTGGCGCGTGGTGCGGTACGGCGCGGCCGTCTACGCCGTCGGGGTCGTCCTGACCTTTCTGGTCGCCTCGCCGATCGGTACGAATGTGGAGCGGCTGGTGGGGCTGGCGGGACCGCCGGTGCTGCTCGCGGCCCTGCTGACGCGCGCCCCGGGCGTGCTCGGCGTGTCTGCCGCGCTCGACGCGCTGAAGGCCCGGCCGCGGCGCGCGCTCCCGCATCTCGTCCTCGCCGCCGTCCTCGTCGTGAACACCAACTGGCTGGCCGACAAGACCGAGGACGACCTCGTCGTATCGAACACCGTGCCGTCGTGGGCCGCGCACACCGACGGGCTGGTCGCCGCCCTGGACCGGCTGGGGGCGGACCGTACCCGTGTCGAGGCCGTCCCCGCCCGCAACCACCGCGAGGCCGACCTCCTCGCCCCGTACATCACCATGGCCCGCGGCTGGAACCGTCAGCTCGACGTCGAGCGCGGGCGCCTCTTCTACGAGGGCCCCCTCACCGAGGCCCGCTACCGCGCCTGGCTGGACCGCTGGGCGGTGGGCTTCGTCGTACTGCACCACGGACAGCCGGACGGCCCGGCCGAGGCCGAAGCGGCGCTGGTCAGAAGCGGTCCGGAGTGGCTGGAGCGGGTGTACGAGGACGACGGCTGGACGGTCTACCGCGTACGGAACGCCGTCCCCCTGGTCTCCGCGCCCGCCTCGGTGGCCGGCGGCAGCGCGGCGGACCTGATGGTACGGATGCCGGAGGCCGGCTCGGTGACGGTGCGGATCGCCTACTCCCCCTGGCTCAGGGCACGCGGCGCATGTGTGGAACAGGCGGGCGAGTGGGTGCGCCTGACGGTCTCTGAGGCGGGCGACTACCGCCTGGAGTCGCCGTACCGCCTGCCCGGCGCGGGGGCGGGCTGCGCGCGGGGCTGACCGGCCGGGCGGGCTGGCGCGAGGGCCGGTCGCGGGTACGGGGTGCCGGTCGCCGGGCGCGGGGTGCGCGGGGTGTGCGGAGTGCCGGTCGCCGGGCGCGGGATGTGCGGGGTGCCGGGCGCCATGCGCGAGGGCCGGTCGCCGGGCGCGGGTGCCGGTCGGCCCCTGCCCCTCGTCCGGTCGCGGGCCGGACGCTGATGCCCATGACCGTCCGCAGGCCGGCCGGCAACAGCAGGAGAGGGGACAGCACATGCCAGAGCGCCATGTGGTTGTGGGGACCGACGGCTCGATCATCTCGACCCGCGCACAGGACGCGGCGGCCGAGGAGGCGGTCCGCCGGTCGGTTCCGCTGGAGATCGTCTACGCCGTTCCGGACCTGGACGCGGCCGGGCCGGTGCTGGCCACGGCCGCCGCCCGGGTCCGTGCCCACCATCCCGGTCTGAGTGTCCGGCTCGCCGCCGTCGACGCCGGTCCCGCGGAGGCGCTGGCGAGGAAGGGCAGGCGGGCGGCGCTGACCGTGGTCGGCACCCGCGCCCTGGGCGGCCTCGCCGCGCTGGCCTCGCGGTCGGTGGCGCGCCGGCTGATGGAGCGTATCCACTGCCCGCTGCTGGTCGTCGGCGCGGGCCATCTCCCGTACCACACCGGGACGGGGGACGTACTGCTCGCCATCGAGACGGACTCGGACGCGGAGGCGACGGTCTACGCCGACGAGGAAGCCGTACGCCGGGGCACGCGCGTACGGTTCGTCCACACGCCGCTCTACCGGCTCCCCGTACCGCCGGGACCGTGTCCTCCGGCCGCCCTGCGGGCCCCGGGCGGCGCGGACCTGCCGACGGGAACGGCGGCGCCCACGCGGGAAGCCGCCAGGCGGCGGGACCGGACGGCTCCCCGGCTCTCCCTGGACGAGCTGATCGCCGCCACCGCGGACGCGGGTGTCGTCGTCATCGCCCATCACCGGCACGGCAGCGGGGGTGTCCGGCACGAACAGACGGCGCACGCCCTGCTGCACCGCTCCCGCTGCCCGGTGCTGGTCGTTCCCTCGGACCTCGGCACGCGTCGCGGCGGCGGTCTCTGAGCGGATGCGTGGCGGCCGGCGCGTTCCCCGCGCCGGCCGTGGCGCGGCTCAGTGCCGGGCGCCGCCCTCGTCACCGGAAGGGTCCTGCGGGACGGCACGTGTCGCCAGGACCGCCGCCTGCACACGGCGTTCCACACCGAGCTTGGCCAGCAGGCGGGAGATGTTGTTCTTGACCGTCTTCTCCGAGAGATAGAGCCGCTTGCCGATCTGAGCGTTGGTCAGGCCCTTGCCGATCAGGGCGAGGATCTCGTGCTGGCGCGGAGAGAGGCCGTCCAGCGGTCCCGGTCCGGTCTCCGGCGCGGACTCCTCCCCGCGCAGGCTGTTCATCAGGCGTGTCGTGGTGGCCGGGTCGAGCATCGACTGGCCGGAGGCGACCGTACGGACCGCGGAGACGAGATCGGACCCCTTGATCTCCTTGAGCACATAGCCCGCGGCTCCGGCCATGATCGCGTCGAGGAGCGCGTCGTCGTCGTCGAACGAGGTGAGCATCAGACACGCCAGCCCGGGCATCGCCGACCGCAGCTCCCGGCAGACCGTGATGCCGTCGCCGTCCGGCAGCCGTACGTCGAGGACGGCGACGTCGGGGCGCAGCGCCGGGCCCCTGACCAGGGCCTGTTCAGCCGTTCCGGCCTCGCCGACGACCTCGATACCGGGCTCGGCGTCGAGCAGATCGCGTACCCCGCGCCGTACCACCTCGTGATCGTCGAGCAGCAGTACCCGGATCGGCCGCTGCCGCGCGGATTCCCGGTCGTCGGTCATCTTCGTCCTCCAGGGTTCATCGGGGCACTCCGGCCGGTCGCTCGCCTGCTCCATCCTGGCCGGTGCCTCTCCGCCCGTACCAGGGCCGGACGGCCCTGCCGCAGGGATCTGACGTACGGTCATGCGCCGTGCCGTCGGCGCACGTTCGCGGAACGTTCCGCGGTGTACGTGCGTGGACTCCGCAGGCGGTACGGCGCGAACGACGGGCGGCCGGGGTGCGGTGAGGCACCCCGGCCGGCTCCGCCGACGGTTCAGACGAGCCAGCGGTGGCGCCGTACGAAGGGCAGTTCCTGCCAGACCCCGCCGAGCCCCCAGGTGCGGCCCGCGGCGGCGACGGCGAGGACGATCATGATGACCGCGTACATGACGTGGTAGTCCACGACCGGGTTCGACGACATGCTGGGCGATCCGTCGGTGAGGTGCCGGGCCAACGGCCACTCCGCGGCCCACATCAGGGCCATCATCACGGTGCCCGCGGCGGCGGCGAGACGCAGCGCGACGCCGGAGGTGAGGGCGAGGCCGATACCGAGCATGCCCAGCATGAACAGCCAGTCGGCCCAGGCGTCCCCGGCCCAGGAGTTGAAGGCCGACTGGAACGGTCCGACGGCGACACCGCCGAGGAAGCCCTTGGTGGGTGAACCGCCGTCGATCCAGGCTCCGGAGGACCGAGTCGCGTAACCCCAGCCGAAGGCCTTGTCGAAGAACGCCCAGAGGAAGACGAATCCGATCAGGATGCGGGCCGTGGCGGCGACTTGGGCGAGCCGCCCCGTCACCGCCTCGGAACGGGCGCCGTCGGCCGGCACGACCGCCGTGGCCTTCCGCGACGGGGAGAGGCGGAACCTGTTGTGGCGGGGCGTCTGGTGAACTGCCATGTCTGTCATCCCTTTCCGGGGACGGGAGCGGTGTCCGGTGCCGTGTCGCGGTGCTGTTGTGTTCGGCGTAAGCCGCTGTGTCGCGGCTTCAGTGGCTGTGTCGCGGTTGTTGCTGTCGGTGTCGCGGTGTCGGTCGCGGTGTCGGTGTCGCGGCTTCAGTCGTTGTGTCGTGGTGTCGGTCGCTGTTGTCGCGGCTTCAATCTCCCGCTGCCGGGGGCGGCGCCGCTGCGGCCCGACGGCCCTGCCCGGTGGGCCGAACGGCACTGGAGCGAAGGCCTGTTGGGGCGGGCGGGCCCGGGACGGCCGGCGGAACCGTGGCCGTACGCCGGAGCCGCGTCCCGCGGACGGTGCGCGACGCGGGCCGATCAAGGCCGATCGGCCCGTCCCCGTGTCCCGGCGGTCCCTGGAACCGGACGGCCGGGGCGTCGGAGCCTGGAGCCGGACCCCGGCCCCCCGCCGGAGCGGGGCGCGCCGACCACGCCCGACTGCGCAGAAGGAGAGGACACGATGAAGCACACCAAGGTGGGCACCGTGATGACGAACGAGGTCGTCACCGCCGCGCCCGGCACCTCGTTCAAGGAGATCGCCCGGCTGCTCGCGGTCCATCGCGTCGGCGGGCTCCCGGTGCTCGATGACGACGACAAGGTCGTCGGTGTGGTCTCCGGTACCGATCTCCTCCGCACGGCCGGCCGGACCGCGCCCGCCGGCCGCGCGAACCGCCTGCGCGCCCGGCTGAACCGGCTCGTCCAGGGCCGTCGCGGCACCGGGCAGCCCCCGGCCCGGCACGCCGGGACCCTGATGTCGAGCCCGGCGGTCACGGTGCGCGCCGAGAGCACCATCGCGGACGCGGCGCGGACCATGGCGCGGCGCGGAATCGAGCGGCTGCCGGTGGTGGACGAGGAGGACCGTCTCGTCGGCATCGTCACCCGGCGCGATCTGCTCCAGGTCTTCCTCCGCCCCGACGAGGAGATCAGGCGCACGGTTCTGGAGGAGGTGATCGACGGCACGCCGTGGCTGGCGCCGCGGTCCGTCGCGGTGGAGGTGCGGGACGGTGTGGTCACGCTCGCGGGCCAGGTGGAGCGGCTGAGCGAGAAACCGGTCGCGCTGCGCATGACGAGCCGGATCGACGGTGTGGTGGCGGTCGTCGACCGGCTCACCCACCGTGTGGACGACACACGTCTGCGCCCGTCGGGATGGGTTCCGCGCGAAGCCGGCGGCACATGGCTCCGCGAGTTCTGAGGGAGTGGTCCGGCGCCGTCGCCCGGGCCGGTGCCCGTCTCGGGTCCCTACGGGGAGCCGGGGGAGCCGGGCGGCAGGGCCTTCCGGGGGTGCCGGCGGGGGCCGGAGAGAAGAGCCGTCCGGCCCTCGCGCCGGACCGGCATGGGCCCGTACGGCCCTGGTGTCCCCCGGCGCCGGGACGGGAGGATCGCCGGACGACCGGTCACCCGGAACGGACCCCACCCGGAGCAGGGAATCCCATGAGCGCAGCCCGTACCTTCTCGTCGCGGCATCCCATACGGGTGGTCCTCGTCGACGGCCAGGCGGAGGTCAGGCACGCGCTCGGCGAGGTCCTCCACGCCGAACCCGACATCCGCGTCGTCGGCCACGCCGGCTCCGCGGGCGAGGCACTGGCCACGGTCCCGTCGCCGCCCCCCGATGTCGCGGTGCTGGACGTTCCGGTGCCCGATGCCGACGACATCGCGGCCTGCCGCGAGCTGCGGTCGGGAACGCCGGGTCTGGCCTGGCTGATGCTCACCTCGTTCGACGACGAGGCGGCGCTGCTCAACGCCGTCCTGGCGGGCGCCTCCGGTTATGTGCTCAAGCAGATCAAGGACTCCGCGCTCGTCTCCGCCGTCCGTGCCGTCGCCTCGGGCCGGTCGCTGCTCGACCCGGAGGCGGTCGCCCGGCTGCTGGGCGGTCCCCTGCACGGCCGGCCGCGGGCCGGGCCGGGGGCGCGGGCCCCGGCCCTGCTCTCCCCGGGGGAGCGGCACATGCTGACGCTACTCGGAGACGGACTCACCGACCGTCAGTTGGGGCAGCGGCTCTTTCTCGCCGAGAAGACCGTCAGGCACCGGATCTCCGGTCTGCTGCCGAAACTCGGGGTGCGGCAGGGTGTACGGACACCGGTGACCGCCGTACGACCGGACACACGGCTGCCCTGAGGAACGGGGCGCCGGCACCGGCTCAGCCCCGGCCCCTCTCACCGGGCTCCGCCGCGACCGCCGTGCCGGCCGCGTCCGCCACGTCCGCCGCCTCCGTCCCAGCAACCGCCGCGCCCGCCGTCCCCGTCGCATCCGTCGCGTCCGTCGGCAGCGGAACGCGCCAGACCAGACGGGAGCCGCCTCCCGGCGGGGCGTCGTGGACGAACGTGCCGCCCAGCGCGGCACTCCGCTCCTTGATGTTCCTCAGCCCGCTGCGCGGGGCGTCCGGCCCGAATCCCACACCGTCGTCCGTGACCGTCAGGGTCAGTTCCCCGGCCGCCACGACCAGGCGCACATCGACGGCCTTCGCCCGGGCGTGCCGCGCGACATTGCTCAGCGCCTCCACCACCACCGCGATCAGGTGGTCGGCGATCGGGGCGGGTACGTCCGTGTCGACCAGCCCCTCCGTACGGACGGCGGGGCTGAAGCCCAGCGAGGCCGCCGCCGCCTCGGCCGAGACCGCCAGCCGTGCTCGTACCCCGTGGCCCGTCCGGCGGGTCTCCTGGGTGCGGAGTCCGAAGATCGTCGAACGGATGATCTTGATCGTGTCGTCCAGGTCGTCGACCGCGCGTTCCAGGCGTTCCACCGCCTGCGGGTGCTGGACGAACCTCTGGGTGCTCTGGAGGGTCATCCCCGTCGCGAACAGCCGCTGAATGGCGAGATCGTGAAGGTCACGGGCGATCCGGTCGCGGTCCTCCAGGAGAGCTATCTGCTCGGCGGCGCTGCGGCGTTCGGCCAGTTCCATGGCGAGCGCCGCCTGTCCGGCGAAACCGAGGAGCGGAACCGTCTGGCCCGCCCCGAAGGCGGGCCGCCCCGCGGCGCGAGCGAGCAGGAGCGTACCGCGCACACCGCCGGGACCGCCCATCGGCACCGCCACCGCGGGACCCAGCCCCGACCAGCCGGAACCCCCGCCGAAGGCCCTCGGATCACTGGCTATGTCACCGCTGACGACGGGCTCCGCGGCGGAGAACGCCGCCCCGATGAAACCGTCGCCGACCGCCACCCGGAGCCCCTTGTACGCCTCGGCGTCCGGCCCCACCGCGAGTACGGTGCGGAGTTCGCCCGTGCCCTCGGCCGGCAGGGCCACCAGACCGAGGTCCGCCGGCACGATCTGCCGTGCCCGCTCAATGATCAGTTCGAGCACCTGGGCACGCGGACCCCCCGACAGCAGACTGCTCGTCACCTCGGCGCTGGCCGCGAGCCACTGCTCACGGAGGCGCGCCTCCTCGTACAGCCGCGCGTTCTCGATGGCGACGCCCGCCGCCACAGCGAGCGTGGAGAGGACGGACTCGTCCTCCGCGTCGAACTCGTCGGCGCCGCGCTTCTCGGTCAGATACAGATTCCCGAAGACCTCGTCACGCACCCGGATGGGAACACCCAGGAAGGAGCGCATCGGCGGATGGCCGGCGGGAAATCCGTACGAGGAGGGATGGCCGGACAGCTCCGCCAGCCGCAGCGGCTGGGGATGGCGGATCAGCTCCCCCAGCAGCCCGTGCCCGCTGGGCAGCGGACCGATCCGGGACCTCAGCTCGTCGTCGATGCCCACCGTCAGGAACTCCGAGAGCCGGTCGTCCTCGCCGATCACGCCCAGCGCGCCGTACTCGGCGTCCACCAGCACGGCGGCGGCCTCGACGATGCCCCGCAGCACCTGGGCCAGATCCAGCTCGCGCCCCACCGAGAGCACCGCTTCCAGAAGACCGTGCACCCGGTCGCGCGTATTGCGCACGGCGTCGATGCGGATCTGGAGTTCTTCCAGCAGTTCGTCCAGGCGCAGCCGTGGAAGATGCTCTGCCGCGTCCTTCCGTCCCGGTTCCACAGGTGCCCTCCACAGCCCTCGCGACCGCCTTCACGGCCGGCCGGCGGGCAGGCCCTGGGCCCACGATAGAGGCCGGTCGAACACGCACCCGGGCATATGCCGGAACCCGCCGACCCGCTTCTCTACAGCTTCGTCCGGAAGATCCCCGCCGGGCGCTCGCGTCTGTATCCCAGCGCCTCGTTCACCGCCAGCATCGACACGTTGTCGTCGGCGACCGTCGTACTGATCTCCCGTACGCCCGGGTGCAGTTCACGCAGTCTGGCCAGCAGATGGCGTTTGACTGCGCGGCCCAGGCCCAGGCCGCGGCGGGCCGGGACGACCACCGTGTCGTACTGGACCGCGCGGGTGTCGGCCGGGTCGCTCAGGACCACCTCGGTGTACGCGACGACCGCGTCGCCGTCCGTGGTGTCGAGGACAGCGGCGGTGAGGATGACCCCGCCGCGCTCCTCGATCACCCGGGCGGCCGCCCGTACGCGTGCCACATCCGGGCCCGCCGTCTGCAATCCGGCCCCGGACCCGGATCCCGGACCCGTCAGCGGCACGTCCCGTACGGTGGCGTGGGCCCGTGCGAACGACTCGGCCGGGCCGTCCGGGACCGCGCCCGACCAGTCGGTGAAGCGGAAGCCCGCGGGCAGGACCGGGCACGGGGTGCCGTCCACCGCCTGCCGGACGCGCAGCACGTACCAGCCGAGCGGCAGCACCTTGGTGAAGCCGAGACTGTCGACGAACGCCTCGCCCGCGCCGCCGAGTTCGAGCACGGTCGAGACCGAGGTGCGTCCGTGCGCCAGGAGCCGGTCGCGTACGGCGGCCCACAGCTCGGCGCCGACCCCGCGCCGCCGGGCGTCCGGCCGTACCACCAGCACTTCGAGGAAGGCCGTGTCCCGCTGCTCGCGCCCGGTGAGCAGGAGCAGCGAGGCGACACCTTCGTACGAGCCGTCCTCGGCCACCGAGGCGAGGTGGACATGGCGCCCGCCCAGCGGCGGGATCCGCAGCCTGCCCGCGGTCTCGGCCCTGCTGGGCTCGGGTGCCGAGGCCGGCAGATCGAGGACGTGGGCCGCGCTGACCACCGCGTGCCAGGCGGCTGTCTCGGCGTCCGAGGGCGGGCTTCCCAGAGTGATCAGCATGGCTGGAACCTAGGGCCTCTCGTTTGGGTCTGGCTGGGCTCGCGGGCCCCGGCACCGCGCCTCGCCGCGTTGTCGTCGGTCGCCTACTCCCCCACAGCCTTAAGGGCGTGGGAGGTACCCCCTCCGCGTGGGCTCCCTCCTCCGCCTTGCGATCCACGGCACCAGACCCCGCTCCCTGATCCAGCCAGACCCAAACGAAAGACCCTAGCGTGCGAGGAGGGCGACGCCCCGGCAGGGCGGGCGTCCGGGCGGAGCGGGGTGCCCGCGCCCCGACGACACGAGCGCCCCGCCGGCGGCCCCGGCATCCCACGGCCTGCCCCGGAAGGTGCGGCTCAGGCGGCCGCGTTCTCGGTGACCGTGACCCGTCCCTTGCGGATCGTGGCGAGCCGTGGGGCCCGGCGGGCGATCGAGCTGTCGTGAGTGACCATGATGAAGGTCAGGCCGTGCTCTTTCCAGAGTCCCTCCAGCAGTTCCATGATCTCGTCACGCATCGACTCGTCGAGATTTCCCGTGGGTTCATCGGCCAGCAGCACCTTCGGCCGCTTGACGAGCGCGCGGGCGATCGCCACGCGCTGCTGCTGCCCGCCGGAGAGTTCGCCGGGCACATGGCCGAGCCGCTCGCCGAGACCGACGGAGTCCAGCGCCTCGGCGGCCCGCTCGCGCCGGGCGGCGCCCTTGAGGCCGAGGGGCACGAGGGCCGTCTCGACGTTCTCCTGCGCGGTGAGGGTGGGGATGAGGTTGAAGCTCTGGAAGACGAAGCCGATGTTCTCGGCGCGGACCTTGGTGAGCCGGGCCTCGGGCAGGGACGCGAGGTCGACCCCGTCGAACTCGACGGTCCCGCTGGTCGGGCGGTCGAGCCCGCCGAGCATCTGGAGGAGGGTGGACTTGCCGCCGCCGGTGGGGCCCTGGATGACGAGCCGGCCGCCGTCCTCGATGGTCAGATCGACGCCCGCGAGCGCGTCGACGGTCTTCTTGCCGCGCTGATAGCGCTTGGTGACGCCGCTGAGCTGGTACACGGTTCAACTCCTGCTGTACGGAACGGTGGTACGGGACTGCTGATACGGGACTGCTGATACGGGACTGCCGGTACGGGACTGCCGGTAGCGGGATTCCCGCCGCCCTGGTGGGACGGGGGCGGACCTGGGCGCGAACGGGCCGGGCGGGAGCGGCTGCGGTCACTCGACGCGGCGCAGCGCGTCCGCCGGCCGCAGCCGGGCCGCGCGCCAGCCGCCGAAGCCGCCCGCGATCAGCCCGCCCGCCACGGCGAGCCCCACGGCGACCGCGAGAGTGGCCAGGGAGACCGGCGCGGTGAGGGCGATGTCGAGCGCCTTGCCGGCGCCCTGCCGCACGGGACCGCCACCGCCGCCACCGATCGCGACCATGCCGCCCCGGGCGCCGCCGCCCGCGCCGCCGCCGAGCTGCGCGGTGAGGGTCGGGCTGATGGCCGTGACCAGATACGCGCCGCCGAGGCCCAGGGCGATCCCGAGCGCGCCGCCGAGCAGACCGTTGACCAGTGCCTCGCCGACCACCTGGCGGGTCACCCGGCCGCTCTTCCAGCCGAGCGCCTTGAGCGTGCCGAACTCCCGTACCCGGCGGCTGACCGCCGAGGACGTGAGCAGACCGGCCACCAGGAACGCCGCGATCAGTACGGCGATGGAGAGCCACTTGCCGACGGTGGTGGCCAGATCGGAGGCGGTGGACAGGGAGCCGGAGACGGTGTCCGCGAGATCGGCGGAGGTGGTGACGGTGGTGTCCGGGATGTTCTTCTGGATGGCGGCCTTGACGCTGTCGATCTGCTGCGAGTCGGCGGCCTTCACATAGACGGTGGTGACCTTGTCCTTGGCGTCGGCCAGGGTCTGGGCCTTCTTCAGCGGGATGTAGAGATTGGCGGCGGCGTCGCCGCTGTCGGCGGTGGCGACGCCGATGATGGTGAACTTCGTGCCGGATATGGTCACGGTCTTGCCGGTCCCGAGGCCCTTCTCCTTGGCGTACGCGCTGTCGACGACGGCGACCGCGGCATCGGCCTCGGAGCTGTTGAACGTACGGCCCGAAGTGATCCTGGAGGAGGTCAGCGGGCCGAGGGCGGGCGCGGTGACATCGGTCCCGTACACCGAGTAGGTGTTGACGTCGAACGCGGCGCCGCCGCCCTCGACCCTGCCACCGCCACCGCCTCCGCCGGAACCGGTCTTGCCGCCGCCGGGGGGCGCGGTGAACTCGCCGGGCTTGAACTCGCCGTTGACCTTGAGCACGGTCAGGCTCAGCCCGCCGACGGCGTCGGCGACCCCCTCCTGGTCGCCGACCTGCGCGACGGTCGAGGACGCCAGCGTCTGGAAGCCCTGGACCAGCACCCGGTCGCTGCTCTGCTCGTCGTCGCCCTTCGCGTCGAACTCGAAGCGGCGCTTGCCCTGGCCCTCTTCGCCGGGCGGGGGCGCGGCCTTGGTGACGGTCATGTCGGTGCCCAGGCCGTACAGCGACTGGAGGACCTTGTCCTGCGCTTGGCTCATTCCCGAGGAGACGGAGCTGACGACGATCACCAGCGCGATGCCCAGGGCGAGCCCCGAGGCGACGACGAGCGCCGCCTTTCTGCGACGGCGCAGCTCGCGCCGGAGATAGGTGAAGAACATGGGCCGAAGCTAGGCAGCGGGCGTGATGAAGTGTTGAGGCCCCGGTGAGAGCTGGATGAGAACGGTGCCGGATCGGGGCGGGAACGCGCACGGCGGCGGCACCGGGAGGGTGCCGCCGCCGTGGAGCGTACGGACGTACGAGGCGGGCCGGGCCGGGATACGGGCCGGGCTCCGCCGGGCCGGATCAGACCGCGGAACCGGCCTGCCAGTCGGCCCAGTTGAGGTTCCAGCCATTGAGACCGTTGTCGGGCTTGATGGTCTTGTCCGGGGAGTTCTTGACGACGACCACATCGCCGATCAGCGAATTGTTGTAGAACCACGCCGCCGGCTGGTTCGGGTCGCCCGCGCCCTTCACATCCGCCAGACCCACACAGCCGTGGCTGGTGTTGACGGAGCCGAAGATCGACTTGGCACCCCAGTAGTTGCCGTGGATGAAGGTGCCCGAGGTGGACAGGCGCATGGCGTGCGGGACGTCCTTGATGTCGTACTCGCCCTTGCCGTCGTCGTCCGTGAAGCCGACCGTCGCGCCGTTCATCCGGGTCTCCTTGAACTTCTCGGAGATCACCATCTGCCCGTTGTACGTCGGGTTCTCGGGGGAGCCGGAGGAGATCGGGATGGTCTTGATCGTCTGGCCGTCCCGGGTGACCGTCATCGTCTTGCTCTGGGCGTCGACGGTGCTGACCTGGTTGCGGCCGATCGAGAAGGTGACCGTCTTCTGCTGCACCCCGAAGACGCCCGGGGCACCCTCGACGCCGTCCAGGTCCAGCTTGAGGGTGACGGTCGAGTTGCCCTCCCAGTACTGCTCGGGGCGGAAGTCGAGCCGCTGCGAGTTGAACCAGTGGCCGACGACCTCCTGGCCGCTGCTGGAGGTGACCGTGATCCCCTCCTGCACGGCCTTCTGGTCGCTGATCGCCTTGTCGAAGTTGATCGAGACGGGCATGCCGACGCCGACCGTGGAGCCGTCCTCGGGGGTGAAGTTCCCGATGAAGCTGTTGGAGGGCGAGACTGTGGTGAAGGACGAGTTCTCATGGGCGGCGCGGCCCTTGGCGTCCTTCGCCGACGCGGTGATCTTGTACGTGGTGGAGCGGTCGAGCTGGCCGTCGGGCTGCCAGCTCGTGGAGTCGTCGGACATCGTGCCGGGGACGTCGGTGCCGTCCGCGGTGGTCATGGTGACTTCGGTCAGGGTGCCCTTGGTGACGGTGACCTTGGCGTCGTTGTTGATGCCGACGTTCGTGGCGCCGTTCTTCGGCGAGATGGCTATCTGGGCCTCGGAGGTGTCCTTGGCCGCCGCCTCGTCCACCTGGGCCTGCGACGACGGAGTCTTCGTGCTGTCGGCGGAGGCGTCGTCCGCGCCCTCGCTACATGCCGAAAGCACCAGTACCCCGCCGAGCACCGCGGACGCGACCACGAGGCCCCTGCGCCGCTTGCTGTCCGTCATCACACGCTTCTCCATCATCGCCGCTAACCCTGCCGGTATCCATTAAGAACTGCTGTACCGGTTCGTCCGGTTCCACTTCAACCGAGATGTGGCGCACACCACTCGCCGTACCGTACGGAACCCGCCGTACCGCGTGACCGGTCGCACGGCATGGACGAGCCCCGGCCCGTCGGCTGACGCGGACCGGGGCTTACCAGGGTGACACGCTCTCGCGCTAGCCCCGACCAGCTCGGACTTCCTCCTCTTCTTCCTCACGATCCCCGTCGCCGTCCTCGGCGGCGATGTCGTCGTCGTCATCGTCGTCGGCGGCGCTCTCGAGGTCCCACTCCACGGAGTCCGGGTCGTAGTCGATCTGCTCGCTGCTCCACGAGGCCTGGGCGAGCTGGACCCCGGGGACGCTCCTGACCAGGTCGAACGGCTCCACGAGATACGCGATGGCCTCGGCCTCGTCCTCCTGTACCGCCGACTCCGCGTGGGAGCGCTCGTCGTCCGGCATGAACTCGTCGGCGCCGATACGGCCGAGGGCGGTGGCGCTCAGTTTCTCGGGGTCGTCGACCTCAAGCACCAATTCCACCCGAAGCCGTACATACCGTGATGTTTCTGTAGTGGTCATACGACGGAGGGTAGAGCGCGGAACCCTCTCGACTTTCCCGCGACCCGCTGCTTTCACTAGCATCGGCGCACCCAGCCAATTCGGCGTTGTCACAAGGGGGATCGATTCCGTGTCCGTCGTACGCCGACCGCTGTTCACCGCCATCGCCGCCGGGGCGCTGCTCTGTGCTCTGTGGTTCGTTCCTTCCGCGAACGCCACGGATGACCGGAGCGGCCCGGCGCAGGTGTCGGAGCGGACCGTGCACAGCCTCTCCTCCGGGGAGTCCGACGAGGACTCCGCGGCCGCGGAAAGCCCGCGGCAGCTCGCCCTCGCCGATCCGGGCGGTGTGGATGCCACGCCGTATCTGTTCGGGGGGTCCGCGATCCTCGGGATCGTCGCCGGGCTCGTCGTGCACTCGGTGCGCAGAGGCAACAGGGCGCTGTAAGGCGCCGCCGTACGAGTACGAGGGGGCCGCCCGGCACAGTCCGGGCGGCCCCCTCCGTCGTACGTCCGCGCTCCCCTCCGTGGTACGCCCGCGCTCGGTTCAGGCCAGCGGGCCGGTCACCGTCTCGACCGCTTCGATCAGCGCGCCCTCGCGTACGAAGGCGTCGGCGGCGGCGAGGTCGGGTGCGAGGAAGCGGTCCGGGCCGGGGCCCTGGACCCCCGCGTCGCGCAGGGCGCCGATGGCGGCGACGGAGGCGGGCGCGGGCGTCAGACCGTCCCGCAGCTCGATGGCGCGCGTCGCCGCGTACAGCTCCACGGCGATGATCCTGGTCAGATGGCCGACGGCGGTACGGAGCTTGCGCGCGGCCGACCAGCCCATGGAGACATGGTCCTCCTGCATCGCGGAGGACGGGATCGAGTCGACCGACGCGGGCACCGCCAGCCGCTTCATCTCGCTGACCAGGGCGGCCTGGGTGTACTGGGCGATCATCAGGCCCGAGTCGACACCGGGGTCCTCGGCGAGGAACGGCGGCAGGCCGTGCGAGCGGTTCTTGTCGAGGAGCCGGTCCGTACGGCGCTCCGCGATGGAGCCGAGGTCGGCGGCGGCGATCGCCAGGAAGTCCAGGACGTACGCGACGGGGGCGCCATGGAAGTTGCCGTTGGACTCGACGCGGCCGTCGGGCAGGACGACGGGATTGTCGACCGCGGAGGCCAGTTCGCGTCCGGCGACCACGCCCGCGTACTCCAGGGTGTCCCGGCCGGCGCCCGCGACCTGGGGGGCGCAGCGTACGGAGTAGGCGTCCTGGACGCGCGGGGCCTCGTCCTCCTGGAAGTGCCCGGTGAGCCCGGACCCGGCGAGGACCCGCAGCATATTGGCGGCGCTGACGCCCTGGCCGGGGTGCGGACGGATGGCGTGCAGCTCGGGCGCGAGGACCTTGGCCGTGCCGAGCAGGGCCTCCAGGCTGAGGGCGGCGGTGATGTCGGCAGAGATGTAGAGGCGGCGCAGATCGTCGATGGCCATGACCAGCATGCCGAGCATGCCGTCGGTGCCGTTGAGCAGGGCGAGCCCTTCCTTCTCGCGCAGTTCGACGGGGGCGATGCCGTGCGCGGCGAGCAGTCCGGCGGCCGGGGCGACGGTGCCGTCGGGGCCCTCGGCGTCGCCCTCGCCCATGAGCGTCAGCGCGCAGTGCGAGAGCGGCGCGAGGTCGCCGGAGCAGCCGAGGGAGCCGAACTCGTGGACGACGGGGGTGATCCCGGCGTTCAGCACGGCGGCCATGGTGCGGGCGACTTCGGGGCGTACGCCGGTCCGCCCCGACGCGAGGGTCTTGAGCCGCAGGAACATCAGCGCGCGCACGACCTCCCGCTCGACGCGGGGGCCCATGCCGGCGGCGTGCGACCGTACGATGTTGCGCTGCAACCGCGCCCGCAGGTCCTGCCCGATGTGCCGGGTGGCCAGCGCGCCGAACCCGGTGGAGACGCCGTACACGGGCTCGGGCTTGGCGGCGAGCGCGTCCACGACGTCCCGGGCCTCGGCCATGGCCCGCAGGGCGTCCCCGGAAAGCTCGACGGGGGCGCGGTGGCGGGCGACGGCGATGACATCCGCGGCGGTGGCGCCGGCGGTCCCCACCACGACAGTGTGCATATCCATATTCAGAACCCTACGGACTGAATCCGTCCATGTCACGAGGCAGCCCGCCGCCTCGTCCCGCCCGGACAGGACCTAGGCCCCGGCCGGGGTCGCTGCCGGGGTCCGGATCGTGGTGGCGAGGAGTGTCAGTCCGGGTGGTAGACGACCAGCGTCTGGCCCGCCGTACCGGCGACGCGCATGGTCTTGGGTGGTGGGCGGGCCGGAGGGCATTGTCCGGCGGCCCGTGCCCGCGGGGGAGCCGGTGTGGGACCTGGCCACGGCCCGGGCGCCGGGGGTGGACGGTTCCGTCCTCAATCGCCGGACGGGCTTGGTTTTGCCGGCCCGGCGCCGACAGGGCCTCCGGCACCGGGGGTGCCCGTTCCGTCCTCAAACGCCGGACGGGCTGGAATGTGCCGGCCGGCACCGGGGTCCTGCGTGGTGGGTGCGGGTGCCGGGGCCTCCGGAGGCACGTATCCGGACTGCTATCCTCACCGCGCTTCGCGCGAGCTGCGACGCTTTACGTCCGGACACGCACCTCCTACGACCCCGACCCCCTCCCGCCGACGCTCGGCTGCCGCCCAGGGGGCGGGGTTGTGGGCGGTGCGTGTC
>NZ_LATD01000164.1 GCF_000981895.1 Streptomyces odonnellii | reverse complement strand
GGCGGGGCACCGGCGCCCGCCCCCGGTGCCCCGTCCGCACCCGCGCCGTTCATATAGCGGCTGGACCGCATATGCCACTCATGGCCGCCCGACTGCCAGTCCTGAAGCCCCTTCACATAGGCCAGCGTGTCCGCGCAGAGCCGCGGCGCGAGCCCCTTCTCCGCGAAGAGCGGCCCCAGTTCGGTCAGCGCGGTGTGCTCGAACTGCTGGATCCGCGACGTCAGCAGTTCGTTGACGGCATCGGCCGCCTCCTGGGTCGTACAGCCGAGGAAGGTCTCCAGGACGAGCACCCCGTTGCTCAGCTCGCCCTCCTCCTCGATCTCCCGCTGGTACGAGAAGAGGTCGTTGCGCAGATGCACAGCGTCCGAGAACGTGTCCTTGAGGACCCGCAACGGCCGGGACCCGGCGATCTCCGCGGGGATCTCGGCGCCCGCCGCGTACTCGACGAGCCCCGCCGACCAGGGCGCTCCGCCTACCTTGCGGCGCATCTCGATGTACTCGACGGGGTTCGCGATCCGCTCCGCGTTGATGTTCGCGAGCTCCCAGTCGGACTCGTTGAGCAGATTCCGGGTGCTCTCCGCGAACCGCTCACGCCAGCCCATGGACATGCTCGGGACCGTACGGGCCCAGAGATCCGCGAGCCCCGCCTCGACCGGATTGGTGGGCTCCGGGAATCCGGCGGAGAGATCCATCGGCATGAAGGCCGCCAGCCGCTCCAGATACGCCTTGCCGCCCTCGCGGTCCTGGGGGCGCTTGTAGACCTCCAGGAAATGGTCGTCGAAGAAGAACACCCACACATACCAGTCGGTCACCAGGGAAAGCGCGGGACCGTCGCAGTCCGGGTGGGTGTACGAGCAGAGCAGGGCGTAGTCGTGGGAATCGAGGTCGTGCTGCTCCCAGATCCCCGACCCCTCCAGCATTCCCATGTCCCTGGCCCATTTCCTGGAGTGCTCCCTGGCCTCCTCCAGGTGGGGATTGAGCCGGGCCGGATAGGCCATATAGAAATCCGGCAGTTCAAAGGGCTGTGTCACGGATGAGCGGCCTTTCCCGAATGTTCCGGAATATGTCCCCGACCGGAATGAACCAGTCAGGGAATGCCGGCACCACGTCTACCGCCCCCCCTGCCCTTCTCACCCGGTCGGCTCAGACGTACCCCGCCGCCGGTTGCGCCATCCGCACCAGTAATTAGTCATATGAGCAGATGGGAAGTGCGTGGTGTACGTGCGTCATGGCGGGGCCCGGGTGATCATCGGGGAATGAGCACCAGGATCCGGCTCGCACAACAGCCCGAGGCCGACGAACTCCTCGGACGCAGCCCGCTGGCCGCGCTGACCGGCATGCTGCTGGACCAGCAGGTCCCGATGGAATGGGCGTTCAGCGGCCCGTACACCATCGCCGTACGGATGGGCCGCGACGATCTCGACGCGGGCGAGATCGCCTCGTACGACCCCGAGGCCTTTGTGGCACTGCTCTCGGAGAAGCCCGCGGTGCACCGCTATCCGGGCTCCATGGCCCGGCGCGTCCAGCAGCTCTGCCAGTACCTGGTCGAGCACTACGACGGTGATGCCGAGGCGATCTGGCGGGATGTCGCCACCGGCCGCGAGGTACTGGCCCGGCTCAACGCGCTGCCCGGCTTCGGCACGCAGAAGGCCCAGATCTTCCTGGCCCTGCTGGGGAAGCGGTTCGGCGTAAGGCCGGAGGGCTGGCGCGAGGCGGCGGGCGCGTACGGGGACGAGGGGTCGTACCGCTCGGTCGCGGACATCACAGGGCCCGAGTCGCTCGCCAAGGTCAGGGCGTTCAAGCAGGAGGCGAAGCGCGCGGCGAAGGCGGCGAAGAGCGCCAGGCCCCCGGGAAAGCCCTGAGCGGTGCGTCCGGGCCCGGTCGGCCGACCCGCCCGCCCGTCCGTCCGTCCGCCGAAAGTTGATGTGAACTGCGACATAACAGTTCACAGCCGTCACGCCGGTCGCTAGCTTTCCCTGACACCTGCTCACATCCGTTCGTGCCGGAAGGACCCTTGTGAACGCAACTCCCCGCGGAATCCTGGCGCTCGCAGCCGCCACCGCACTCGCCGCGCCCCTGCTGCTCTCCGCGTCCCCCGCCGCCGCGCGGGCGCACGACCCGGCCAGGGAAGCGGCGAAACTCTCCCGGAAGCTGGTGCGCGAGGCGTCCGCCAAGGACGCCTTCAAGCACCTCAGAGCGTTCCAGGAGATCGCGGACGCGTCCGACGGCAACAGAGCGGCCGGCACCCGCGGCCACGACGCCTCGGCCGCCTATGTGTACGACAAGCTCAAGAAGGCCGGCTACAGCGTCTCGTACGACACCTTCGACTTCCCCTACATCGAGACTCTCGCCGAGAAGCTCTCGGTCACCTCTCCCACACCCCGCGACATCGGGATAGTGGCGATGTCGTTCACCAAGTCCACCCCGGAGGGCGGCACCAGGGCCGCCGTCGCCGCCGTCCCGGTCGACGCCACCACCGGCTGCGAGCCCGCCGACTACGCCGCCGGGGCCTTCTCCGGCAGGATCGCGCTGATCCAGCGCGGCGGCTGCGACTTCGCGACCAAGCAGCGCGAGGCCGCCGCCGCGGGCGCGGTCGCCGCCGTCATCTACAACAACACCGAGGGCTCGCTCAACGGCACGCTCGGCGGCCCCGAAGCGGCGGTGATCCCGACCGGCGGCATCACCCAGGCCGAGGGCAGGGCGCTCGCCGCGGAGGCCGCGAACGGCACCGTCACGGTCTCCCTGGAACTGCGCCAGTTCCAGGAGCGGCGCACCACCCGCAATGTGATCGCCGAGACCAAGGGCGGCGACGCGGACCGTACGGTCATGCTCGGCGCCCACCTCGACTCGGTCGCCGAGGGCCCCGGCATCAACGACAACGGCTCGGGCTCCGCGGGACTGCTCGAAGTGGCCCTCGAACTCGCCGAGACGCACGACAAGCCCACGAACAAGGTCCGCTTCGCCTGGTGGTCGGCCGAGGAACTCGGTCTGCTGGGCGCCGAGTCGTACGTCACCCGCCGTACGCCGGAGCAGCGCGCGGACATCGCGCTCTACCTCAACTTCGACATGATCGGCTCGCCGAACGCCGCCCAGTTCGTCTACGACGGCGACGACTCGGACGCCACCGGCGCGGGCGCGGGCCCCGCGGGCTCCGCCCAGATCGAGAAGGGCATCACCGACTTCCTCGACCGCCGGGGCGTGCCCCACGAGGGCACCGACTTCGACGGCCGCTCCGACTACGGCCCCTTCATCGAGGCGGGCATCCCGTCGGGCGGCACCTTCACCGGCGCCGAGGCCGTCAAGACCGAGGCCCAGGCCAGGAAGTACGGCGGTGAGGCCGGTGTCGCGTTCGACAAGTGCTACCACTCCGCGTGCGACGACCTCTCCAACATCAACATGAAGGCCTTCGCCACCAACATCGGAGTCATCGCCAACGCCGTCGGCACCTACGCCCACGACCTGCGCTCCCTCTCCACCCCCGCCCAGAAGCAGCC
>NZ_LATD01000163.1 GCF_000981895.1 Streptomyces odonnellii | reverse complement strand
ACGCCATGTGGTCGTGGACTGTGTGGTCCGGCCCCATGGGGCCGGACGCTGTGTCGTCGGACACCATGCGGGCGGAGGCCGTCTGGCCGGACGCCATAGGGGCCGACTCCATGTGGTCGGACACCATGTGCCGGTTCACCGTGGGCTCGTTGGGCACTGTGGGCTCGCTCATCTCGTCACTGGGGGTCTTCGTGCCGCCGCCACCGCGTCGGCGAGTTCGGGTCCTGTCGCGGTCGTTGCCGACTGCGGTGCCGCGTCGGCGGCTGTAGTGGCCGTACTGGCAGCACGCGTCGCGCCGGCCGTACTGCCTGCGTCGGCTGCACGCGCTGCGTCGGCCGTACCGCCCGCACCGGCCGTATCAGCCGGGAGACTGTCCCGTACGGATACGAGATAGCCGCCGCCGGCCGTCGCGACCACATCCACGTGCGCGCCCTGCGGATGGCCGCAGCGGCGGGCGCAGCCCGACCAGTAGACCGGCAGGGCCCCATGGCGCGCCGTCGGGGTCGGGCGCAGCGCTCCGGCCGCGTCCGCCCGCACGTCCGCGAGTGCCTTCGCGCACCCGGGACGGCCGGTGCAGGCGCCGACGCCGTACCAGGGAGAGTGGCGGTCGGTGATCAGTCCGGCCGTACGGAGACGGTCCAGCAGGTCATCGGCGGCGGCCGGTTCGAGCCCGGGGACGATGATGCCGCGCCAGGGGGTGATCCGCAGCGCGTCCCCGGCCACTTCACGCCCCGCCGTTGTCAGCAACCGCCACTGCACCGCGCTGAGCCGTCCCAGCGGTGCGTATACGGACAGCGCCACGGTTCCGCCGGGGGAGCGGATCAGCCCCGGAGCTGGTGATTCCGCTTCTGCCGCGAGGGCTACGGCGGTTACGGGCATCTCCGCCACGTACCCGGCCGTGATCTCCGCGTCCGCCAGTCGCGCCGCGACCGCCTCGTCCAGTCCATGGCCGGGCGGCAGCTCCCGTACCCGCCAAGCGCCGGAACTACCCGCCTCCGCCACCGTGAGAAACGTCTCCGCAGCCAGCAGCGCGGCTCTCGGGGCGTCGGCGGTGGGTACGAGGAGGCCCGCCCGGCTCGCCCCGGTACGCACCATCGCCGTACCGTCCCGGCGTGCGAGCAACGTCACATCCGCGCCGAGCCCCGCGACATCCCCGCGGCCGTCGTCCAGGGCGAAGAGGAAGCGCCCGGAGAGGGCGGTCGCGGGCTCGCTCGCGCAGAGGAGTCCGTCCAGTTCGCGCGCCCACAACTGCACGCTGCCGGCGGGGAGTTCGCCGTGTGCGTCGAGTCCGGAGAGTGGTGACGCGACGATGTTCCGTATCCGCTCGTGCCGTTCGGAAGGCAGCAGTCCGGCTTGGCGCAGCAGCGCCGCGAGTTCATCGCCGCAGGCCACGCCCAGGCCCCGGAGCTGCACATTGCCCCGGGAGGTGATGTCGAGATGCCCGTCGCCCAGGCGCTCGGCCGCGTTCGCCAGCGCCTCGGCCTGACGATACGTCAGCAACCCTGCGGGCAGGCGCAGTCGGGCCAGCCGTCCGTCATCCGCGGTGTGCAGCCGCAGCGCACCGGGACAGGCGTCACCGCCCTCCCGCACCGTCCCCGCCACCGGCCGAACGGCGTGCGTGAACGACTCCCGTGACGGACCGGCCCCCGGATCCCGCAGATTCCGGAGGTGCGCTTCGTCCCGGTTCGCGGGTGTTGGCGAGGCAGGCGACATGGCGGCGAGCATACCCACGTACCCCCGCGCTCCCTCCCGCCCGCCTGGTCGCGCGGTTTCCTTCGGAGGGTGGGGCGCATATCGTCATGACCGAGGTCAGGCCGGTTTCTCGCCCAAGGCTGTGCGTAGCCAGTCCAGCGATCCCTGGCTGAGGAGTTCGTCGGCCGGCCGTTGCGCGGTCTCGGTGAGGAGCCGTGCGCGGCTGTTGTCGATCCAGCGTTGCGCGTTCTCGTATCCCTGCGCTTTGTAGCTCGATGCCCTGAAGCAGGCACTCCAGCTTGTCCGCGTCCCTGGCACAGATCGCCTCGTGGGATTCCTTCGCCCCAGACGGCGATGAGGCCCTCATTGCCGAGGAGCCGCATCGCGTTGCGGATCGTGGTGTCTGAGACCCGGTACTCCTCGCAGAGAGCGGGCAGCATCGGGAGCCGGTCGCCCGGCCCGAACTCGCCGCTGGAGATGCGGCGCCGCAGGTCAGCGGCGATCCGCAGGTACTCGGGCTGTGCCACCACCACGCCACCTTCCGAATGATCGAGTCAGGGCGATCGCCGGGGGCGGGGCGCCCTTCGCCACGTCCGGAGTCAGTCGGGCTGCTCTATCGCGATCTCGTAGGCGATCTCCCACCGCACGTCCGCGACCGTGATGTCTGCTGTCTCCACCGGGCGGCCGTCGATGTCGTAGTACGTCCGCTCGATATCGGTGATCAGGTCGCCAACGCTGATACCCAGCAGGTTCGCAACCTCCTGCGTGGCCCGGCCGGGACGGGGGACTTCCACGGCCGTCTCGATGATGACGCCGATCGAACGCATCCGCTCGACGACGCCAGCACCTGCATGCGGGCCCATCTCGGGCAACACGATGGGTGTGCCCTCCGTGATAGCCATGGGCTCCCAGCTCTCGGAGAGCTGGACTGGCTGGCCGTCGCCGAGGAATTCGTACCGGGTGACGACGCACAGGTCTCCGGGCTCGATGGCGAGGCGCTCCGCGATGTGCTCGGGCGCCGGGGTGCGCGCCTCGCTGCGGGACTCCCAAGTGCCCGCGCGGCCCTGCTCCTTCATGTCCGCACGGAACGGGCTGCCGCCGCGGCGTTCGCGGTGCCGGGAGCGGACCATGCGCAGGCGCTCGCGCGGGCGGCGGACGTAGGTTCCGGATCCGGCGCGACCTTCGAGGAGTCCTTCGATGATGAGGCGTTCCATGGCGCGCTGCGCCACGCTCTGGCCGACGCCGAACTCTTCGGCAAAGCGGGCTCGGGAAGGCAGTTTCTCGCCTACAGCCCACTCGCCCGCTTTGATGCGGGCGCGCAGGGCATCGGCCACCTGCAAGTAGGGCGTGTCACGAGGCATATGGGCCACTCCGGGGTTGAACGTCGACATTGACAAAGCTAACCCATCAGGTTGAAGCTGAATACTCAGCATCACGAGGAGTGATTGCTCGCTCACTAGGGGGACCCGTGTGTTCGCCTGCCATCCAGGCCGCCGCCCTGGCCGCGCTGCTCGAATCCATCATCGGCGGCAAATCGCGCATCCAGGACACCGGCGAGGGTTCCACCCGCATCGAAGCGGACCTGCCCGACGACCTGCGCCCCCATACCCGCAGCCGAATTCTCGCCGCGCTGGCCTTGGCCGACCGGTACGGCCACGACCGCGCCGCCGACCGGGACGCGGTCTGGGCGGAACTCGACGAAGCCAGGCATAAGACCGAGTTGGAGACGCCATGACGCGCTGCGCAACAGGCCAGCATGACTTACCGATCGAGGACGGGACCGGGGCCCACTGCCCCGAACACGGCGTGGCCCTGGTGTGGACAGCGACGCCACTCACCGAGGCCGACCTCTTGGGCCTCGACCTCCCGACCCGGACCCCGCGCCCGGTCCGGCGGCTTCGTCCCCCCACCGACCCCCGCCCCGCGGCCGACGCATCCCTGCCAGGACTCCGGCCGCGCGGCGGGTTCCCCCACCCGTCCAAGAACAGGAGGCACCATGACT
>NZ_LATD01000162.1 GCF_000981895.1 Streptomyces odonnellii | reverse complement strand
CCCCTAAGCCCCCCGCACCCCCGAAGCCGAAGGACGGAAACCATGGCCTACGACGCTGATGTGATCGTGATCGGGGCGGGCCTCGCGGGCCTGGTCGCCACCGCCGAACTCGTTGCCGCCGGCCGGTCCGTCATCGTCCTCGACCAGGAGCCCGAGCAGTCGCTCGGCGGCCAGGCGCACTGGTCGTTCGGCGGGCTGTTCCTCGTGGACTCGCCCGAGCAGCGCCGCCTCCGGATCAGGGACAGCCGTGAACTGGCCCTCCAGGACTGGCTGGGCACCGCCGGCTTCGACCGCCCCGAGGACCGCTGGCCGCGCGCCTGGGCCGAGGCGTACGTCGACTTCGCGGCGGGCGAGAAGCGGGACTGGCTGTACCGGCAGGGCGTACGGTTCTTCCCGGTCGTCGGCTGGGCCGAGCGCGGCGGGTACGACGCCACCGGGCACGGCAATTCCGTACCGCGCTTCCACATCACCTGGGGCACCGGGCCCGCGGTGGTCGCGCCGTTCGAGCGGCGGGTGCGCGAGGGGGTCGCCAAAGGGCTGGTGACCCTCCGGTTCCGGCACCGGGTCACCGGCCTCGCCGCCACGGCGGGCGCCGTGGACACCGTGACCGGCGAGATCCTGGAGCCGAGCGACGCCGAACGCGGCACCGCGAGCAGCCGCGTGGTGACCGGGGCCTTCCAACTGCGGGCGCAGGCCGTGATCGTGACCTCCGGCGGTATCGGCGGCAATCACGACCTGGTGCGCGCCCAGTGGCCCGAGCGGCTCCGCACCCCGCCCCGCAGGATGCTCTCCGGGGTGCCCGCGCATGTGGACGGGCTGATGCTCGGCATCACGGAGGCGGCCGGCGCGCACCACATCAACCGCGACCGGATGTGGCACTACACCGAGGGCATCGAGAACTGGGACCCCATCTGGGCCCGGCACGGCATCCGTATCCTGCCGGGACCGTCCTCGCTCTGGCTGGACGCGACCGGGCGGCGGCTGCCCGTACCGCTCTTCCCCGGCTTCGACACCCTCGGCACGCTGGAGCACATCACGCGCTCAGGCCACGACCACACCTGGTTCGTGCTCAACCAGCGCATCATCCGGAAGGAGTTCGCGCTCTCGGGGTCCGAGCAGAACCCCGATCTGACCGGCAAGTCGGTACGCGGGGTCTTCGGGCGGGTACGCGCCGAAGTGCCGGGCCCGGTCAAGGCGTTCATGGACAAGGGCGCGGACTTCGTCGTCGAACGCGATCTGGCCGCGCTGGTACGGGGGATGAACGCGCTCACCGGGGAGCCGCTGATCGACGAGGGCCGGCTGCGCGACGAGATCACCGCGCGCGACCGGGAGGTCGCCCACCCCTTCACCAAGGACCTCCAGATCACCGCGATCCGGGGCGCCCGCGGCTATCTCGGCGACCGGCTGACCCGTACGGTCCCGCCGCACCGGATCCTCGACCCGGCGGCCGGGCCGCTGATCGCCGTGCGGCTGAACATCCTGACCCGCAAGTCGCTCGGCGGCCTGGAGACCGACCTGTCCTCGCGCGTCCTGACCGCCGGGGGCGAGCCGCTGCCGGGGGTGTACGCGGCGGGCGAGGCGGCCGGGTTCGGCGGCGGCGGTGTCCATGGCTACCGCTCCCTCGAAGGGACCTTCCTCGGTGGCTGCGTCTTCTCGGGGCGTACGGCGGGCCGCGCGGCGGCGGAAGCGGTCGGCTGACACCGGCCCGCGGTCCGGGCCACCGGCCGGCCGGCGCCCGCTGCCCGGCCTGTCCTGCGTCAGGCCCGGCTCTGTCCCGCGCTCCGGCCCGGCTCTGTTCCGAGCCACGGCCCGGCCCCGTTCCGTCCGGTCCGCGGTTCTGACGAAAGTCTGACGGATGTCCGCGGCCCCTGGATTCCGGGCGCCGCGGGTGTTCTCCTCGATGGGTGAACCCTCAACAGAGCGAGCCCGAGGGCGCGCCCGTGGGCCGCCGCGTGCTGCTCTCCATGCTCGGCCTGGGCGCGGCGGGGCTTGTCGCGGCGCCCCAGCTCCAGCGCGGTTTCGAGGCCTTCCTCGGCTCGGCCGCCGACAAGGACCCGACCGGTCTGACCGGACTGCTGCCCAACGGCGGCGGCTTCCGCTACTACTCCGTCACCGCCTCCGTACCCCGCAAGGGCCCGGACACCTACCGGCTGACGGTCGGCGGACTGGTCGACCGGCCCGCCACGTACACCCTCGACGCGCTGCGGGACCTGCCGCGGACCCGGATCGTGCGCGATGTGCAGTGCGTGACCGGCTGGCGCGTGCCGCACACCCCCTTCGAGGGCGTACGGCTCTCGGACCTCCTCGACGCGGCCGGGGTGCGCCCGGAGGCCAAGGCGGTCCGCTTCACCTGCTTCGACGGCGCGTACAGCGAGAGCCTGACGCTCCAGCAGGCCCGCCGCGCCGATGTGATGGTGGCGCTGAAGATGCAGGACAAGGAGATCGGGCACGCGCACGGCGGCCCGGTCCGGCTCTATGTGGCGCCGATGTACTTCTACAAGTCGGCGAAATGGCTCTCCGGGATCTCCGTCACCTCCGGCGTACGGCCCGGCTACTGGGAGGAGCGCGGCTATGACGTCGACGCCTGGGTCGGCAGGTCCAATGGCCGCGAGGACACCCCCACCGTCTGACCCGGGCGGTGCCGCCGCGCGGGTACGGCGTTTCGGCCCGGCCCAGCGCTGGGTGCACCGTACGACCGGGGCCCTGATGCTGGTGTGCGTGGCGAGCGCGGCCTGTCTCTACCTGCCCCAGCTCGCCGAACTCGTCGGTCGGCGGCTGCTCGTGGTCACCGTCCACGAGTGGTCGGGGCTGCTGCTGCCGGTGCCCGTGCTCGTCGGCCTCGTCTCCCGGGCCTTCCGCGCCGATCTGGGTCGGCTGAACCGTTTCCTGCCGTACGACAAGGAGTGGCTGCGCGCCGCACTGCGGCGCGACCCGCGCCCCGCCTCCCGGCCGTCCGGGAAGTTCAACGCGGGGCAGAAGCTGTACGCGGCCTGGATCGCGGGCGCGGTACTGGTGATGCTCGGCACCGGGCTGCTGATGTGGTTCACCGGGCTCGCGCCCGTCATGTGGCGTACGAGCGCCACCTTCATCCATGACTGGCTGGCCCTGGCCATCGGTGTCGTCCTCGCCGGGCACATCGGCATGGCGTACGGGGATCCCGAGGCCCGGCGCGGGATGCGGACCGGGTCGGTGGACCGGGCGTGGGCGGAGCGGGAGCACCGTCACTGGAAAGGTGACTGAGCTGGGCGTGCCCCGCCCCGCCGTGCCTGTCGTACGGACGGCCGACCTGTAAGGACAGCCGGCTCGTATGAACCGTCGGCCTCGCTACAACACCAGCGACAGCAGCAGCACACAGCCCAGGCCGACCACCGAGATCAGGGTCTCCATCACCGACCAGGTCTTGATCGTCTGACCGACGTTCATCCCGAAGTACTCCTTCACCAGCCAGAACCCCGCGTCGTTGACATGGCTGAAGAAGAGCGAGCCCGCCCCGATCGCCAGCACCAGCAGCGCGGCATGGGTGCTGGTCATGTCCGCCGCCAGCGGCGCCGCCAGCCCGGCCGCCGAGATCGTCGCCACGGTCGCCGAGCCGGTCGCCAGCCGGATGGCCACGGCGATCAGCCAGGCCAGCAGCAGGGCCGGGATCGACCAGTCCTTGGAGATGTCCAGGACCATCTGGCCCACCCCGGAGTCGATCAGCGTCTGCTTGAAGCCGCCGCCCGCGCCGACGATCATCAGCACGCCCGCGATCGGCGCGAGCGACTTCTCGACGGTTGAGGCGATCCGGTCCTTGGTGAACCCGGCCGCGCGCCCCAGTGTGAAGAGCCCGACGAGTACGGCGGCGAGCAGCGCGATCAGCGGTGAACCGACGACATCCGCGACCCGCTGGACGGTGTTCTCCGGGTCGTCCACGACGATGTCCACCAGCGCCTTGCCCAGCATCAGCACCACCGGCAGCAGTACCGTGGCGACCGTCGCCGCGAAGCTCGGCCGCCGCTCCAGCTTCTCGGAGGTGCGCTGCGGCACCATCCGGTCGGGGGCCGGGATGTCCACCCAGCGCGCCGCGTACCGGGAGAAGAGCGGCCCCGCGATGATCACCGTCGGAATGGCCACGACCACGCCCAGCGCCAGGGTGACCCCCAGATTGGCGCCGATCGCGTCGATCGCGACCAGCGGCCCGGGGTGCGGCGGGATCAGACCGTGCATCACGGAGAGCCCGGCCAGCGCCGGGATGCCGATCCGCATGAGCGAGTAGTTGCCGCGCTTGGCGACCAGCAGCACCACCGGGATCAGCAGCACGATGCCGACCTCGAAGAAGAGCGGCAGCCCGATGACCGAGGCGATGAGGACCATCGCCCAGGGCATCGCGCGCCCGCCCGCCTTCGCGAGGATCGTGTCGACGATCTGGTCCGCTCCGCCGGAGTCGGCGAGCAGTTTGCCGAGAATGGCGCCGAGCGCGATCAGCACTCCCACGCCCGCGACGGTGGAGCCGAGACCGGCGGTGAAGCTGGCTATGACCTTGTCCAGCGGGGCGCCCGCGAAGGCGCCGAGCGCCAGCGAGCCGATGGTCAGGGCCAGAAAGGCATGGAGCTTGGCGACGGTGATGAGCAGGACGATGACGGCGATACCGGCGAGCACGGCTATGCCGAGCTGGGCGTTGCCCGCCGAGGTGATCGGCTCGACGGTGTCCGCTGCCAGCGTCTCGACACTGAGACTGGTCACGGGGGGATTCCTTCGATTCGTGGATTTGGGCTGGGGATTCAGTCCATGAGCCGGCGCAGCGCGGCGACGGCCCGAGCGGTGATTCCTTGGGGGGTACCTGACACATCGACGCTGACGCCCGGCTCGTCGGGCTCCAGGTTCTCCAGGGCCGCGAACTGTGAGTCCAGAAGCGCGGGAGGCATGAAGTGCCCCTTGCGCTCCGCCATCCGCCGCCCGATGAGGGCCCGGTCCCCGGTGAGATGCAGAAAGACCGCGCCGGGCGCGGCGGCCCGCAGCCGGTCGCGGTAGGCGCGCTTGAGCGCGGAGCTGCTCACCACACCGCCGAGCCCGGCCCGGCCGTGCGCCCAGCGTCCGATCGCGTCGAGCCAGGGCCACCGGTCCGCGTCCTCCAGCGGAATGCCCGCGGACATCCTGGCGATGTTCGCGGGCGGGTGGAAGTCGTCGCCCTCGGCGTACGGGACGCCCAGTGCGGCGGCGAGCAGGGGCCCGACGGTGGACTTGCCGGTCCCTGCCACGCCCATCACCACGACGACGTGGGGGGTGCTCATGCCATGCCTCGCTGTCTCTCGGCCTGTCCTCTTCGACCCAGGGCCTGTCTCTCAGGTCTTGCCGGGCTCGCGTGCCCTGGCACCGTGACTCGCGGCGTTGTCGTCGGTCACCAGGGCTCCGCCATGGCTCCCTCCTCCGCCTTGCGATCCACGGCACCAGACCCCGCTCCCTGATCCGGCCTGACCCAAGAGACAGGCCCTGGCCTTCGCGCCAATGAAACGCATTAGGTACGACGTATTCAAGAGGCTGTGATGTAAACGTCGTACTTTTTACCGCCGGGCCCTGCCCCGTAGGCTTGGCCCATGACCACAGAAGGCCGGGGCCTGCATACCCGTGTGCTGGACGCTCTCGGCCTCGCCATCACCGCCGGCGAGTATCCCGCCGGAAGCGTGGTCCGTACCGACGAGGTCGCCCAGCGCTTCGACGTCTCGCGCACCGTCGTCCGCGAAGTGGTCCGTGTCCTCGAATCGATGCACCTCGTCGAGTCCCGGCGCCGGGTCGGCGTGACCGTACGCCCCGCCGAGGAGTGGAACGTCTACGATCCGCGGGTCATCCGCTGGCGCCTCGCCGGCGCCGACCGGCCCCGCCAGCTCCGCTCGCTGACGGTGCTGCGCTCCGCCGTCGAACCGGTCGCGGCCGGGCTCGCCGCCCGTAACGCCACACCCGAGCAGTGCGCCGCCCTCACCGAGCAGGCGCTCGGCATGGTCGCCACCTCGCGGGGGCGCCGGCTGGAGGAGTACCTCGTCCACGACATCGCCTTCCACCGGGTGGTGCTGAACGCGTCGGGCAACGAGATGTTCGCCCGGCTCGGCGATGTGGTCGCCGAGATCCTCACCGGCCGTACCCGTCACCAGGTGATGTTCGACGACCCGGACCCCGCGGCCGTCACCCTGCATGTGGGCGTCGCCGAGGCGGTACGCGAAGGCGACGCGGCCCGCGCCGAGGAACTGACCCGGGAGATCGCCGTCGGCGCGCTCCAGGAACTCGACGTCCTGGCTCCCTGACCGGACGGCCGGCCCCTGACCGGACATCCCGGCCCCCGGCCGATGTCCTGACCCCCGACCGGATCGTTCTGACGCCCCGTCGTCCGCGCCGGTGGCCAGCGGTACCCGCCCGCGCACGGGATAGTGGTGGGGAAGGATTCCGTCCCAGAGGTGAGGAAAGGCAGGTCCTGGCATGGCGCAGCAGGTGCAAGGGGTCATCGCCCCCGGCAAGAACGAGCCGGTACGGGTCGAGACGATCGTCGTACCCGACCCCGGCCCCGGCGAGGCCGTGGTGACGGTGCAGGCGTGCGGTGTGTGCCACACCGACCTGCACTACAAGCAGGGCGGGATCAATGACGACTTCCCCTTCCTCCTCGGCCATGAGGCCGCGGGCGTGGTGGAGTCGGTCGGCGAGGGCGTCACGGAGGTCGCGCCCGGCGACTTCGTCATTCTCAACTGGCGTGCGGTGTGCGGGGCTTGTCGCGCCTGCCTGCGCGGCCGGCCGCAGTACTGCTTCAACACCCACAACGCCCGGCAGAAGATGACCCTGACGGACGGTACGGAACTGTCCCCGGCCCTCGGTATCGGCGCCTTCGCCGAGAAGACCCTGGTCGCCGCCGGCCAGTGCACCAAGGTCGACCCGGCCGTCTCCCCGGCCGTCGCGGGCCTGCTCGGCTGCGGTGTGATGGCCGGCATCGGCGCCGCGATCAACACCGGCGGGGTGACCCGCGGCGACTCCGTCGCGGTCATCGGCTGCGGCGGTGTGGGCGACGCGGCGATCGTCGGCGCGCGGCTCGCGGGCGCGGCCCGGATCATCGCCGTCGACATCGATGACCGCAAGCTGGAGACGGCGAAGTCGATGGGCGCGACCCACACCGTCAACTCCCGCTCCACCGGCCCGGTCGAGGCGATCCGCGAACTGACCGGCGGGTTCGGCGCGGATGTCGTCATCGAGGCGGTCGGCCGTCCCGAGACCTACGAACAGGCCTTCTACGCCCGTGACCTGGCCGGCACCGTCGTCCTCGTCGGCGTCCCCACGCCCGAGATGAAGCTCGAACTCCCGCTGCTGGACGTCTTCGGGCGCGGCGGCTCCCTCAAGTCCTCGTGGTACGGCGACTGTCTGCCCTCCCGTGACTTCCCGATGCTGATCGACCTGCACCAGCAGGGCCGTATCGACCTCGCCGCCTTTGTCACCGAGACCATCGGACTCGGCGATGTGGAGAAGGCGTTCGCCCGGATGCACGAGGGCGATGTGCTGCGTTCGGTGGTGGTGTTCCAGTGAGCGTCCGTATCGACCGGCTCATCACCTCGGGCACCTTCTCGCTCGACGGCGGCACCTGGGACGTCGACAACAACGTCTGGATCGTCGGCGACGACTCCGAGGCCATCGTCATCGACGCCGCGCACGACGCCGCCGCCATCGAGGAGGCGCTGGGCGGCCGTACGCTGCGCGCGATCGTCTGCACCCACGCGCACAACGACCACATCGGCGCGGCCCCGGCGCTCGCCGCCGCCACCGGCGCGCCCGTCCTGCTGCACCACGACGATCTGCCGCTCTGGAAGCAGACCTACCCGGAGCAGATCCCGGACGGCGAACTCACCGACGGCGGGACCCTTTCGGTCGCCGGCACCACCCTGACCGTGCTGCACACCCCCGGGCACGCGCCCGGCGCGGTCTGCCTCCACGCCCCCGAACTGTCCACGGTCTTCACCGGCGACACCCTGTTCCAGGGCGGGCCGGGCGCCACCGGCCGGTCGTTCTCGCACTTCCCGACCATCATCGACTCGATCCGCGACCGGCTGCTGGGCCTGCCGCCGGAGACGGTCGTACGGACCGGCCATGGCGACACGACCACCATCGGCGCCGAGGCGCCCCACCTGGAGGAATGGATTCAGCGCGGCCACTGAGCGGGCCGCAGAAGTCGCAGGCGGCTTTCGAAGCGGTACGGCCCGCCGGTCACCGGATCCGTGAACTCCAGGGTCTTCGCGAGCAGTTGGAGGGGCCGGGCATAGTCGTCCGGCCCCTCCTCCCGTACCACCGGATAGAGCGGGTCGTTCAGCAGCGGCAGCCCCAGTGCGTTCATATGGACCCGCAACTGATGGGTACGGCCGGTCGCCGGAGAGAGCCGGTACCGGCCGAACCCGCCGTGGTGCTCCAGCAGTTCGATCCGGCTCTCGCTGTTGGGCTCGCCCGGCACCTCCCGCGCGGTCAGCACCCCGCGCTCCTTCTCGATCCGGCTGCGCACCGTGACCGGCAGCGCCACCGCCGGGTCGTACGGTGCGACTGCCTCGTACCCCTTCCGTACCAGCCGGTCCCGGAACAGCGTCTGGTACGCGCCCCGGTCCTCCGTCCGTACGACAAAGAGCGCCAGCCCCGCCGTCAGCCGGTCGAGCCGGTGCGCGGGCTGGAGCCCGGGCAGCCCCAGCTCCCGCCGCAGCCTGGCCAGCGCGGTGTCGGTGACATGGCTTCCACGCGGTGTGGTGGCGAGGAAATGCGGCTTGTCCACGACGACGATCCGCTCGTCGCGGTGCACGATCCCGATCTCGGACGGCACCCGCTCCTCGGCGGCGAACTCCCGGTGGAACCAGAGATAACGGCCGGCCGTGTACGGTTCGGCCGCCGCCACCGGACCGTCCACCCCGACGAACCGCCCCGCCCGCAGTATCGCGTCGACCCGCTCCACCCCGATGGCACGCCCGAACCGCGCGACGAGATGATCCCGTACGGTCGCCCACTCCCCACCGGGATCCGCGGGCAGCCGCACCCGCACCGGATCCACCCCGTCCCGCTGTCCCAACGGCGCCTCCGGCACCCTCCGCCGCCTCCGCCCCACTGCCCTCGCGCCTTCTCCCCGTCGTCTTCCCGGTGCCGTCCCGCCCGCGCACTCTACCGACGCCCGGCAGGCGTCC
>NZ_LATD01000161.1 GCF_000981895.1 Streptomyces odonnellii | reverse complement strand
CGTGCCCCGCTCCCGCATGCCCGCCACCCCCGCCGAGGTGAGCCGCAGCACCGCCTCGCAGTGCACCTTCAGCATGGTCAGCTCGTCGGCCATGGAGACTTCGAGAAAACGGCCCTTGTTGCCGAAGCCCGCGTTGTTGACCAGCAGATCGACGGACTGTCTGCGGTCCGAGAGCCGCCTCTCCACCGACGCGATTCCGCTGTCGGTGGAGAGGTCGGCGGTCAGCACCTCGGCCTCGATGCCGTGCCGGTCGTGCAACTCGGTGGCCTGGTCCCGCAGGCGCGCGGTGTCACGCGCCACGAGGACGAGATTGTGCCCGTCCGCCGCCAGCCGGCGCGCGAAGGCCGCGCCGATCCCGGCCGTCGCGCCCGTAATCAAAGCAGTCGTCATACGGGCACGTTAGTGCCTGGATCAGTGGCCCTGATGTGCGTGGACGGCAGATGGACGACCTGCCCGCTGCCCCTTCTCGACCACCACGAACTGCCCCATCATCCCCTGGTCTTCGTGGTAGAGCAGATGGCAGTGGTACATGTACGGGGCATTCGGGTCGGCCGGTCCGTCGAACCGTATCGCCAGCTTCACCGTCGTACGGTCCGGCAGGAAGACGGTGTCCTTGGCGCCGCGCAGGGCCGGCTCCGGTGCGTGGCCGTTCACCGACAGGACCCTGAACTGCACGCCGTGGACATGGAAGTTGTGCGGCATCCCATTGGTGTTCCGTACGGTCCAGATCTCCGTGGCCCCACGTGTGACCGTGTCGTCGATCCGGCCCATGCTCATCGGCCTGCCGTTGATCCCGGTCACCTGGAGGTTGAAGAACCGCCCGCGCGCGGCATGCGAACCGTCCGGAATCTCGGGCTTCTCCAGGGTGGCGGGCAGCGCGGGCGAGTGCCGCAGCCGCTTCTGGGCGCGCAGTTCCAGTACGTCGAAGGTGTCGTCGCCGCCGTTGAAGCGCTGGTTGTAGAAGTCCTGGCCGATGGAGAGCGGGTAGCTGCGCAGTACGGTGCGTTCCCCGGGCCGTACCCGTACCACGATCTCGGCGCGCTCGCCCGGCGAGAGCTGGATCCGGTTCATGGGCGCGGCCTTCTCCAGCAGCCCGCCGTCGGTCGCGATCAGCGAGAACTCCCGGTCGTCGTCGAAGCCGAAGTCATAGGTGCGGGCGGACGAGGCGTTGAGGAGCCGCAGCCGTACGAGTTCGTCGCCGACCACGCGGTACGGGTCGAGGGTGCCGTTCACCATCGTCCGGTCCCCGAGGAAGCCGACGGTCTGCAACAGCCCGTGGCCGTGGTCGAAGCGGCCTCCGTCGAACTTCGTGTCCTGGACGATCAGCGGCAGATCGTTGACCCCGTAGGTGTCGGGCAGCCCGAGCCCGAGGGACTTCGCGTCGTCGAGGATGAACATCCCGGCGAGACCGCGCTGGACATGGTCCTCGGTCTCGCCGTGCGGATGCGGGTGGTACCACAGCGTCGCGGCCTGCTGGTCGATCTTCCAGTGCGGTGACCAGGTCGCTCCGGGGGCGACCATCTGGTGCGGGCCGCCGTCCATCGTCGCGGGCAGCCGCATCCCGTGCCAGTGCACGGTCGATGCCTCGTCCAGCGTGTTGCTGACCCGTATCCGGACCTTCTCACCGCGCTGGGCGCGCAGCGTGGGCCCCAGGTAGCTGCCGTTGAAGCCCCAGGTCGGGGTCTTCTGCCCGGCGGTGAACTCGGTCTCGCCGGCCTGCATCCGCAGGTCGAAGACCCGGGTGCCGTCGGGGCCGACCGACGACTTGGCGAGCGGTGGTACGGCGAGCTGGTTACGGAAGGTGCCGCGGCCGGCCGTGGAGACCTTGGCGCCGGAGTACACCCAGAGGAATCCGCCGCCGGCCGCCACGGTCAGGACGATCCCGAAGGACACGAGAATGATGAGGAGACGCTTGAACCCAGACATGATCCGAGCGTCCCGGCGGGCCGGGTCCCGCTTCATCGGGGGCGCCCCCGAGGCACCCCCGAGACCCCGCCCGTCACTCTCAGGGGCATCCCCTACGCATGAAGTATTCCGCCCAACGAGCCCCAGGTCAGGGCCACTTCACCACGGACACCAACCCTTAGGGGACGCCGTCCCCGGCAAGGGCCGAGCACCTGCCGGACACGGCTTGAGGGGCTCGGCGCCTGCCGTCGAGGGGGCCCGTCTCAGACGCCCTGCCCGTACCGCTCGACGTACTCGCGTGCCTTCCTCAGCTTCTCGGAGTGGAGCGCCTCGCCGGCCGCGAGAAGGCGCGGCAGCAGATTCCGTTCGGTCGTGACGGCACGGAACGCCAGGGACACCGTCACCTCGTGCGCGGGCCGGTGGACGATCTCGATCGGATCGCCCGCACGGATCTCACCCGGAGTGATGACCCGGAGATACGCTCCTGTCACCGCCTGGCCGGTGAAGCGCTTGATCCAGCCGCGCTCGCCGAGCCACTCCTGGAACGTACGGCACGGAATCCGGCCGCTCGTCGTCTCCAGCACCACATCGGGGCCGATCCGCCAGCGCTCCCCGATCCTCGCACCCGTGATGTCCACCCCGGAGGTGGTGAGATTCTCGCCGAACACGCCGTTGGGCAGCGGCCGGTCCAACTCCCTTTCCCAGAAGTCGAGATCCTCCCGCGCGAACGCGTACACCGCCTGGTCGTTGCCGCCGTGATGGCGCAGATCGCAGACCGAGTCCCCGGTGATCCCGCTGCCGCCCGCGCCCTTGGGACCGGGATCCGCCACCCGTACGGGACCGTCGGCCGGACGCTTGTCGATACCCGTCAGGCCGCCCGGTGCGTCGGAGTACTCGACGGCCTTCGGCCGCCCCACATTCACGGTCAGAAGTTTCATACGCCCCACGCTATCCGCCGTCTTCTGCCGCCCCGTTTGAATTTCCGCGCCCCGCCCGCTCCATGAACTCCTGCGTTTCAACTCCCATGCTTCTCAAAGTAATCCGCCATTATCTGGCGGCTTCCCAAAGAGTCGCTTATGGTGGAGAAATGATCGAGGCCCGCCATCTCCGCGTACTGCGCACCGTGGCCGCCACCGGCTCCTTCTCGGCGGCGGCCCGCGAGCTGGGCTGTACACAGCCGGCGGTCAGCCAGCAGATGAAGGCGCTCGAATCGTCCGCGGGCACCCCGCTGATCGTCCGTACCGGCCGGGAGACCCGGCTCACGGAGGCCGGGGAAGTGCTCGTACGGCACGCGACGGGCATACTCGCCGGACTCACCGCCGCCGAGGAGGAGATGGCGGCCATCGCGGGGCTGCGGGCGGGCCGGGTCAGGCTCGTGTCGTTCCCGAGCGGCAGTTCCACGCTGGTGCCCGCCGCGCTCGCCGCGCTGCGCGCCGCCCACCCCGGCACCCGGGTCTCGCTCGTCGAGGCGGAGCCGCCCGCCTCGGCGGCGCTGCTGCGGGACGGCGACTGCGATGTCGCGCTGGCGTTCCGGTACGGCGGCTCCGCGGGGGAGTGGGACGACCTGGTCGTACGCCCCCTGCTGGTGGACCGGCTCGTCGCGGTGGTCCCCGACGGGCACCGGCTCGCGGGCGCGGGGACGGTACGGCTCGGGGAGCTGGCGGACGAGCCGTGGATCGCGGGCTGTCCGCGTTGTCGCGGTCAACTCGTCGACGCCTGCGAGGAGTCGGGGTTCACGCCCCGGATCGATTTCGCCACGGACGACTATCCGGCCGTGATCGGGCTGGTCGCGGCGGGTCTCGGGGTGGCGATGCTGCCTGAGCTGGCGCTGGAGTCCGTACGCCCCAAGGGGGTCCGTACGCTCGCGGTCGAGCCGTCGGTGCGCCGGGAGATCGTCGCGCTGACGCTGCCGGATCTGGCGTCCGTACCGGCGGTGGCGGCGACATTGGATCAACTGGTCCTGGCCGCCGCGCGCTGATGCCTCGCGGGCTGGAGCGACAGGGGTCCAGTGGGCTCCGACAGGGCGGGAGCCGAGATTGCAGGAACGTTTCTTCGTTGATTCCGTCAGGCTTCCGTCAATCGTCGGAGTGGCCGTTGGCTCCGTTGCCGCCGCCGTTGGCCGACGGGGGTGCCGAGTTGGGGGCCGACGACGAGGGAGCCGAGGCCGACGCCGTGATCAGCCGGGTGCGGGCGCGGCCCATGAGTTCCTCGCGCTCGTCCTCGGTCAGCCCGCCCCACACGCCGTACGGTTCGCGCACCGCCAGCGCGTGCGCCGCGCACTCCGCTCGTACCGGGCAGCGCATGCACACCTCTTTCGCCGAGTTCTCTCGCGCGCTGCGTGCGGCTCCCCTTTCGCCTTCGGGGTGGAAGAAGAGTGAACTGTCGACGCCACGACAAGCCGCCAGGAGCTGCCAGTCCCACAGATCGGCGTTCGGTCCGGGAAGGCGGGAGAAATCTGCCATTGCTCATGTCCCCTTGAAACCGTGCTGAGGCGGATACGGGCCGCTGTGGACGCCGGGTACGAGCCCGACGCGCAACTCGCACCGGTGCTCACGACCGTACATCTACTATCCAAGTAGATGTAAATATGACTCATTGCGAATCTAGCCACAGACACCAGCAAAAGTGAAGAAAAGCCGCTAAATGGGGCATTAGCTCTGCGTGAAGCCGGGAGAACCCGGGAAGAGCGCCGTCGCTCTCCTCTGTGCGCGACCCCTCACAGGGAGTGCCGAACTCCACCGTCCGACCCGTAACTCTTTCGAGTGACCGTCGTTGAGTGTGCGAGGCGGTTGAGAGAACGAGCGCTCGGGCACATGTCCGAGGGCGTCAATCGCACAGGTGACGATATGTACCCAGCCTGGAGGCTCAAGGTGACGCGCACTAGCTGCGGAGGACGGTCATGACATCCGTCCTCGTCTGCGACGACTCCCCGCTTGCCCGAGAGGCGCTCCGCCGCGCGGTCGCGACCGTGCCCGGTGTCGAGCGCGTGACGACCGCGGCCAACGGCGAGGAAGTCCTCCGCCGCTGGGGCGCCGACCGGTCCGACCTGATTCTGATGGACGTACGCATGCCCGGTCTGGGCGGTGTCGAGACGGTCCGGCGGCTGCTCTCGGCCGATCCCGGCGCCCGGATCATCATGCTCACGGTCGCGGAGGACCTGGACGGGGTCGCGCTCGCGGTCGCCGCCGGTGCCCGCGGCTATCTGCACAAGGACGCCTCGCGCGCCGAACTGCGCGCCACCGTCACCCAGGCGCTCGCCGACCCGACCTGGCGGCTCGCGCCGCGCCGGCTCCGCTCCGCCGAGATGGGCGCCGCGCCCACGCTCACCGCGCGCGAGATCCAGGTGCTCGAAGGCATGAGCCACGGCCGGTCGAACGCGGAGATCGGCCGTGAGCTGTTCCTCTCCGAGGACACGGTCAAGACGCACGCCAGGCGCCTCTTCAAGAAGCTCGGCGCCTCGGACCGCGCGCACGCGGTGGCGCTCGGCTTCCGCTGGGGCCTGGTCCGCTGAGGCAGTGGGCCCGCACTCCCCGCCCGCCGCCGGGTCCCGTCCAGCCGGACAGGACCCGGGCGGAACCGGGCGGATCCGGCGCCGAGCCGGGCAGGGTCGGGCCCCGGCCGAGCCGGACAAGCCCTTGGCGGAACGGGACAACGTACGCCCGCGGGCGCCCGTTTCCCGCGCGATGCCGCATCCTTGAGATGTGGAGTTCCTCGGGGACGAGTCGGACGAGCGCGAGGGGAGGGCGCAGGGGATGAGTTCTGCCGCACCCGCTCATAACGCTTCGGTGCACAACTACGGACGCGGTGCCACCGATCAGCAGCGGCCAAGGCACCATGGTCCGATGCGCGATGACGAGACCACGGTGATCGGTGCGCTCGTTCACCGTGCCGTCGACGGCGACGAACAGGCCACGCACGACCTGCTGGCCCGTGTTCATCCGCTCGCGCTCCGCTACTGCCGTACGCGGCTGAACAGACTGCCCGGCGACGCACGGCACTTCGTGGAGGACCTCGCGCAGGAGGTCTGTGTCGCGGTTCTGATGGCGCTGCCGCGCTACCGCGACACCGGCAGACCCTTCGAGGCCTTCGTCTTCGCCATCGCCGGGCACAAGGTCGCCGATCTGCAGCGGGCCGCCATGCGCCACCCCGGATCCACGGCCGTACCGTCCGACGAGATGCCCGAGCGCCCCGACGACTCCCTGGGGCCCGAGGAGCGGGCGCTGCTCAGCAGCGATGCCGAGTGGGCCAAGAAACTCCTCGCCAATCTTCCGGAGAACCAGCGCGAACTGCTGGTGCTGCGGGTCGCGGTCGGGCTGACCGCGGAGGAGACGGGACAGATGCTGGGGATGTCCCCGGGCGCGGTCCGGGTCGCCCAGCACCGCGCGCTGAGCAGGCTGCGGGCGCTGGCCGAGCAGTGAGCCCGGTGGCCCGGCCGGTGCCACCCGGCGGGCTCCGGGGCCGTCGGCCGGCCGCCTCGCGGCGATCCGGGCGGCGCGCGGCGGGGTCCGGGTCGGCAAGGGCGTGGAATGTGAGGCGCGTGAAGCCCGTTAGCATGGACATCCGCACCGATCAAGGCCATATGGGGAAGGTGTCATGACCGCTAACGTCGACGGAGTGCCCGAGAAATTCGCGACGCTCGGGCTGACATACGACGACGTGCTGCTGCTGCCGGGCGCGTCCGACATGTCGCCCGACGTCATCGACACCTCCTCGTACCTCTCCAAGAACGTCAAGGTGAACATCCCGCTGCTCTCGGCGGCGATGGACAAGGTCACCGAGGCCCGGATGGCGATCGCCATGGCGCGGCAGGGCGGCGCCGGGGTGCTGCACCGCAATCTCTCGATCGTCGACCAGGCCAACCAGGTGGACCTGGTGAAGCGCTCCGAGTCCGGCATGGTGACCGACCCGATCACGGTCCATCCGGACGCGACCCTCGTCGAGGCCGACCGGCTCTGCGCCAAGTTCCGGATCAGCGGGGTCCCGGTCACCGACCGGGGCGGCAAGCTGCTGGGCATCGTCACCAACCGTGACATGGCCTTCGAGGCGGACCGTACGCGCCAGGTGCGCGAGGTCATGACACCGATGCCGCTGGTCACCGGCAAGGTCGGCATCTCGGGTGTGGACGCCATGGAGCTGCTGCGCCGCCACAAGATCGAGAAGCTGCCGCTGGTCGACGACGCCGGAGTCCTCAAGGGCCTGATCACGGTCAAGGACTTCGTCAAGGCGGAGAAGTACCCGAATGCGGCCAAGGACAAGGACGGCCGGCTGCTGGTCGGCGCGGCCGTCGGGGTCGCGGGCGACGCGTACGAACGGGCCCAGGCGCTGATCGAGGCGGGTGTGGACTTCATCGTCGTCGACACCGCGCACGGCCACTCCCGGCTGGTCGGGGACATGGTCGCCAAGATCAAGTCCAACTCCGCGGTCGATGTCATCGGCGGCAACATCGCCACTCGCGACGGCGCCCAGGCGCTGATCGACTCGGGTGCGGACGGCATCAAGGTCGGGGTCGGCCCGGGCTCGATCTGTACGACGCGCGTGGTCGCCGGGATCGGCGTCCCGCAGGTCACCGCGATCTACGAGGCCTCGCTCGCCGCCAAGGAGGCCGGGGTGCCGGTCATCGGCGACGGCGGCCTCCAGTACAGCGGCGACATCGCCAAGGCGCTGGTCGCGGGCGCGGACACCGTGATGCTGGGCTCGCTGCTCGCGGGCTGCGAGGAGTCGCCGGGTGAACTGCTGTTCATCAACGGCAAGCAGTTCAAGTCGTACCGCGGTATGGGTTCGCTGGGTGCGATGCAGTCCCGCGGCGAGCAGCGTTCGTACTCGAAGGACCGCTACTTCCAGGAGGGCGTGGCCTCCGACGAGAAGCTGGTGCCCGAGGGCATCGAGGGCCAGGTGCCCTACCGGGGCCCGCTCTCCGCGGTCGTCCACCAGCTCACCGGCGGGCTGCGGCAGTCGATGTTCTATGTCGGCGGGCGTACGGTGCCCGAGCTCCAGGCGCGCGGCCGGTTCGTACGGATCACCTCGGCGGGGCTCAAGGAGAGCCACCCGCACGACATCCAGATGACGGTCGAGGCGCCGAACTACACCAAGAGCTGAGCGACCAGGGCTGAGCGCTCGCGGACTGAGCACGCACCTGAGCGCGCACGCACACCGCGCACGCACATGAGGGGCGGTCCCGGCGGTCCGGGGCCGCCCCTCATGGATGCGCCGGGGGTGCGCCGGGCGGTTCGGGGATACTGGACAACGCAGACGCAGAGGGAAAGGCCACACATCGTGACTGAGATCGAGATCGGGCGCGGCAAGCGCGGCCGCAGGGCGTACGCCTTCGACGACATCGCCGTCGTCCCGAGCCGGCGCACCCGGGACCCGAAGGAGGTCTCGATCGCCTGGCAGATCGACGCCTACCGGTTCGAGCTGCCCTTCCTGGCCGCTCCCATGGACTCGGTCGTCTCCCCGTCGACCGCCATCCGGATCGGTGAGATGGGCGGTCTGGGTGTGCTCAACCTGGAAGGTCTGTGGACCCGGTACGAGGACCCGCAGCCGCTGCTCGACGAGATCGCCGGTCTCGACGGGCCGAGCGCCAACCGCAGGCTCCAGGAGATCTACGCCGAGCCGGTCAAGGAAGAGCTGATCGGGCAGCGCATCAAGGAGGTGCGCGACTCGGGCGTGGTCACGGCGGCCGCGCTCTCGCCGCAGCGCACCGCGCAGTTCTCCAAGGCCGTGGTGGACGCCGGCGTGGACATCTTCGTCATCCGCGGGACGACGGTCTCCGCGGAGCATGTCTCGGGCGCCGCCGAGCCGTTGAACCTGAAGCAGTTCATCTACGAGCTGGATGTGCCGGTCATCGTCGGCGGCTGTGCCACGTACACGGCGGCGCTGCATCTGATGCGTACGGGCGCGGCGGGCGTGCTGGTCGGCTTCGGCGGCGGCGCCGCGCACACCACCCGCAATGTGCTGGGCATCCAGGTGCCGATGGCCACGGCCGTCGCGGATGTGGCGGCGGCCCGCCGGGACTACATGGACGAGTCCGGCGGCCGGTACGTGCATGTCATCGCGGACGGCGGGGTCGGCTGGTCCGGCGACCTGCCCAAGGCGATCGCGTGCGGCGCGGACGCGGTGATGATCGGCTCCCCGCTGGCGCGGGCGTCGGACGCGCCGGGCAAGGGGCACCACTGGGGCATGGAGGCGGTCCACGAGGACGTGCCGCGCGGCAAGCTGGTGGATCTGGGGATCGTGGGGACGACGGAGGAGGTCCTGACGGGGCCTTCGCACATCCCGGACGGCTCGATGAACTTCTTCGGCGCGCTGAAGAGGGCGATGGCGACCACGGGCTACAGCGAACTCAAGGAATTCCAGCGGGTGGAGGTGACGGTGGCGGATTCGCAGCACCGCCGCTGAGTTCTCTGCCGAGGGCTCCGCTCGTACGGGACGTGTGCCGTACGAGCGGAGCCCTCGGCGTACGTAGATGACGTACAGGAATGGTGCCCGGACCGGCATACGCCCCCGGTCCGGGCATCTTCGTGTTTCGTGTCAGAGGCCCAGGTAGTGGCTGATCGCGTGCTCAACTTCGGCTAGTTCATCCCGGTCGAGGAAGTGCACCGGGTCGCCGTGGATGAACGCGACGTCGACGGTGCGGATCTGATCGACGAGCAGGCGGGTGAGGGAGCCGGCGATCTCCAGCTCGGGACGGAAGACGGCCGCTTGCGCACTGGTGGACGTCGGGACGATCGTGGCCACGCTCCAGGGCATCGAACTCGGGCTCATGACAAGCCCGTAGCGCCTGCCCCGCTGCTCATGTCCGCGCTTCGCGTCGCCCAAGTCCACGCGATAGACGGCGCCTCGGATCACCAGGCGTCCTCGTCGGACGAGACGTCTTCGTCGGCCAGCCGCTCGGCGTCCGTCCGCGCCTGGACGAGCCAGGACTCCCGCTCCAGCAGCCGCAGGGCGCGCCGGATGACGTCACTCGTACGTTCGCCCTCGCGCATCGATGTCCGGATGATGCGCTCGTCCTCGTCAGTGGGCCGGAACCCTATGGTCGCTGCCATGCCGTCGAGGCTACCCTGATGTGTGGCATCTGTCCAACAAATGTTTAACTCCGCAGTTCAGAGGCGGTGCGCGGCGCCCGCCGGACTCGCTCCTCTCGTGTCCAGCAGCAGTTGCGCCTTGACCGCCAGGCCCTGGAGGTCGTACGTACGGTGGTGCTGGAGCAGCAGCGTCAGGTCCGCCTGGGCCGCTGCCTCGTAGAGCGAGTCCGCGCGGGGCACGGGAAGTTGGCGTACGCGCCAGTCCGGGACGTACGGATCGTGGTAGCTGACCGTCGCGCCCAGGTCCATCAGCCGGCAGGCGATCTCCGTGGCCGGTGAGCTCTCCTGGTCGGCCAGGTCCGGTTTGTAGGTGACGCCGAGGAGCAGGATCCGCGCGCCGCGCGCCGACTTGCCGTGTTCGTTGAGGAGGGCGGCGCAGCGCTGGATGACGTACCGCGGCATCCGTGTGTTGATCTCCTGCGCGAGCCCGACCATGCGCAGCGGATGCCCGGGTGTGCTCCCCTCGCACGGCAGATGGCTCGGGTCCATGGGCACGCCGTGGCCGCCGACGCCGGGTCCCGGCCGGAACGCCTGGAAGCCGAAGGGCTTGGTCTCGGCGCAGCGGATGACGTCCCAGAGGTCGACGCCGAGGTCGTGGCAGAGCACGGCCATCTCGTTGACGAGGGCGATGTTGACATGCCGGAAGTTGGTTTCGAGGAGCTTGACGGTCTCGGCCTCGCGCGGGCCGCGCGCCCGTACGACCTTGTCGGTCAGCCGGCCGTAGAACGTGGCGGCAGATTCGGTGCAGGCGGGGGTGAGGCCGCCGATCACCTTGGGGGTGTTGGCGAAGCCATGGGTGCGGTTGCCGGGGTCGAGTCGGCCGGGGGAGTACGCGAGGTGGAAGTCGCGCCCGGCGCGCAGGCCCGAGCCCTCTTCGAGGAGGATGCGGAGGAAGCCCTCGGTGGTGCCGGGCGGTACGGGCGACTCCAGCAGCACGGTGGTGTGCGGGCGCAGCCGCGCGGCCAGGGCGCGGGCCGCCTCGCCGACCGCGCTCAGATCCGGGGTGCGGTCGGCGCCGAGGGGGGTGGGGGCGCAGATGACGGCGGTACGGACCCGGCCCAGCTCGGTCGGGTTGGTGGTCGGCCGGAAGCCCCCCGAGAGCATCCGGCGGATCTCCGAGGCGGTGAGCGAGCCCTCGACGGGCGGATGTCCCGCCGCCAGCTCGGCGACGGGCCGCGGGTCGGTGTCGTAGCCGATGGTGTCGATACCGGCGGCCGCGGCGGCCTGGGCGAGCGGCAGGCCGAGGTGACCGAGTCCGATGACGGCGAGATCTGCGGGCATGGAGGTGGGCCGTCCTTCCCTTAGCCGAAGTGGACAGAGAGCGCAAGCCCGGTGGACAGAATGGGGAAGCGCAATGTCAGACTAGGCGTAAATATGACCGTTCTGTGGTATTGCGCGGCCGGGCACGCCCGTTTCTCCGCCGAGCGGTTCCCCTGTGACGGCCGGTGTGACCGGGGTTATCCACAGCCGGTGGCTGAAGTCGCGTGGTGCGGACAGAATCGATGGTGGGAGCCCGATCGGTCGGGGCCTGCCCGCATCGGACGGGGCTCGGACGGGGCCCGAACAGTGGGGGGACAGTCGGGGGACTACGGGAGGCAGCGGTGAGGACAGCGACACTGGGACCCGCGGAGCGCGTCCAGGCGCTCGCGGCGATGGCCGAGCGGGAGCTGGACGTACTGGTGGTGGGCGCGGGTGTGGTCGGGGCCGGGACCGCGCTCGACGCCGTGACCAGAGGTCTGTCGACCGGGCTGGTCGAGGCGCGCGACTGGGCGGCGGGCACGTCGAGCCGTTCCAGCAAGCTGATCCATGGCGGGCTGCGCTATCTGGAGATGCTCGACTTCGCGCTCGTACGGGAGGCGCTGAAGGAGCGGGGGCTGCTGCTGGAGAAGCTGGCGCCGCATCTCGTGAAGCCGGTGCCGTTCCTGTATCCCTTGCAGCACAAGGGCTGGGAGCGGCTCTACGCGGGCACGGGCGTCGCGTTGTACGACGCGATGTCGGTGTCGTCGGGGCATGGGCGCGGGCTGCCGGTGCACCGTCATCTCTCGCGCCGGCGCGCGCTGCGGGTGGCGCCCTGTCTGAAGAAGGACGCGCTGGTGGGCGCGTTGCAGTACTACGACGCGCAGATGGACGACGCGCGCTATGTGGCGACCCTGGTGCGCACGGCGGCGACCTATGGCGCCCAAGTGGCCTCGGGCGCGCGGGTCGTCGGCTTTCTGCGGGAGGGCGAGCGGGTCGTCGGCGCGCGCGTGCAGGATGTCGAGGCCGGCGGGGAGTACGAGATCCGCGCCAAGCAGATCGTCAACGCCACCGGGGTGTGGACGGACGACACCCAGGGGCTGATCGCCGAGCGGGGGCAGTTCCATGTCCGCGCGTCCAAGGGCATTCATCTCGTCGTGCCCAAGGACCGGATCCACTCCTCGACCGGGCTGATCCTGCGGACCGAGAAGTCGGTGCTGTTCGTCATTCCCTGGGGCCGCCACTGGATCGTCGGCACCACCGACACCGGCTGGGACCTGGACAAGGCCCATCCGGCGGCCTCCAGCGCCGATATCGACTATCTGCTGGAGCGGGTCAACTCGGTGCTGTCCGTTCCGCTGACGCGGGACGACGTCGAGGGGGTGTACGCCGGGCTGCGCCCGCTGCTCGCCGGGGAGTCGGACGCCACCAGCAAGCTCTCGCGCGAGCACACCGTCGCGCATCCGGTGCCCGGGATGGTGGTGGTCGCCGGCGGCAAGTACACGACGTACCGGGTGATGGCCAAGGACGCGGTGGACGAGGCGGTGCACGGCCTCGATCTGAGGGTGGCGGAGTGCGTCACGGAGGATGTGCCGCTGCTCGGCGCCGAGGGCTATCACGCCCTGTGGAACGCGCGGGCGAGGATGGCCGCGCGCACCGGTATCCATGTGGCGCGCGTGGAGCACCTCCTGAACCGGTACGGGACGCTGGTCGAGGAGCTGCTGGAGATGATCGCCGCCGATCCCGGCCTCGGCGAACCGCTGGGCGGGGCCGAGGACTATCTGCGCGCCGAGGTCGTGTACGCGGCCTCGCACGAAGGGGCGCGCCATCTTGAGGACGTGCTGACCCGGCGGACCCGGATCTCCATCGAGACCTTCGACCGGGGCACCCGCAGCGCCCGGGAGTGCGCGGAGCTGATGGCGCCGGTGCTCGGCTGGGACAAGGACCAGATCGAACGGGAGGTGGAGTACTACGAGAAGAGGGTCGAGGCGGAGCGGGAGTCGCAGCGGCAGCCGGACGACCAGACGGCGGACGCGGCCCGGCTCGGCGCACCGGACATCGTGGCGATCTGACATCCGGCCGGCGACGGCGAGTATGCGCCAATACCCGTGCTCGCCGTGTCTTCACTCACTCCGTCCCCATCCGGCACACGCGTACCCAGCACATTTGTGTCAAGTACGAACAAGGCCATGATGTACCCAGGACCCGGGAGCGGCGGCGGTCCCGGGGTGAGGGACAATGAAGGCTCTGTCAGGGCGCGTTACGGCACCGCGCGGGCGGGCGGGCGGCAGTCGCGGGCCAGGATCAGGGATCGCAGAGGGGACGCATGTCGGAGTCGGAGCAGTCGCGGGACACGGCGCGGGAGCCCCAGCGGGACGAGGAGAAGAGCGCCGGCAGCCCGGAGGGGCGTCTGCTCGCGGGCCGGTACCGGCTCACCGGGGTGCTCGGCCGTGGCGGGATGGGTACGGTCTGGCGGGCCCAGGACGAGACCCTCGGGCGTACGGTCGCGGTGAAGGAACTGCGCTTCCCCTCCAGCATCGACGAGGACGAGAAGCGCCGGCTCATCACGCGGACGCTGCGTGAGGCCAAGGCGATCGCGCGGATCCGCAACAGCGGCGCGGTCACGGTGTTCGACGTCGTCGACGAGGACGACCGGCCCTGGATCGTCATGGAGCTGATCGAGGGCAAGTCGCTCGCCGAGGCGGTCCGCGAGGACGGCACGCTGACCCCGAAGCGCGCCGCCGAGGTGGGCCTGGCGATCCTCGACGTACTGCGCTCGGCACACCGCGAGGGCATCCTGCACCGCGATGTGAAGCCGTCCAACGTGCTGATCGCCGAGGACGGGCGCGTGGTGCTCACGGACTTCGGCATCGCCCAGGTCGAGGGCGACCCCTCGGTCACGTCGACCGGCATGCTCGTCGGCGCCCCCTCGTACATCTCGCCGGAGCGCGCCCGCGGCCACAAGCCGGGGCCCGCCGCCGACCTGTGGTCGCTGGGCGGTCTGCTGTACGCGTCGGTGGAGGGCTGCCCGCCGTACGACAAGGGCTCCGCCATCGCCACCCTGACCGCGGTGATGACCGAGCCGCTCGACCCGCCGAAGAACGCCGGCCCGCTGGAGGAGGTCATCTACGGGCTGCTCGCCAAGGATCCGGCGCAGCGGCTCGACGACGCGGGCGCGCGGGCACTTCTCAAGGAGATCATCGAGGCGCCCGAGGCGCCCCCGGGGCTGCCCGAGCCGGGTCCCGACGCCACCCGGGTCGTACCGCTGCCGCCGCTGCCCGTGGAGGACAAGTCCGGTCGTACGCAGGTGCGTTCGGCCGGCGACGCGAGCGCGGGCCGGGCGGGCGCGGCGGCCCTCGGGGCGGCGGCGCACCGTCCCGATCCCGCGCGGCCCGCGCCGCCGCGGGCGTCGCTCACCGATGTGGTGCCCCGGCGCACCCTGGTGATCATCGCGATCGTCGCCGCGGTGGCCTTGATCTCCACCGTCCTGACCGTCGCCCTGACCGGGGACGACGGCCACACGGCCGACAACGGTACGGACGGTACGCCGTCGTCGGCCAGCGCCGACGACGGCGCCAAGGGCGCGGACAAGGCGAAGGGCCCGGATCAGGGCGCGGCCGAGGACGGCAACGGGCAGGGAGAGACACCGGCTTCGGCGGGGAAGGAGTCCGGGAACTCCGGTTCCGGTTCTGGCGCCGACGCGTCGGGTGACCCGGGCGGTTCCGGCGGCTCGGACGGTTCCGGTGGTTCCGGCGGCAAGGAGGGCGGGGGCGGCGCTCTGCCCGCCGGGTACACCAAGGTCAGCGACGGGCGGTTCCGGTTCACGATGGCGATGCCCGAAGGGTTCAAGAGAACCGGCATAGCCGGGCAGAACTCCGGTGGCATATACAGCGCGAACGGCGGATTCCCGCGCGTCCAGGTCGACTTCAACGACAGCCCGACCGATGACGCGGTGGCCGCCTGGCAGGGACTTGAGTCGGCGGTCCGCGGCACCAGCACCAACTACCGGCTTCTCGGTATCAAGAAGGTCGACTACAGGGGCTATCCCACCGTCGCCGACTGGAGCTTCGAGCGCGATCAGAACGGCCGGCGGATCAAGATCCTCAACCGCGGCTTCAAGATCGACGCGACGCATGGCTACTCGATCATGGTGAGTTGCAGGTCGGACGAGTGGGACGGGCAGGAGTGCCGGACGCTGCGCGAGACGGCGTTCGCGACGTTCCGGCCGAAGGACTGACCAGGGACTGCCGGACCGGCCGGGGGGGCCGGCCACGGACTGCCCGGACCGACCGGGCCCCGACGCGGACTGCCGGGGGCCGGCCGAGGGCTGAACGGACCGCGGAATTCAGGCCGTTGTGGTGACCGCTTTTCCGGGACCGGATGTAAACGTTCCGCAGCGGGTTGCCGCGACCCTGAGGCATGTTCGCCTGCGGCCACGTATCGTGAGAACCCGCGAACCGTACGCAGCCACAATGAGCCGGTAAACGACCGGAATTGGCGGTTTCGCGGGTCTCCGGGACCGGGAGACAGCGTGTTTGTGGGGAGGCGTTGTGGACGACTACGCGGGGCGGGTGCTGGCCGACCGCTATCGCCTGCCGCTGCCGCCGTCCGACGAGTACGAACTCGTCGAGACCCGGGCGTTTGACACGTACAGCGGGCAGGAAGTCCTCGTCAGGCAAGTGCCGTTGCCGGAGGTCGTGGAGGCGGAGGTCGTCGACGCGGACGGTGCCGCCGTACCGCGCCGGGTCCCCGGGCGGGCGCCGCGCAGAGCGAGCGATCCGGCGGTGCGGCGGGCCATAGAGGCCGCGCAGAGCGCCGCGCAGATCCCGGACCATCCACGGCTCGACCAGGTCTTCGACGTCTTCGCGGACGGCGGCTCGCTGTGGATAGTCAGTGAACTCGTCGCCGCCAGACCGCTGGCCGCGCTGCTCGCCGAGAAGCCGCTGAATCCGTTCCGCGCGGCCGAGATCGCGTCCGATGTGCTCACCGCGGTGCGGGTCGTGCACGCGCACGGCTGGACCCACCGGAACATCACCGTCCGCACGGTGCTCGTCTGCGACGACGGCCGCGTCGTGCTGACCGGGCTCGCGGCCGGCGCGGCGGAGGAGGCGCTCTGCGGATACGCGCCGGTGCCGGAGCCGCCGGACTCGGACGGGCCGGCCCCCGGCGCGGGCCCGGGACCCGAGTCGGCCCCCGGCCAGGAGACCGGTGGTACGGAACAGCTCGGGCAGCGGGAGCGGTTCGGGCCGTCGGACGGACTGCCGGGGCCCGAGACCCAGGACGCCACGCGAGCGCTGGGGTACGACCCGGGGCCGACGGCGGGGGTGCCAGGAGCGCCGGGCCGCCCCGCGCTGGGCACCGGCCACGCCTCGGAGAGCCCGTACGGCGACGGCACCTCGTCCGGCACGTCCGGCGCGATGCCGCGCCCGCACACCGGTACGCCCGGGATACCCGCTCCGTACGGCGGGCGTGCCGCCCTGCCCGGCGGGACCGCCTCGGGGGACATCCGGGCCGCGCGCGCCGGAGCGATCGCCGCGTACCGCGCGGGGGCGCGCGCCGCCGCGCGTGCCAGCGAGGACCAGCGCGGCGCCGCGGTTCCGCCGCTGCCGGAGCCCGGTACGGGCGGCGGCCTGGGGCCGCAAGGGCCACAGGGCCCGCAGGAGCCGCAGGAGCCGCCGCGTGAGGGCGGCCAGGACCCGGACTGGTGGGCGCAGCCCCGCGCGTTCGAGGAGCAGGACACCGACGAGGACGACGACCCGCCCACGCCGTACCGCGCGCAGCTCGCCGGTACCTGGCGCGACGGTCCGAACCAATGGAACGACGCCTCGGGCTCCGTCCCCGCGGGCGGCAGCCCGTACGGCCCGAACTCCGCGGGCCCCTTCGTGTCGGGCACGTCGGGCATCCCGTCCCAGGGCGGCGGTACGGACCGGCCGGGGGCCGCGTCCCCCGGCCAGGACCGGACCGACGCACCCCGGACGACCGGCCTCCCGGCCGCGGGGGGCCGCTGGGACTCCCCGGCGACGACGCCGGAGGAGCCGGGTCCGGCCACGCCGGGCGCCGACGCGCCCGCGCTTCCGCCCGGCGCGGGTGGTTCCGGCGAGGTGCCCGGCCCCCGTGCCGCCGAGGGCGGTTGGGGTACGACCCCGTCCGGCGACCCCTACGGAGCGGACCGGCCCGCGCCCTCGCCGACCGGTGCCGGCGGCGGGAAGCCCCGTGCCGATGTCGTTGTCGCCCGCGGTGGTGAGACCCCGTACTCCGGGCCCGGATCCGGGGGCTGGGCCCCCGGTGGGTCCAGTGACGCTCTGCGGGCCGACGCCCGGCGGGATGCCCGGTTGCCCGCCGTGGCCGGACAGGGTGCCGGGGCCGGGCGGTGGGACGAGGTCGTGGCGAGCGCCTCCGTGCCCGCCTATCGCGGGCCCGCCACCCCCCTCGCCGCCGAGCGCGCCCGGCAGGCCCGGATCGCCGTCGTCGGCGCGGTCACCGAGCGGTGGGCGCCCGAGCAGGCCGGGCCCGTCCATGAGAACTGGCAGCTCGCGCCGCCCATCGGACCCGCCACCGACCTCTGGGCGCTCGGCGCGCTGCTCTACCGCGCGGTGCAAGGGCACGCCCCGTACCCCGAGGAAAGCGCCATAGAGCTGGTCCAGCTCGTCTGCGCCGAGCCGCCCGCCTTCGCCGAGGAGTGCGGTCCGCTCCGCCCCGTCGTCGAGTCGCTGCTGCGTCAGGACCCGACCGAGCGGCCGGACTTCGAGGAGCTGCGCGGCTGGCTGCGGTCGCTGATCCGGTCGGCGCCCGAGCCGGAGGCGGGCCAGGATGTCGTACCGATACCGGCGGACGAGACGAAGCTGCCGATAAAGCGCCGCCGCGGCGAACTGGTGCGCAAGCGCTGGGGCCGCAAGGGCGACGCGGGGCGCCACCGTCACAAGAAGGGCAAGGAGCCGCGCAAGGACAAAGGCGCCGACGGCGGGCTCGACGAGCAGCGCCAGTTTCAGCCCGAGCACCGGCCCGAGCCCCACTACCAGCAGCCCTACGCCCACCCACAGCCCCATGCCCAGTCCCACCCACGTGCCCAGTCCCACGCGCAGCCGCGCTCGCACGAGCACGAGGCGTCGTACGACCGGCTGGAGGGCATGCTGGACCGGGGGCACGGCGGCGGCTGCGCGCGGGGCGGCGGCGGTGGCCGG
>NZ_LATD01000160.1 GCF_000981895.1 Streptomyces odonnellii | reverse complement strand
ACCTCTCTATTCGTCGGCGGCACCCGTTGTGTCTGCGCCCCCGCCCGTACGCAACGCGCAGGAACGCCGTCCCACGCCCGCCGCCGCGCGCCCCGGCGTCCGGCACGGCAAACGCCGCAGGCCCACCACCCCGCCCGAGCCCGTCGCCGGCGGCGCGGCCCGCAGCGGCCTCCTGAGCAGGCCCCAACTGCCCAAGCGCCGCTGCCAGGAGCACCTTGCTCCACAGCTACGGGACGGTCCTCCGCCACCGCCCTCCCAGGAGCCCGAGTTGCATGACCCCGGGCTCATGGCCGCCTTCCGCCGGGGCATCGGCCTCGCCGAGACCCAGCCACTGCCGGACGACAGCGAACAGCCTGAGCAGCCGGACTCGCGGGAACGGCCGGACACGCGGGAACAGCCGGAACCGCAGCGCCACGACACCACCCCCAAGGAGTAGATGCACCATGGCGAGCGATGTGCCGACCGGCCATGTCTCGGACCTCGACTGGCTGTTGAGCGGGCTGGTCCAGCGTGTCCCGTACACCCGCAGCGCGGTGCTGCTCTCGGCCGACGGGCTGGTGAGATCCATGCACGGCATGGACCCCGACAGCGCCGACCACATGGCCGCCCTCGCCTCCGGCCTGTACTCCCTGGGCCGCAGCGCGGGCGTGCGCTTCGGGGACGGCGGCGAGGTCCGCCAGGTCGTGGTGGAACTCGACTCGACTCTGCTCTTCGTCTCCACGGCGGGCTCGGGCACCTGTCTGGCCGTGCTGGCGGGGCGGGAGGCGGACGCCGCGGTGCTCGGTTACGAGATGGCCATGATGGTCAAGAGCGTACGGCCGTATCTGGCCACTCCGCTCAGACAGGTGGCCGGTTCCGCCCCGGGCGCCATGGGGCGCTGACCGTGCCGGTCGTGAAGGAGGGGCCCCTGCTCGACGGTTCGGCCGGGCGGCTCGTCCGCCTGTACACCGTGAGCGGGGGCCGCACCCGGCCGACGGCATCACTCGATCTGCTGACACTGGTGGTGGCCACGGGATCGGAGCCCCCGCCGAGGTCCGGCCCCGAGCATGCCCAGGCCATGGGCCTCTGCCGGGGGCCCATATCGGTCGCGGAGATCGCGGCTCATCTCGGGGTCCCCGTGACGGTCGCCAAAATCCTGCTCTCCGATCTGGTGGACTGCGGGGCGGTCGCCGCACGACCGCCCGACAGTTTCGACCAACCCACCGACCGTTCGCTGCTGGAGGCAGTGCTCGATGGCCTACGAAGACAGCTCTGAAACCCTCCTCGAACCGCACCTCGTACCCCTGCCCGCTTCTGCCTCTGCCTCTACTCCGGCATCTGCGTCGGCTCCCGCTTTTGTGCCCGCGCCCGCGCCTGCTCCCCGCTCCTTTCCCACCGCGCTGAAGATCCTGGTCGCGGGCGGGTTCGGGGTCGGCAAGACGACCTTCGTGGGAGCGGTCAGCGAGATCGCGCCGCTGAGCACGGAGGAACTGCTCACCCAGGTCGGCGCCGCGACCGACGATCTGACGGGCGTCGAGGCGAAGACGGCTACGACCGTCGCCATGGACTTCGGCCGGATGACCCTGGACGACCGGCATGTGCTCTATCTCTTCGGCACGCCCGGCCAGGAGCGCTTCTGGTTCATGTGGGACGAACTGTCGCGGGGCGCCCTCGGCGCGGTCGTGCTGGCCGACACCCGTCGGCTGGACTACTCCTTCTCCGCGGTGGACTTCTTCGAGCAGCGCGGCATCGGATTCGTCGTCGCCGTCAATGAGTTCGACGGGTCCTACCGCTATGACGCGGAGGAGGTACGGGCCGCGATGGATCTCAGGCCGGAGGTGCCGATCGTGCTCTGCGACGCGCGGATCGCCAGCTCGGGCATCCAGACGCTGGTCACCCTCGTCCAGCATCTGCTCAGCTCGTCCACGACCTCGGCCGCTTCCCCGGCCCCAGCACAGGCACCGGTCCAGGCACCGGCCGTGGCACCGGTTCCGGTCGAGTGAGTCCGGCACGGGCACCGGGGCGGCCTGCGGCGGGTCATGGCCGGACATCAGGGCTGCTGTCCGCATGCGGTGGTACGGCACGGAGCGCTGGTGAGCGGAACTGATCCGAGCGGAACTGATACTCCGTCAGCATGTGTCCCAGAGCAGGGAACCGGTCGGCGGCGATGGCGGCGCCGCCGTACTGGCCCGCAGCACCACCTCGCCACCGACCCGCAGCACCCGTGACCGCGCCCCGCGCGGCTCGCGCAGCGCCAGCGAGATCACGCTCTCACCCATGGCGGTGAGCGGCAGGGCGACGGTGGTGAGGGGCGGCGTCAACTCCCGTACGAGCGGTATGTCGTCGAAGCCGGCCAGGGACATCTCCTCCGGGACCCGCACACCCGCCTCCCGGAAGGCGGCCAGCGCACCCACCGCCATCACATCGGTCACCGCGAACACACACGTGGGCCGGGGCACCCCGGCCGACCGTACGAGAAGTTCCCGGGCCGCCGCGTAGCCGCCCTCGCGGGTGAAGGCGCCGTGCACCACCGACCCGGCGTCCAGGGTGATCCCTGCCTCCAGGAGCCCTTCCCTGAATCCGGCCAACCGGTCGGCGACCGTGGTGAGTTCACGCGGTCCGCTGAGTACGGCGAACTCGCGGTGACCCAGGCGCAGCAGAGCGCGGGCGAGATCCGCCGCCCCGGACCGGTTCTCCGGCAGCACGGCATCGGTGCGCAGACTGCGGTGCCGGCTGACGACGGCGACCCGGCCGCCCGCACGGATGTACGGAGCGAGTTCCGCACCCAGCTTCCGTTCCCAGGAGGGGTCCTGGAAGCCCGAGCCGATCAGCAGGATGGCGCGGGCGCGCTGTGCCCGGAGCATCGAGACATACGCGATCTCCTTGGCCGGCTCACGGAACGTACTGGCCAGCATGACCAGGACGTCCTGCTCGGCGGCGGCCCGCATCACCCCGCCCGCGATCGCCGCGAAGTAGGGGTCGCCCACATCGTGGCAGATCACACCGACGGTGTTGCTGGACGAGCTGGCGAGCGCCTGGGCATGGGCGTTGGGGATGTAGCCGAGCACATCGGCCGCGGCGCGCACCCGCTGCCGCAGCTCCTCGCGGACCCTCGCCGTGCCGTTCAGCGCTCTGGACGCGGTCGCCAGCGAGACACCCGCGCGGCGGGCGACGGCGTCCAGCGTGACATGGGTCTGTGCTTCCCGTTCACTCAACTCGACCCCCGGGTCGCGGTGGCGGTGGCGGCGGCGCCCGAGGGGGAACCCGCGGACCCCGAAAGTTCGGGACGACCTATTGACCGTACGGACGGGCAGTCATTAGCGTGGCGATCACCTTACCAGAAAGCGCTTTCTGAAAGCGCTGTCGGGGAGCACCGCTCTTACAACTGCCCGGATTTCCCGAGGAGTTCACATGAGCAGCCAGAGTGTCATGCCGACACCCGCCAAAGAAGTGGCGGGTGTCGCGGAACGCGGCAGGCCGGGCGCGGGCGCCCGTCTGGTCCAGGCGGTGGAGTCGGGCTGGCGGCCCGTCGCGCTGCTGGCCGCCTGTTTCGCCGTCTGGTGGGGCATCGCCGCGGCCGAACTGGTCGAGCCGTATCTCGTTCCCTCACCCGGCGAGACCCTCGACGTGCTGACGGGCAAGGCCGGTTATCTCTGGCAGCACACCTGGGTGACGACCTATGAGACGCTGCTCGGTTTCGCCATCGCCGTTGTGGTCGGTGTGCTGGCGGCGGTGGTGATGGTGTACTCGTCGACTGTCGAGAAGACCCTCTATCCGATCCTGCTGTTCGCCCAGGTCGTACCGAAGATCGCGGTCGCGCCGCTGTTCGTGGTCTGGCTCGGCTTCGGCATCACACCGAAGATCCTGATCGCCGTGCTCATCGCCTTCTTCCCCGTGGTGATCTCCATGGTCACCGGGCTGAAGGCGGTCGATCCCGAGATGCTCCAACTCTCCGCGACCATGGGCGCGAAGCCCTGGCAGACCTTTGCCAAGATCCGCTTCCCCGCCTCGCTGCCGCATCTCTTCTCCGGGCTCAAGGTCGCCGTGACACTGGCGGTGACGGGCGCGGTGGTCGGTGAATTCGTGGGCGCCAACGAGGGGTTGGGCTATGTGATCCTCCAGGCGAACGGCAATCTCGACACCCCGATGCTCTTCGCCGGGCTGCTTGTCATGTCTCTGATCGGCGTTGTCCTCTTCGTTCTGGTGGAGATTGCCGAGAAGCTGCTGCTGCCCTGGCACGCCAGCCGCCGCGACCCCCAGGTCACCACCGCGTACTGATGCCCGTACCGCGCACAACACAACACAATGCCTCTCGACTCGACCCCCGTTCCGGGAAGGGCCAGCCATGCATGCGCGCAGACTCCTGATCGGCCTCGTACCGCTGCTCCTGGCCGCCACCGCCTGCGGTGAGGACGGCTCGGGGACCACCACCAGCGAATCGGGCAAGAAGCTCGACAAGGTGACACTGACCCTCAACTGGTATCCGTACGGCGAACACGCGCCGTTCTACTACGGCGCACAGCAGAAGATCTTCGAGAAGCACGGTATCGATCTGGAGATCCGGGCGGGCCAGGGCTCGCAGAAGACCGTCCAGGCGACCGGCGCGGGACAGACCGACTTCGGCTGGGCCGACACGCCCGCCGTGCTCAGCGGGGTGGACCAGGGCGTCCCGGTGAAGAGCCTCGGTGTCTTCCTCCAGACGACACCCTCCTCCGTACAGTTCTTCGAGAGCCAGAACGTCGACGCACCCGCCGATCTCAAGGGCAAGACCGTCGCGGGCACGGCCGGTGACGCGCTCAGCAAGACGTTTCCGATCTTCCTCAAGAAGAACAATCTCAAGGAGTCGGACGTCAAGATCCAGAACACCGACCCGGCCGGCAAGATCGCTGCGGTGATCTCGGGGAAGACGGACGCGCTGCTCGGATACGCCAGTGACCAGGGCCCGACGATGCAGGACAAGGCAAAGAAGCAGGTCTCGTATCTGCGCTTCTCGGAGCACGGACTCAACTTCTACTCCAACGGTCTGATCGCGGGCTCGGAGATCCTGTCGGGCAGGAGCGAACTGGCCGGGCGCATGGTGCGCGCCGTCAGCGAGTCATGGGCCGCGGCCGAGAAGGCGCCGGGGCCGGCCGTCGCCGCCATGCAGGGCGCGTCGGAGCAACTGCCGCCCGAGAGCGTCCTGTCGGAGCAGTTCAAGACGACGCTCACGCTGCTGCACACCGACGCGACGCAGGGCAAGGCGCCCGGTGTCAACATCGAGAGCGACTGGCAGCAGACCATCGATGTCTTCGCCGAGGCCGGTTTGATCGGGAGCCCGAAGCCGGTCGCGGAGTACTGGGACAGCGGCACCGCGCTGAAGGGATGACGATGGCCAGGGATGTGACGCTCCGGAAGTCCGCGGTGCCGGAGACCGGCGGCGCGGCGGCCGGCGCGGGAGGCACGGCCGGTGCCGCGGGCAGGACGGCGGCTGTCGGCCTTGAGGATGTGGCGGTCCGGTTCCGTACGAAGAACCGCGATGTGACCGCCCTGCGCGAGGTCTCGCTCGATGTGGCGGCGGGGGAGTTCGTCGCCATCGTCGGGCCCTCGGGCTGCGGCAAGTCGACCCTGCTCAAGCTGGTCGCCGGTCTGCTCAAGGCGTCCACCGGAGCGGTACGGCTGCACGGCGAGCAGGTCGACGGGCCACGGCCCGACATCGGATACGTCTTCCAGCGCGCCGCGCTGCTGGAATGGCGTACGGCCCGGCGCAACATTCTGCTCCAGGCGGAGATCCGCCGGATGCCGGCCGAGAAGGCGCGTGCGCGGGCCGGTGAACTGATCGCGATGACCGGGCTTGCCGGCTTCGAGGACGCGTATCCGCACGAGCTGTCCGGCGGGATGCAGCAGCGTGTCGCGCTCTGCCGGGCGCTGCTGCACGAGCCGCCGGTGCTGCTGATGGACGAGCCCTTCGGCGCGCTAGACGCCCTGACCCGCGAGCAGATGAACATGGAGCTGAACCGCATCTGGCGCGAGACCGGTACCACCGTGCTGCTGGTGACGCACTCGATCTCGGAGGCGGTCTATCTCGCCGACCGCGTGGTGGTGATGAGCCCGCGGCCCGGCACGGTCAGCGAGATCATCGAGGTCGGCCTGCCGCCGGAGCGCGACTACACGGAGACATTGGGGCGGCCCGAGTTCCGCGAGGCGGCCGGGCATATCCGGGGACTGCTGGGCGCGGCCTCGGCGCAGGACTGACCCTCGCGCCGAGTCGCTTCGTGACGCGTCCCGGATGTGGGATATCGTTCCGCATATGAGAGAGGGTGATGTGGGTGCCGGTGCCGACTTCGGTATCGGCTCCGGTGCTGTCGACGAGCTGCTCGCCGTGCGCCTCGCCGAACTGCGCGGCGAGCACCGCTGGTCGCTGGAGGAACTGGCGCGGCGCAGCGGGGTGAGCCGGTCGACCCTGTCCCGCGCCGAACGCGGTGAGATCAGCCCGACCGCGTCACTGCTCGGGCGGCTGTGCGCGGTGTACGGGCGGACCATGTCGCAGTTGCTCAGCGAGGTGGAGGTGGCCGCGGAACCGGCCTGGCTGGTCAGGGCCGCCGACCAGACCGTGTGGCAGGACACCGCGACCGGGTTCGTCCGCCGCTCGGTCTCACCGCCGGGGCCGGGAATGCGCGCGGAGGTCGTCGAGGGCGCGCTGCGGCCGGGCGCGGAGGTTACGTACGAACGGCCTCCGGTACCCGGTATGGAGCAGCACCTCTGGGTGCTGGAGGGGGCGCTCGACTTCACGCTGGGGCACGACCGCCACATGCTGAGCGCGGGCGACTGTCTCCGTATGCGCCTCTGGGGGCCCACCCACTTCCACTGCCCGGGCCCGGAGGCGGTCCGCTACGCGGTGGTGGTGGTCCAGCCATGAGCATCAGTGGCTCGGCCACCGATCCGGTCGGTCCTGGCGGGAGTCCGAGTGGTTCAGCCACCGAGCCGGACGGGCCAAGTGGCTCAGCCACCGGGCCGACGAGTGTGAGTGGTTCAGCCACTGGGCCACGGCCTCAGGGCACTCCGGGGCCCTCGCACGCCCCCGCCGTCGTACCGCTCTCCGCCGATGAACTGCACCGCGCCGCCGACGCGTTGGGTGAGTTGATGCTCGATGTCGTCGCCGGTGGGGCCTCGATCGGGTTTCTGTATCCGCTGGAACGCGCGGCCGCCGTACGGTGGTGGCGTGAGCGGGTGTCCGCCGTGCGGGAAGGGCGGCTGGCCGTACGGGTCGTCCGGGACGGCGGGCGGGTCGTCGGGACCGTAGGACTGGCGTTCGCGGACAAACCGAACGCTCGGCACCGCGCCGAGATCGTCAAGCTGATGGTGCGTCGCGACGCCCGCGGCCGGGGGCTCGGCCGGGCCCTGCTCACCGCCGCCGAGGAGGCCGCGGCCGAGGCCGGGGTGACACTGCTGCTGCTCGACACCGAGACCGGCAGCCCCGCCGAGACGCTCTACCGCTCCTCGGGCTGGTCGGAGACCGGGGTGGTCCCCGGCCACGCCGCCGACCCCGGCGGGACGCTCCGTCCCACCACCTTCTTCCACAAGCACCTGGGGACGGGCCCCGGGAAGCGCCCTGGGAAGGACTCCGCAAAGGACCCCGGGAAGGACCACGGGTCGATCCCGGCCACCGTATGACGGCGGCCGGGACCGACCCGTAACCCGTAACCCTCAACCCGTGCCCCGGCCCCCGCTCAGTACCGCAGCCGCGACAGGTACCGGTAGCTGTTCAGCGCGCTCGCGAACGGATCGGCCGGGGCGTCGTGCTCCACCAGCCACTGCCGTACGCCGCCGCTGCGCGCCGTGTCGAACATCGCGGGGAAGTCCAGCACCCCGGACCCGACATCCTCGAAGCCGCCGTTCGCCGCCATGTCCTTCACATGCAGCGCCGGGAACCGCCCGGGGCGTTCGACGAAGAGCCGGCCCGGATCGTCCCCGCCCTTCGCCGCCCAGTACAGATCCAGCTCGAAGCCCACCAGCTCCGGATCGGTCTCCTTGAGCAGGATGCCGTACAGATTCTCGCCGTCGACCACAACGTGATCGGCGTCGTGGTTGTGGAAGAGCACCCTGAGCCCGGACCGCCGGGCGATGCGCCCCGCCGCGTTGAACTGCCGTGCCGCTTCCCGGTATCCGGCCGGTGAGTGCATCGTGTCCGGCAGGCTCGGCACCACCACCCACTTGCCGCCCAGGGTGCGGACGTCCTCGATCGCCTGCGGCAGACCGCTGCCGGCGACCGTGGTGTAGGGGACATGTTCGAGCACGGCCCTGAGCCGGGTCTCGTCCAGCATCCGCCTGATGTCGGCGGCGCTGTGACCGTGTCTGCCGCTGACACCGACCGTCGCGTAACCGATCTCCGCCAGCCGCTCCAGCGTCCCCCTGAAGTCCGTCGCCAGCGGTGTGCGCATGGTGTAGAGGTGCATACCGATCCCGGACGGCGGTATGCGCCGCCGCCGGCAGCGGTCCGCGCCGGTCCCCACGGCGCCCACAGCGTCCGCAGCGGTGGCCCCGGACGCCGGGCCCGCCGCCGTACCCACGCCCAGCGCCGCCAGGCCGACCGCCGTGCCCAGGAACGCCCTTCGAGTGCTTCGTGTGCTGCCGCTCATGGTCGCTCTCCCCTCAGGACGGCTCACGACGCCGTGCCCACGTTGATCCGGACCTCGCCGGTCGTCGTATCGCCCTTGTCGTCGGTGACGGTGAGATGTGCCGTGTACGCGCCCGGCCTGGTGTACGTATGGGCCGCGGTCGGCCCCTCCGTACCCGTGACCGTGCTGTTGTCGCCGAAGCTCCAGTGGTACGAGGCGATCGTGCGGCCCGCCACCGGTTTCACCCTGCTGCTGAGCTGTACGGCCAGCGGCGCGCCGCCCGAGACCGGCGAGGCCTTGACCGACACCGTCGTGGCCGGCTTCTTCTCGACGCCGGATCCGTTGAAGCGCAGCCAGTCCACCGCGAAGAGATCGGGCTTCTCCGCGGACCAGTCGGGGTTGGTGAAGACGGCGTACAGCTTCACCGAACCGCCCGGGTTGGTGAGCGCGACGGTGGGCGAGACGACATTGCCGAAGCCGCCGGTGTTCGGGATGGTCACCTTGCCGAGCAGCGGCCCGGTCGGCGAGCCGTTACGGAACTCGATGTCGCCGCCGAGACCGCCCGAGGCCGCGCCGACCGTCACCGACGAGATCCCCTTGAGGTTCACCGGATCGAACGAGATCCAGTCGCCGTCCTCGATCTCCGTCAGCCGCTTGCCGCCGGACGCGTCGGCGCGGTCACCGGTCACCGCGCCGCCGTGCGCGCCACCCGTTGCCGTACGGTGCTCCGCCTCCCGGAACGTCGTCCGCAGGGTCAGCGAGGACGAGCCGGTCAGGGCGGGCACGCCCGCGGCGCCCTTGTCCTCGTACTGCGCGGTGATGCCGTAGTACAGGTTCTGCCCGGGACCATGGCTGTCCCCGGCGTCCGTGACGATCTCGCCCGCGCAGCCCGTGTAGTTGTCCAGCGGATGCAGATGGCTGTCATGGCCGAGCTGCGACTGGACGACCACGCGTGAGCAGTCGATCGTGCCGCCCGCGCCGGTCGAGCCGTCCTCGCGGTCCTTGACCTTCACCGTGAACGGGATGGTGTCGCCGAAGCTGAACATCCCTCCGTTCGGCGGCTGTTGGATGGTGACCACCGGCCGGGTGTTGCCGACGGTGATCTCCCGGACCGAGAGCGCGGTCAGCCCGCCCGGTCCCGTGACGGTCAGCCGCGCGGTGAACCGGCCCTTGGCACGGTAGACATGGGTGGGATTCGCCTCGGTGGAGTCGGTGGTCCCGTTGCCGTCGAAGTCCCAGGCGTAGTCGACCGGATTGCCGCCCGGCAGCCCCGAACCCTCGCTGGAGAACGCCACCGTCAGCGGAGCGGGCCCGCTGTCCGGGGTCGCCGCCGTCTTGGCGTCGGGCAGCCGGTCGTCGCCGACGTAGTCGATACGGTAGATGCCCGAGCCTTCGTTGCTGCCACCGCGGCCCGTACCGCTGCCGAGCCCGAAGTCGATGACGTACAGCGCCCCGTCGGGTCCGAAGTCCGCGTCGAAGGGCTGGTTCCAGCTCATGTCGCCGAACACACCGTTGATGGAGTGTAGATCGCCCGCCTTGACGGGCTCGAAGCGCGGGTCCGTGAAGGTCTGGTCCTCCTCCTGGAACGAGAAGGCCTTGAACCAGGTCCTGGTCAGCTCGTAGTTGAGCCACTTCCCCTCGAAGTACTCGGGGAACTTGGACGGGTACGGGTTCGCCGCGTCGTAGTCGTAGACCGGTCCGCCCATCGGCCCGCCGCCGCCCGTGCCGAGTTCGGGGAATTCGGGCGAGGCGGAGTAGGCGTACCAGACCGTCGCCGGCTTGGCCGCGGGCAGCTCGCGCAGACCGGTGTTGTTCGGCGAGTCGTTGACGAGCGCGGCGCAGTCGAACTTCGCGCCCGATGTGCCGGTGGCGAAGTCGTAGTCGTTGAACGGGGTGTTGTTGCCCGTGCAGTACGGCCAGCCGTAATTGCCGGGCTCCGTGATGCGGTTGTACTCGACGGTGCCCTCGGGACCGCGGTTCGCGACCGCCTCCCGCGCGTCGGGCCCGTAGTCGCCCACCAGCAGCGCCCCGCTCAGCGGGTCGGTGGTGATACGGAACGGATTGCGCATGCCCATCGCGTAGATCTCCGGGCGGGTCTTCTCGGTACCCGGTGCGAAGAGGTTCCCCTCGGGGACGGAGTACGTGCCGTCGTCCTCGGGGGTGATGCGCAGGACCTTGCCGCGCAGGTCGTTGGTGTTGCCCGCCGTGGTCTGGGCGTCCCAGGCGCGGCGCCCCTCGCGCTCGTCGATCGGGCTGAATCCGTCGGAGGCGAACGGATCGGTGTTGTCACCGGTCGCCACGTACAGATCGCCGTTCTTGTCGAAGGTGATCGAGCCCGCCATGTGCGAGTTGGCCCGGCCCTCGCCGCGCAGTGTGGGCACGGTCAGCAGCCGCTTCTCCGAGGCCGGGTCGACGGTGTTGCCGGTGACCGTGAAGCGCGACAGGTTCAGCCGTTTCTCGGTCTTGTCGGAGTGCAGCAGATAGAGCCAGTTGTTCTCCGCGAAGTCCGGATCGAGGGTGAGCCCGAGGAGTCCGTCGGACTGGCTGGTCATCTCAGGTGTGTACGCGAAGTCCAGCGCGGTCGAGACCTGGAGGGTCTGCTGGTCGATCACCTTGAGCTTGCCGGTGCGCTGGATGAAGAACACCCGGCGGTCCGGGGCGACGGCCAGCTCGAAGGGGTCGGCGAGATCGCTGGTGGCCAGCGGAGTGCGCTGGAAGGCACCGGTCTTGGTGGCGGTGCAGTCACCGGGCTTGTTGCCCGCGGCCCACTGGATGCCGCCGAGCAGGTGCTTGCGGAAGGCGTCCTCCTGGAAGGCGGACGCGGCGTGCCCGCCCGCGGTGAACCAGGAGCGTCCGCCGTCGTAGTTCTGGCACCAGGACCATGGGTGGTCGACGCCCTCGTCCAGTCCCTGGACGCCGTCGTTCACCTTGATCTGGGCGAGGGTGTGCACCTTGCCGGTCGGGTTGACGCGCCAGTTGTACCACTCCTCCGTACGCTCCCAGAGCTGCGGCAGCCCCTGGGTGGAGGGGTGCACCTGGTCGAGCACCTTCACCCGGCCAGTCTGGACGGCGGGGTGCTTGTCGAAGATCGCGCCGACCAGCCCCTCGTACCAGTCCCAGTCACGCTCGCTGGCGGACGCGGCGTGCAGACCGACCCAGCCGCCGCCCCCGCGGACGAACGCCTGGAGCGCGGCGCGCTGGTCCGCGTCGAGCAGATCGCCGCTCTCCGGGGTGGAGTTGGTGTTGTTGAAGACGATCGCCTGGAAGCGGGCGAGATTCTCGTCGGTGAAGGCCGTGGCGTCGCTGGTGGCCTCGACCTCGAACCCGTTCTCGCTGCCGAGCTGCTGGACGGCCTCGATCCCGGCCGGGATCGAGTCGTGCTCGAAGTTGGTGACCTTGGAGAAGACCAGAACGCGGAACGGGGCCGCGTCGGCGCGGGGCGGCGAGGCCATCCCGAGTCCGAGGACGAGCGCCAGTAACGCGATGATCACAAGGAAGGGTGAGGAGGTACGGAAGGGCGTTCTCATGGGCGCTCCCGGTGCTGGTAGGGCCGGCTGCGGGTTAGAAAGCGCTTTCTGCGGTACGCCGCACAGCGTAGGTTCCGGTGTCACAGGGGGTCAATGGGTCGGAAGCGCCCCGCTGCGGCCCGTGATCCGCCCTTCGGGGCCGGGCAGTTGGAGTCCGGCCCGAGGCAGGGCCGGGGCCCGGCCGTTCGGAGGGTACGGCTGACCCGCGCCCGGAACGCGGCTGACCCGCCCGGGCGGGTCGCCCGGACGGGTCAGTGGTGCGGCGATGCCGCGGGTGGGCTGAGAGCGCTCTCGGGGATGGGGGCGCTCTCAGCTCGGAGGTGAGAGCGCTCTCGGGGGTGGGAGCGCTCTCAGGTCCCGGGCGGTTCTGTCAGGCCGCGTCGGCCCCGGGCGGTTCTGTCAGGCCGCGTCCAGCTCCGCCAACTCGCCCTCGTCCAGCACCAGTTCGGCCGCGCCCACCGAGTCTCGGATCGTCTCCGGCCGGCTGGACCCCGGAATCGGTACCACCACGGGCGACTTGGCCAGCATCCAGGCGAGGCACACCTGCTGCGGGCTCACCCCGTGCGCCTCGGCGATCCGCGCGAACGCGCCGTGCGACGAACCGAGTTCACCGGCCCGCCTGATCCCGCCGAACGGGCTCCACGGCAGGAACGCGATGCCCAGCTCCGTACACAGCTCAAGTTCGGGCTCGCTGGAACGGAACGCCGGCGAGAACTGGTTCTGTACGGAGACCAGCCGGCCGCCGAGGATCTCCTGCGCCGAACGGATCTGCTCCGGGTCCGCGTTGGAGATGCCGGCCTGCTGGATCTTGCCCTCGTCGAGCAGATCACGCAGTCCGCCGACGGACTCCTCGTACGGCACCTTCGGGTCGGGGCGGTGGAACTGGTACAGCCCGATCGCCTCCACACCCAGCCGCTTGAGCGATGCCTCGCACGCCGCCCTCAGATGCTCGGGGGTGCCGTTCAGCGTCCAGGAGCCGTCGCCGGGCCGGAGATGACCGCCCTTGGTGGCCACCAGCACCTCGGAGCCCCGCGGGTGGGACGCCAGCGCCTTGGCGATCAGCGATTCGTTGTGTCCCACCTCGTCGGCGTGGAGGTGGTACGCGTCCGCCGTGTCGATCAGTGTCACCCCCGCGTCCAGCGCCGCGTGGATGGTGGCGAGGGAACGGGCCTCGTCCGGCCGCCCCTCGATGGACATCGGCATACCGCCCAGACCGATCGCGCTGACCTCGACGGTTCCGATGCGGCGAGTCTTCATGGTGGAGTGCACCCTTCCTGCTGCGGTCCCCGCCGGTTCCGGCGGGTACTTTCCAGCTTTGCCGCTGCCGCGCGGGGCGTCCAATAGAAGAAACCGAACGCATTGAGCGGCCCCGCTTCTCAATTAGGCTGGGTCACCATGGAACTGCGTCACCTCGAATATTTCGTCGCCGTCGCCGAGGAACGCCACTTCACCAGGGCCGCCCAGCGGCTGATGGTCTCGCAGTCCGGCCTCTCGGCGTCCGTGCGGGCCCTGGAGCGCGAGCTGGGCGCCCGGCTCTTCGTACGCTCCACCCGCAGGGTCGAACTCACCGGGGCGGGACGGGCCCTGCTGGTGGAGGCGTCCCGCACGCTGGCGAGCGTACGCGCGGCCAAGGAAGCGGTCGCGGCGGTGCAGGGGCTGCTCCGCGGCACACTGTCGGTGGGTACGGAGCAGTGTGTCACCGGGGTCCATGTGCCCGGCCTGCTCGCGCGCTTCAGGGCGGACCACCCCGAGGTGGAGGTACGGCTGCGGCAGGCCGGGTCCGCCTCGCTGGTCGAGGATGTGGCGGCCGGGCGGCTCGATCTGGCGTTTGTCGCCCTGTCCGGCGCGGTTCCCGAGGGCGTACGGCTCGTTCCGCTGGCGAGCGAGCCGATGGTGCTGCTCTGCCATCCGGACCATCCGCTGGCGGGCGCGGCCGAGGCCGACTGGGCCGAGCTGGGCGACGAGGTGTTCGTGGACTTCCACGAGGACTGGGGCGCCCGCGGTCTCACGGACCGGGCCTTCGGCGCGGTCCGTACGGAACGGCGTGTGGCCCTGGAGGTCAACGATGTGCACAGCCTGATCGAGCTGGTCGGGCACGGTCTCGGTATCGCGGTGGTGCCGCGTCCGATCGCGCGCAAGGAGCAGGCGGCCGCGCTGTGCACGGTGCCGCTCGCGGGCGCCGAGGACCATCTGTGGGAGGTCTCGGCCGCGCTTCCCGACGACCAGCGCACCGGACCGGCGGCCCGGGAACTGCTCGCGTATCTGCCGGAGGCAGGCGGGTCGGCGGGCGGGCCGTGCACGGCGGGCGGCCCGCGGGACCGGACGCCTGCGGACGGCGGGCCGTTCGTCACGGCCGTTCCAGCCAGCCCCTGATGAAGGCGGCCTGCCCGGCGTGCTGGAGATCGTCGGCGATCACACTGACCAGCCGCACACCGAGCGTCACGGCCGGCACCCACGCGTCGTCGACGACCCGCCGCAGATCGGCGTCCTTGAGCGGCCGGACGAACTCGACGGTCTGATCGTGGACGGCGTCGTGGTACCCCGTGAGCAGCTCCGCCGAGACCCCGCCCAGCGCGGCCACCTCCTTGGGCGAGTGCCCGTAGCCGGTCGCCCCGCGTGTGAACGGCAGCTCGAACCGCTCCGACCAGTCCTGCGCGATCCACACCTCGTCGATTCCGGCGGCGTCGGCGATGTGGTCGTCCTGGATCCGGCTCAGATGCCAGACGAGCCAGGCGATCGAATTGGCCCCGTCGTCGAGCCGTACCGCCAGCTCGTCGGGCGACAGGCCGTCGACCACGTCGTGGACGGACTCGTTGATACGGCCGAAGGCGTCGACGAGCAGATCAGCGCTGGCGGTCATGGCACCCTCCGGGGGCCGGGCCGGGAGCTCCAGCCCCGTCTGGCACATCCTGTCCGGCCGCGGGCGGACGACGCCGTGTGACAGACGGGGCCCAGCCCGGCGGATGGGCAGTGCGTCCATGTCCAGGGTGCCCCGTACGGACCGGGTCAGCGCGTCGGCGGTCAGCCGGCGGTGATGAGCCGACGCGGCGGTGGCGGGCCGGCTCGATCGCCGTGGGCGCGGTCAGCGCGTCAGGAACGCCGAGATCCGGTCCCGCAGCGACTTCGGGTCGAGCCCGTGCGCCGCCAGATGCTCGCCCAGCTCGCCGTACCGCCGCAGCTCGCGCCGCGCCACCCCGAGGCCGAGCACCCGGTGCGGTGTCGCGTACAGGGCGTCGTTCGCCACGGCGGTGGAGGTCCCGGCGAGATACGGCTCGACGAGTACGACATCGGCCGCGCTCCCGCCCGCGACGGCTCGCCGCAGCGCCTCCGCGTCGAAAGGCCGCACCGTCGTCGCGTACAGCACCGTCGTGTCCAGGCCCTCCGTCGCCGCCATTACGTTGTCGAGCATCGGCCCGACGGCGATCACGACGCCGCCGCGCCCCTCCCGTACGGTGATGAAGCCCGGCCCGGTCACCGGCAGCGCCCGCTCGTTGCTCTGGAGCGAGAGCCGTACGTACACCCGGCCGTCCCCGGCGGCGGCGTCCCGCAGCAGCGTCTCGGCCTCGTCCGGGTGGCCCGGCACCTGTACCGTCCACCCGTCGAGCGTGTCCATCAGGGCCACATCACCCGGCGACATGTGCGTGAACCCGCCCGCGGGCCAGTCGTACGAGGCACCCGCGCTCACCAGCACCCCGCCCACGCCCTGATGGCCGAAGTCCAGCTTCACCTGCTCGAAGGGGCGCTCGACCAGGAAGCTGGCGAAGGTGTGCACGATCGGGCGCATCCCGGCGAGCGCGAGTCCGCCGCCGACGCCGACCATGAGCTGTTCCCGGATGCCGACATTGACGACCCGGTCCGGATGGCGGCGCTCGGCCGCGTCGAAGCCGTCCCGGCTGATCTCCGCGAGGACGAGCGCGAGGCGTGGGTCCTCGTCCAGCAGCGCGGAGGTGGTGGAGATGAAACGGTCCCGCATGGTGTCCATGGAAGATCCCCTGTGGTCGGTGGTGCTGTACGCGGTGCTGTAGCCGCTGTATGCGGCGCTTTATGCGGTTGGCTCAGGCCTTGGGCTCCACGCGGGCCACGACGGCCCGGGGCCGGCCCGGGTGCGGGGCGGTGAAGGCGGCGTACATCGCCTCGTGGTCGCGTCCGTCGACGGTCTCGGCCGACCAGCCGGCCGCCTCGAAGCGGGAGGCGATCCCGCCGGGCCAGCCGTGGGTGGCCGAGGCGTTGTCGATCACCAGCGTGTGAAGCTGTTCGAGCCCGGCGGGGCCCGCGTAGGCGAGCGCCTCGTGATTGCTGCCCTCGTCGAGTTCGGCGTCGCCGATCAGCACCCAGACACGCGGGTCGGTGAGCCCCTGGGCCCGCAGCCCCAGGACCGTACCGACGGCGAGCGGCAGCCCGTGCCCGAGCGAGCCGCTGCCGATCTCGACACCGGGCAGAAGTGTGCGGTCGGGGTGGTAGCCGAGGGGCGAGTCGTACGAACCGAACCCGGGGAGCAGTTCCTCGGCGAGGAACCCCTTGGCGGCGAGGACGGCGTAGTACGCCATCGGCCCGTGCCCCTTGGAGAGCAGGAAGCGGTCCCGCTCCGGCGCGTCGACGCTCGCCGGGGACACCCGCAGCACCCTGTCGTACAGCACCCAGAGCGCGTCCAGCGTCGAGGTCGCGGCAGGCCCGTGCTTCTCGTCGCCCGTCATGAGGCCGAGCAGCCTGGTCAGATCCTGGTGGCCCGGTACGGGGGCCGGTCCTGTCTTCGTCATACAGCCCACCGTGCAACGTCAACCACACTTGAGGTCAAGCACGCCCGGGTGCCCGGCCCGGGCACCCGGGTCCCGCGGAAAGCGGTTCGTGACCACCGCGCCGAGTGCGGTATTGTTCTCATGCGCGTTCGGCCAGGGGAAACCCCAGGTCAGACAGCATCGGGACGTGGCGCAGCTTGGTAGCGCACTTGACTGGGGGTCAAGGGGTCGCAGGTTCAAATCCTGTCGTCCCGACCAGCGTTTACGCAGGTCGCAGGCGGTATCGGAGAAATCCGGTACCGCCTTTCCGCGTTTCGTGGGGACCAGTTGGGGACCAGTCGATCCGGCGGGATCTGGCGGTGTTGTCCGGGGGCGGGACGTACGGCAGTGCGTCCCGTGTACGCGGGCGCGGAGAGTTCGATGAGCTGCCAGCGTGGGGCGTTGCACGTGGACCGGCTCGGCGCTCAGGTTATGGGGATGAAGACGCTGCTTGAGATTGTGTTGAAGGCTTTCATCGGCGGTCTGTTCGTGGTCGTTTTTGCTCTGATGGCGGAGACCGTTCAGCCCAAGCGGCTGGCCGGGGTTTTGGCGGCGGCACCTTCGGTGGCGCTGGGAGGTCTGATCCTGACGGTGGTGTTCAAGGGCGACCTGGAGGCGGCGGATGCGGCGCGGGGTATGGCGGCCGGAGCGCTGGCGTTCACTGCCTACTGTCTCGTCGATGTGCCGGTCCTGGGCAGGTTCGGAGCCGTGCGCGGGTCTGCGGCGGCGCTCGTCGTGTGGTTCGCGGCAGCCGCCGGCGTCGCCTTCGCGGTGGCGCGGTGAGCCGGTCGGCGAAGCCTGAGCGCGGGCGCGGCCAGGGCGGCGAGAGCACCGGCCGGGTGCGGGTGGACTGGCGGGCGGCTATGCGCACGCCGCGCAAGGATGTGCTTCTCCGCTTCGGTTTCGGCGCGGGCGTGTCGCTTCTGGCGGCTGTCGTGTCCACACTGTTCGGGTCGTTCGTCGGCGGGGTCTTCCTCGCCTTTCCGGCTATTTTGCTGGCCAGCCTGACTCTTGTGGCCGAGGAGGAAGGCATCCGGCGTGCCCGTGATGACGCGCGTGGTGCTGCACTGGGCACCCTGGGGCTTTTGGCGTTCGCCGTCGTGGCCGCGGCGCTTGTCCGTCATCACACGGCGTGGCTCGCGCTCGGTGCTGCGACGGCAGCGTGGGCCGGGGTGTCCCTCGCCGCGTATGCGATCACGTGGGCGCTCGGGCTGGGGAGCGACGAACCTCGCAGGCGCAGTTAGCGGAGGCGCGGCGTCAGTCACGCGTGGCCAGGGCTTGGGGTGCGGCGTCCTTGAGCCGGGTCGTGAGCCATTTGACCTGGGTGAGGTTTTTTTGTGGAGGGTGAGAGCCGTGACGTACTCCACGGCGACGCGGGCGACGACGTACTGGACACCGGATAGGGCTGGGCGTTCATCGGGGCCCGTGGGCCGGTCCGGTGGTGCTGGACCAGCAGCCGATGTCGGGTTTCGCCAGCAGCGAGCTGATGGACTCGTCGAAGTGTTCGGTGAGGTTGATGGCCGTGTTCGGGGGGACTTCGAGCCGGTCGCCGCCGCTGTAGTGCGGGCTGCGGTACAGGCACCAGTCCCGGTCGGTGGTGTTGCGGACGCTGCGGGCGCGGTCGTCCCAGTCCGGCGGGAGTTGAGGGGTGTCGGCGGTGACGGCCAGCGAGTCGCCCGTGCCGGCGGGTCCCGAGTAGAGGCAGATCTGCTGGTCCCGGCACGCCCATGCCTGGGTCTGCGCTTCGACGGCGTGGCTGGGGAGGACGCCGGACAACGTGCTTACGGCGATGGCGGAGCCCAGGGCCAGGTGTTTGACGACGCGACGCACCACGAAGTTCTCCTTCCGGCCCGCGCTCCGGCCAGGGGCCGTGGGCCTGGGGTGGGTGGGGGCGCCCGGACCGGGCCGGTCACACGTCCCGGTCCGAGCGTCGCTTGTCCTCTGTACGAGGACCGCGGGGAATCAGCAGGCTCCGCCGGAGGGCTTGGGGCGCATGGACGAGACGGTCTGGTCGAAGTGGCCGGGCAGGTCGATCTGTTCGCCTTCGTCGATCTCCCGGCTCTCGCCCTGGTAGTTCTCATCGCGGTAGAGGCACCACGTGACGGAGGCCCTGCTGCGCACGCTGCGGGCGCGGTCGTTCCATCCCTGGTTCGACAGGTCCGCGATGGCGTCGTGGACCTGCAGGTTCGCGCCGCCACCCTGGGTGTCCTCGTAGAGGCAGACCCGTTCGTCCTTGCAGTCCCAGGCGGACAGGGCCCCTGCGGTGTCGGCGGGGACCATGCCCATCAGCACGCCGCATGCGGCCGCGGCGGTGAGCGACAGGCTCCTGCGGATCAGACGGTTCACGAACTGTTCCTTTCGTTCGTATACGGGAACCGGACACGCGGTCTTGTTGCCGGTGCCGGGGATCGACGGGCGGATGGGGCCCGGTATCGGGCGAACACTCGTCGCCGGCGATGGGCCCGCACACGCCTACGGTGCGGGGCAGCCGCCCTTGGGCTCCTGCCGGAGCGAGCTGAGCGACTGGTCGAAGCGGCCGACGAGATTGACCGCGGTCCCGGGCGGCACCACGGTCCACTCGCCCGCGTAGTCCGTGTCGCGGTACAAGCACCAGTCGACGTCGCCGGCGTTGCGCACGCTGCGGGCCCTGTCCTCGAAGCCGACAGACGACAGGTCCGCGACGTCGTTCTTCAGCGCTTTCGACTCCCCCGCGCCCAGGACGGAGGAGTACAGACACGCGTTGTCCGCGGGGCACTGCCACGGCGCGGGGTCCGCGTTCGCGGTGCCACCGGGCAGACACACCAGCGCACTCAGCGCGGCCGCGCCGGCCAACGAGAGAGCTCTCACGGTGAAACGGGCCGTGACCTCGACATTCCTCTCCACAGCGGTGGGACACACGTGCGATACGCGAGCCGAACGTGCGATCACGGGGCGACGGACCGCGAGGATCGGGCGAACCGAACCCGCCTCACGCAACGTTGCGTTCCGTGCATGCTCAGTCACTCATTGTGCAACTGGCTCGATCGGGTGAACCCGCGCTCCCATACGCTCCGTACTCCAGCGCGTCCACGTCGCCCAGGACCGGGGTGTAGCCGACTACCTGCGGCTTCGGACACCCCCGCTTTCCGGGGCGGGCGGTCCAGCCTGGCCCTGACACCGCAGAGCTCGCGCTGACGGGGTGTCACAGATCGCTGCCCGTCGGACGTGCTGGGATGCGTGGTGGCAATCGGGTATAGGTTTTCGTGAGTCGGAGTAACGGAGGGGGCGGTCCGAGCAATGGATCCTGTGTCGCTTGTCGTCGCGGCGGTGGTGGCCGGTGCGACGGCCGGGCTGAAGGAGCAGGCGCAGTCTGCCGTGCGCGATGCGTACCTGGGGTTGAAGAACCTGATCGTGCAGCGGCACGGGATCGAGGTCGGCGCGGTGGAGCGGCGGCCCGACTCGGAGGCCAAGCAGGAGTCGTTGCGGGAGGATCTGGCCGATGCCGGCGTCGGCGAGGACGCCGAGGTGCTCGGGGCGGCGCACGCGGTGGTCAAAGCCGTGCGTGAGCACGATGCGGCCGCTGCGAGGGCCGTCGGTGTCGATCTGAACGACGTCGATGCCGAGCTCATCAGGATCGTCGACGTGAAGGTTCGCGGCGACGCGACCGGCGTCGACCTCGATCGCGTGAGGACGCGGGGCGGCATCGTCATCGAGGGCATCCAGGTCGACGGAGATGACTCCCCCGCCCACCCTTGACTGCGGCCGGTCCGGCCCCGTTCGCCACCCCCTCGCTGGGGTTTCGCGACATCGAGGCCGGCCGCGACATCATCGTCACCGTTCACCAGCAGTTCACGGCGCCACGGCCGTTGCGGCCGGAGGAGAGCTGGCCCAAGCGGGTCGGAGCGGTGCCGCCGGCGGCCGAATGCTTCCGGGAGCGGGCCGTCGCGGCGGACCCGGACGCCGGTGGGGCCGTGGTGCTGGTCGGGTACAGCGGCGTGGGGAAGACCCAGCTGGCCGTTGGGCACGCCGAGCGGCTGTGGGCCGACGGTGAGCTCGACCTGCTGGTGTGGATCACCGCCGGCTCGCGGGACGCGATCCGGCTCGGCTACCTCGCTGCCGCCAAGGCGCTGAACGAAGAAGCTGCAGGTGACGAGGCGGTCAAACGCTTCCTGACCTGGTTGGCCGAGACACCCCGGCGGTGGCTGATCGTGTTCGACGATCTGTCCACGGTGGACGACCTACGTGACCTGTGGCCGCCCCGGCACGCCTCGGGGCGGACCGTGGTGACGACCAGCCTCAGGGACGTCGACGCGTTCGGCGAGGACGTGCGCTTGGCATTCGTGGATGGGTTCGACGACCAGGAGGCCGTGGAGTACCTGCACGAACGGCAAGCCGGAAGTCCACATCGGGTCGAAGGTGCGGCGGAACTCGCGAGTGAGCTGCACCAATTCCCCCTGGTGCTGGCGCATGCCGCGAACTACGTGGCGAGCCGCAACACGACGTACGCCGAATATCATCGCCTGTGGTCGGCACGCTACGAGGAGGTCGCCCCTCGGCACGGGTCGCTCGCGAATACCTACATGCCGCTGCGGCCCGGCTTCGCGTTCCACATCCCCGTGGTGGCCACATGTTCGTTGTCGCTCGACCTCGCGAGCGGGCTGACCCGTCCGGTACTGGACCTGGCCTCACTGGTGGACGGCGGCGCCATTCCTCTGGCGTTCTTCGGGACCTCGGCCGTCGCTCGGCACCTCACTGCCAGCCAGGGCAGGACCGTCGACGCGAACGACGTCCGAAGCGCGCTGGCCCAGGCGCACCGCTTGGGCCTCGTCACGATCGACGCGCATCGGATGCTCCGGCTGGACCCCTGGATGCGACGCGTCCTCCTGGAGTACGAAGAGATCACCGTCCTCGACGAGCGGGAAAGGACCACGCCGAACGACTGGATCTCACCGAGGCCCGACCCGCCCGACATGGGTGAGCGTGCGGCAGGCGACGCCCTGGTGGAAGCGTGGCCGGACGGGCGCAGCGACCCCGTGGGCAACCAGGTGTTCTTCGCGGCCGCGATGGCACTGCGCGGCTGGGCCGACGAACAATTCTGGCTGAACGGCGGGCACCCGGTGCTGATCCGAGCCGGAACGGCGCTCAAGGACGCCGGCCTGCTCGACTCCGCCGCCGTCTACTTCCAGTACCTGCACGCCATGGCGCAACGCCGGCTCGGCGAAGACCACCACGAGACCCGGAGCATCCACGGCCACCTCCTGACCGTGCGCAGCTTGATCGTGCGCGGTGAAGTCACCGAGCTTGAGGACCTGCTGGCGGAACAGACCCGGACGCTGGGTCCCCACAGCCGCGAAACCCTGGCCACCCGCGCACAGGTGGCGTTCGCCCACGCCTCGGCCGCACCGGGCGATCGCGGCAGCGCGGACGAACTCCAGAACGTGCTCGCAGACCAGCGGCGAGTACTGGGCCGCAACGACCAGGACACGCTGTTCACCCGCTACTTCCTCGGTTACCTGCGGGTGATGTCCGGCGACGTCAATGGTGGGATGAGCGAACTCAAGAAGGTGCTGAAGGACCAGCGGCGGGCGTTGGGGTTCGTCCACGCCCGCACGCTGTACACGCGACAGACGCTCGCCGAGCTGCGCATTGCCCAGGACGACACGTCGGGTCTCGACAAGGTCCTGCACGAGTTGATCGAAGACCAGAAGCGGGTACTCGGCCGTAACAGCGAGCAGACCTTGCTCACCCGGCACAACCTCGCGGTCGTCCGCATCAGACGCGGCGACACGGCCGAAGCCGCGACAGAGCTGGAAGAAGTGCTCGCGGATTTCACGAGGGTGTACGGCGCGGACCATCGCGAGACGTTGGCGGTGCGGCGGAACCTCGCCACCACGTACAGCGAACTCGGCGACGAAGTGGGTGCGCTGGCCGAACTGGAACTCACGATGAACTACGCGAACCGCGTGTTCTCACCCGACGACAAGGACTTCAAGAACACCCGTGATCTGCTCGACCGCTACCGGCACCGCGCCTACTGGCAGGTGATGGACGAGTACGAGCGGGAATGGGAATCCAATGAGTACCTTCTGTCCCAGATGAAGGGCATCATCAGCTCTCGATATTTCAACCACGAGGCCGACGGAATGGCGGGCTTGTGGAAATCCCTGTTGGGCGAGCACATGGCGCCGAGGGACGTGGAGGGCATGCTGTCGATCCGCCGCATCGCGGCCTGCTGGGGCGGGCTGGGCGGTAACGCGGCGGGTGCGGTGGCGGAGCTGGAGAAGATCCTGGACGGTTGCGTGGAGGCGTTGGGGTCCGAGCACCTGCTCACCCGGTTCACCCGCCGCAACCTCGCCTTCTGGCGGACCCGCGTCGTCGTTCCCGCAGACAGCTAGGCCCTGTCCGGCTGCCCTGGGCGAACCGGGCCCACCTGTGGGCGCTGGTCGCCTTTCCGTGGCTGATCCCCTGTGGGCCGACGGGCGCGGGCCCGTGATCAGGCTTGGCTCAGGGGCATCCAATGCCGCTTGGTTCGGCGCGACTTCTGAGTGTGTTCGATGGTGTAAGCGGTTGGATGCAGCCCGCCACTGGTCACCTGGACCTCCTTGACCACCCGGATTCCGCTCGTCTCCCGTACGGCCTGCTGGAACAGCCGTTTGTCCTCGGTCAGCAGAACGGCACGGCCCTTGGGGTGCAGCACTCGGGCCCTCGGCAAGAAACCGGGGGTACAGATGGCTGTTCACCTGGTGGGAGCCGACTCGTTTGCCGAACGGCATGTTCGAGATGATCCGGTCGACGGAGTGCTCCGGCAGCGGCAGCGCTTCCGCCCGGGCCTGGGCCAGCAGATGCGGTGCGTCCACCGCTCTCAGGTTCAGACGGGCCACTTCCAGTGCCTTGAGCGAGCTGTCGGTGCCCAGGAGCCTGGCGCCCCCGCCGATGGCGGCGACCTCGGTCAGCAGCGTCCCGGAACCGCAGAACGGGTCGTACACCGTGTCGTCCGCCTCGGGCTTGGCGAGCTGGACGAGCAGGCTGCCGACCACCGGGTTGACCGATGCCGGGATGCGATGCGGTTTCGCGTAGCGCCGCGAGCGATGCATGGCCCCGACGTCGGCCAGCAGGAAACGGCCGTGCTCGGCGATATTGATGTCCCAGGCTTTTGGATCGTTCTTCCAGCCGAGTTCTGTGCTGATCGTCTCCATGAACGTCCCACGGCCCTCGATGCGATCCACCCGATAGGCGGGAGGACCGGACAACGCGCCGATGGCTCCGCTTTCCGTCGACTGTTCGAGTTCCGCCAAAGCGTCGGCGAAGCCGTCGATCCGGGCATGCTCCGATTCATCGAGGACGACCGAAAGCGTCGAGAACATTCGTAGCGGCAGCAGTCGCTCCAGCTTTCCGTCAAAGTGAAAGAGCACCGAGTCGCTCGTCCGGCGAATGTTCGTCAGTGCTGGGGCGCCGATGTCATGGCAGTGCTGAAGAAGCCGTTCCACCACACCAGGGAGGCTTTGGAGGTGCAGGCGGTCCCGTACGGGGGAGTCGGTACTGATTTCCCTGAGCATCTCCCAGCCTCCGAATCGAGCACAAGACTTCGTCGGACTGGACAACGAGCGGCAACGGGCCGGCGCTCGCCCGATTGAGGGCGTCGGCCGTGCCGGAGCGCGTCTCAGGGCTACGAAGCCCGATGCCGTCCCAGCGATGAGTCCGCCGACGTCCGCCGGTCTACCTGTCGGCGGAAACAACCAACTCATCGGGAGCACGGCATGGGCCTCATCCACATCGAGCTGTTCGCAACCCTCGACCTCGTCGGGCAGGCGCCCGGGAGCCCCGAAGAGGACCCGGTGGAATTCCCGTTCGGCGGCTGGCAGGCACCCCTGTTCGACGAAGTCGGCGGGGCGCAGGTCGCTGCCGCGTACGAGGGCACGGACGCCCTTCTCCTCGGCCGGCGGACGTATGACATCTTCGCCGCCTACTGGCCGCACCAGGAGGGCGGCCAGGACAACGAGATCGCCACGCTCTTCAACAGCGTCCCCAAGTACGTGGCCTCCCGGGGCAGGCCGGACCTCTCGTGGGCCGGGTCCGCTCAGCTCGGCCCGGATCTGGTCGGCGCGGTGCGCGAGATCCGTGAGCGGCACGAACACGTGAAGGTCGTCGGGAGCCTGAACCTGGTACAGACCCTCCTGCGCGAGAAGCTCTTCGACCGGCTCGACCTCTGGATCCATCCGGTCGTACTCGGTGTCGGGAAGAAGGTGTTCGACGGTGGCGCGGTGCCCACGAACATCACACTCCTCCAACCGCCGCTGGCCGGCCCGAAAGGCACCGTGTACCTGCGCTACGGGCTCGCCGACGGCACGCCGGGCACGGGGGACATGAGCGCACCCGACCGCGGTGCCGGCCGCGACGACTGAAGCGCCCACGCACACCGGTGCGTCGTGGGCGTCGGCTCAGGGCAATATCGCGAGGACCTCGCCCGCCGAGTCGTAGAGGGTGACGCGGCGGATGAAGTCCGCCGGCGTGTCCGTGTCCGCGTTCCCGTCCGTGCCGGCCCGGGCACCCGCGCCCTCGGGGCCGAACACCGCCGGGGCGGAGGGCACTTCGGTGGTGGCGTACCAGACACCCCAACCTGGACTGCCCGCCAGCTCCAGCAGCTCGGCGCGCACCACCCGGCCGGTCGCGGTCGTGACCTCGACGCGGGCCGCGTCGCGCGTTCCGTAGTAGACGCCGGAGTGGAGGCAGCGGTCGCCCACCGGTTCCGACTGGCGTGAGACACCCGGGGTGCTCAGGTCGAGATTGCCGTCGGCCACACTGCGGAACTGCTCGCCCTCGGGGGTCGACCAGTGCTTGCCGTCCGCGGTGAGCCACAGCGGGACGTCCCTCGCGGCCTTCACCCGCTCACCCGGAGCCACGACGCGGACGGACGACGCCGTACGGGACTTCGCGGCCCCCGTGGACAGAGTGGCGGCCGTGGCCGGAGCGGCGGCCGAGGGCGCGGGGAGTGTCGCCCGGCGTCAGCGCGTACGCCCCCGCCGGTACGGCCAGTACCGCCGCCGTGACCGTCGCGGCGACCGCATACTTCTTGATCCGTGTCATGAACGGACAGCTCCTTGTGCGTCTTTGAGTTCGAACGGTACGGAGGGCGCCTCTCGACCCGGTCGCCGCCCGGCGGGATGACATGCCCCGCGAACTTTTTTCCGGACGCCTCACCCGGCCGCACCGGGGAGCCCCGCGCAGACGGATGAGCGGGTTCCACTCAGCCGTGCAGGTGTACGGAATGCGCCATTCTCATGGGCTTGCCCAGGTTGCGGAGCCCACAGTTCCGTACGTACCGTCGCCACTCGACCACCCTGCGCGTTCAAGGGGTCCGGGTGCCGTCCTGAGGCGGGAGGCGGGTGTGGGGC
>NZ_LATD01000016.1 GCF_000981895.1 Streptomyces odonnellii | reverse complement strand
CGCTTGGGCAGCGGGGCGATGGCGGAGACGGACGTCCGGTCCGCCGCGGGGGTGCGCACGGCCGGCTGGTCCGCGGGCGGGACGCCGGGCACCGGGGTGTCCGCCGTCTCCGGCGTGAGCGCGGGCCGGGGTACGTTCCTGACGGACCGGCGGGGCGGTGTCGTACCGGCCGGGGCGAGGGTCTCCAGCACCTCCGAGGGCACCAGCACCACCGCGCGGACACCGCCGTACGGGGACGGCCCCAGGTCGACATGGAAGCCGTGCCGGTCGGCGAACCGCCCCACCACCGCGAAACCGGTCTGCGGGATCTCGCCCACCTCGCCGACCCCGAGGAGCCTGCGTCCGGAGACGATCTCGCGCGCCTCGGCGAGCCGGTACTCGTCCAGGCCGAGTCCGCCGTCGTCCACCTCGATGACCGCGCCGCGCTGCACCGTACGCACCGTCACCGGCACATTCGTCCGCGGCGGCGAGTACTCGGTGGCATTGGCGAGCAGCTCGGCCAGCAGATGCACCAGCGGCTCGACGACCGCGGGCCGCACCCCGATGTCCGGGTCGCCGGTGACCTCGATACGGCGGTACGCGACGATACGGCCGGACGCGGCCCTGACCACGTCCACCAGTGCGAGCGGCTTCTGCCACTGCTGTCCCGGCCACTCGCCGCACAGCACCTTCAGGCTCTGGGCGTGCCGGGCCTGCTGGGTGGCCGCGTGATCCACCCGCATCGTGGTCTCCAGCAGATCGGCGTCGCCGGGATAGCGGTCGGCCAGCCCCGTCACCGCGGCCTGGATCCGGTGCGCCGAGGTCTGGACCCGGCTCGCCAGCTCCACCAGCGCGAGGCGCTGCGACTCCTCGCGGTGCTCGACCGAGTCGGCGACCTCGGCCAGCAGCCGGTCGAACCATCCGGCCACCGTGTCGCCCAGCCGGCCGCCGCCGGTACGCGGCGGCACCGGGATCTCCGTCCGGCTGAGCGCGGCGGGCAGCCGTTCCTCGACGAGGTGCTCGGCCTCTCGCCGTACCAGCTCGGCCTGTTGCTCCAGCCGGGAGCGCCAGTCGGCCTCGCGGCGGGCCGCGGCCTCCTCGGCGCGCCGGTGCAGGCCGCGCAGATTCACCAGCGAGACCAGCACCAGCAGCGTGACCACGCCGTATGCCACGGCCGCGCCGGTGTGGACACGCGCGAGGGAGACCACCGCGGCGGCGAACGCGGTGCCGGTCATGACGAGAGTCACCGGCCAGGGCCACGGCGAGGTACGGAAAAGACGTGAGGGCGCGGGGGAACGTGCCATGGAAAACCTTCGAGTTGGCTGAAAAACGTGGTCCGGCTCGGGCCCTGTCCGCCGGACAGGACCTCATTCACCCGGCGGAAGTCACGGGCGGCGAAGGCAGCGGGAAGCCGGTATGAGCGCCGGACGGGCGGGCGCGGGGCGCTGGGCCCCTGTGGCCTCGGCACGGACATACGGCTTGATCATGGGTAGAACTACCTCTTCACCGGACGCTGTTGGGGGATCGTACAACCCCCGCCCTCACACGAAGTCACATCCCGGCCACATGGGGTCACGGCAAGAGGGCGGCCCGGACCTGGCCGTTCACGGTGACGGCCAGGTGGCGGGCGGCGAGACCCGAACGCGAGGACGTACGCGCTCAGCGCTTCATACGGTCGATCTGGCGGATCTTGTTCGTCACGTCCAGGGCGGCGACCTTGTACGACTCGGCCAGCGTGGGGTAGTTGAACACCGCGTCGACCAGATAGTCGACCGTGCCGCCGCACCCCATCACGGCCTGTCCGATATGGATCAGCTCGGTCGCCCCGGAGCCGAAGCAGTGCACACCGAGCAGCCTGCGGTCCTCGGGCGACACCAGCAGCTTCAGCATGCCGTGCGCGTCCCCGACGATCTGGCCGCGGGCCAGTTCCCGGTACCGCGCGACCCCGACCTCGAACGGCACCCGCTCATCGGTGAGCTGGTCCTCGGTCCGGCCGATGAAGCTGATCTCCGGAATGGTGTAGATGCCGATCGGCTGGAGGTGGTGCATCGCGTTCACCGGCTCGCCGCACGCGTGGTACGCCGCCACCCGGCCCTGTTCCATCGAGGTCGCGGCCAGCGCCGGGAAGCCGATGACATCGCCGACCGCGTAGATGTGCGGAACCTCGGTGCGGTAGTGCTCGTCCACCGTGATCCGGCCGCGCCGGTCGGCCGAGAGCCCCGCCTTGTCGAGGTCGAGTTCCTCGGTCATGCCCTGCCGCCCGGCGGAGTACATGACCGCGTCGGCGGCTATCTTCTTGCCGCTCTCCAGGATGGTGAGCGCGCCCTGCTCATGCCGCTCGACCGCCGCGACCGTCTCCCCGAAGCGGAAGGTCACCGCCAGATCGCGCAGCCGGTACTTGAGCGCCTCGACCACCTCGACATCGCAGAAGCCGAGCATCCCCTCGCGCTGTTCGACCACGGTGATCTTGCTGCCGAGGGCCGCGAACATGCTGGCGTATTCCATGCCGATCACGCCCGCGCCGACGATGACCATGGACCGGGGCACCCGCTCCATGCTCAGCACGCTGTCCGAGTCCAGGACCGTACGGTCGTCGAACTCCACGCTCGCCGGGCGGGCCGGGCGGGTTCCGGTGGCGATGACGATGTGCCCGGCGGTGAGGACCCGCTCCTGGCCCGATCCGTCCCGTACGGCCACCGTGTGGTCGTCCACGAACCGGCCGGTGCCCGAGAGCAGCGTCACCTGGTTCCTGGCGAGCTGGTTCCGTACGACATCGACCTCCAGGCCCATCACATGCTCGGTACGGGCGGTGAGATCCGCGACGGTGATCTCTTCCTTGAGCCGGTAGCTCTGGCCGTACAGGTCCCGCTGGGTGAGCCCTGTGAGATAGAGCACCGCCTCGCGCAGTGTCTTGGAAGGGACGGTTCCGGTATGGATGGAGACGCCGCCGACCATGTTGGGCCGGTCGACGACGGCGACCCGCCGGCCGAGCTTGGCCGCCGCTATGGCGGCCTTCTGGCCGCCCGGTCCTGATCCGATGACAAGCATGTCGAAGTCGGGCACGGGAGGAGTCTGTCAGCCGCGGGTGTTTCCCGGAAGGGCGGACCAGGAGGTGATTCGCCCGCCCGGGACCTGCCGTGTTCACTCGCGGTGCGAGCTCTACGGTGAGACCCGTCCGGTCCGCCGCAGAGGCGCGCCGTATCCAGGGAGGATGACAAGTCAGTGGTTCTGAAGACGTTCAGGTGGGCTTTTCTCGTGACCGCCGCCGGCCTCGCGGCCGGGGCGCTCTACGACGGGTGGGCCGCCCTGGGGATCGTCGCGATCCTGGCCGTCCTGGAGGTGTCGCTGTCGTTCGACAACGCGGTGATCAACGCCGGGATCCTGAAGCGGATGAGCGCCTTCTGGCAGACGGTCTTCCTCACGGTGGGCGTGCTGATCGCGGTCTTCGGGATGCGGCTGGTCTTCCCCGTGGTGATCGTCGCGGTCACCGCGAAGATCGGGCCGGTCGAGGCGGTGAACCTCGCGCTGAACGACAAGGACCGCTACCAGCAGCTCGTGACCGACGCGCATCCGGCGATCGCCGCCTTCGGCGGGATCTTCCTGCTGATGATCTTCCTCAACTTCATCTTCGAGGAGCGGGAGATCAGGTGGCAGGCATGGCTCGAACGGCCGCTGGCCAGGCTCGGGAAGATCGAGATGCTCTCGGTCTGCATCGCGCTGATCGCACTGGTCGTCGCCGCCATGACCGTCGCCACGCATGCCCACCAGCACGGCGGCGGGCACGCCGACAAGGCACAGACGGTGCTGACCGCCGGGGTCGCCGGACTCATCACGTATCTGGTGGTGGCCGGGCTGTCCGGCTTTTTCGAGAACCGCATCGAGGAGGAGGAAGCGGAGGAGGAGGCCGAGGAGGAGGCGCGTGAGGAACGCGTGAAACGCGGCCTCGGGAACGGGGCGGTGGCCGCGCTCACCGGCAGGGCCGCGTTCTTCACCTTCCTCTATCTGGAGGTCATCGACGCCTCGTTCTCCTTCGACGGCGTCATCGGCGCCTTCGCCATCACGAACGACATCGTGCTGATGGCCCTCGGCCTCGGGATCGGCGCGATGTACGTACGGTCGCTCACCGTCTATCTGGTCCGGCAGGGCACCCTCGACGACTACGTCTATCTGGAGCACGGCGCGCACTACGCCATCGGCGCGCTCGCCGTGATTCTTCTCGTGACGATCCAGTACCAGGTCAGCGAGATAATCACGGGCCTGGTCGGGGTGGTCCTGATCGCCTGGTCCTTCTGGTCCTCGGTCCGCCGCAATGCCCGGCTGGCCCGTCTTGCCGAGGGGACGGAGAAGACGGGCCCGGCCCGCGCCGATTGACGTAGGACCTCTCGTTCGGATCTTGCTGGGCTCAAACGGAGGACCCTAGCCGTCGACGACGCTGAAGAGCCCGCCGTCCGGGTCGCGGAGCGTGGCCTGCCGGCCGGAGTCCGCCGGGGCCGGAGGGATGACGACGATGCCTCCGGCGGCGGACACGGCCCGGGCCGCCGCGTCCGTATCGGCCACCCGGAAGAACACGTGCCAGCGCGGCCGGATCTGCGGGTCGGGGGCACTGCCGATGGCTCCGCCGCGCAGCGCCGCCACCGTATGCGTACCGTCGCGCACCAGGACCTCGTGGTTCTCGTACTGCACCTCGCAGCTCTCCCGCTCGTCCGAACCCCAGACCAGGACCTGCCCGTAGAAGATCGCGGCCGCGAACGCGTCCCGGGTCCGCAGCTCCAGCCGGGCGGGCCCGCTGCCGCACCCCACCGACCAGCCCGGCAGGGTTCTGCCCTCCCAGAGGCCGAACACCGCGCCGTCCGGGTCGGCGGCCAGGGTCGCTCGGCCGGTGGGCATGGCGAGCGGGCCGATGGCGACGGTGGCGCTCCGCTCCCGGACCCGGGCCGCGGCCGTGTCGGCGTCGTCGACGAGGAAGTACGGGGTCCAGGCCACCGCGGTCCCCAGGGTCGGGGCGAGCGCTCCGATGCCCGCGACCGGGCCCCCGCCGGCGGACGGTCCGGCGAGCGCGACCCGGAACTCCGGGCCGAGGGCCGTGGGCCGGAAGGTCCAGCCGAGGACCGCGCCGTAGAAGTCCTGCGCGGACTTGAGATCGCCGGCCATCAGGCTCACCCAGCAGGGCGCTCCCACCACCGCGTGTCGTGTCGTCGGCACGGCTCAGCGCCCCATCGCGCGGTCGAGATTGATCGCCGAGCTGATCAGGGCGAGATGGGTGAACGCCTGCGGGAAGTTGCCCAGGTGCTCACCGGTGAGCCCGATCTGCTCGGCGTACAGGCCCACATGGTTGGCGTAGGTGAACATCTTCTCCAGCGCCAGCCGTGCCTGCTCCACCTCACCGGCGCGGGCCAGCGCCTCCACCCACCAGAACGAGCAGATGGAGAAGGTGCCCTCGGTGCCGATCAGCCCGTCCGGCGACTGCTGGGGGTCGTACCGGAACACCAGACTGTCCGCCACCAGCCGCTCGCCGATGGCGCTGATGGTCGACAGGAAGCGCGGGTCGATGGGCGAGACGAACTTGACCATGGGCATCAGCAGCAGGGAGGCGTCCAGGATGTTATCGGGCTCACGGCCGTCCTCGCCGGCGAGCCGCTGCACGAAGGCGCGCTCCCGGGAGTTCCAGCCGCGCGCCATGATCTGCCGGTAGATGCTGTCCCGTACGGCGGTCCAGTGGACCAGGTTCCCGGGCAGCCCGCGCTGGCGCGCCATCCTGATCATGCGCTCGACCGCGACCCAGCACATCAGCCGTGAGTAGGTGTGGTGCTGCTGGCCGGCCCGGGTCTCCCAGATGGACTCGTCGGTGATGTCCCAGTGGTCCATCAGCCACTCCAGGATGTCGCACAGATCCGTCCAGCTCTCGTGCGAGATGCCCATGCCGTACTTGTTGAACAGATAGATCGAGTCGATCAGTTCGCCGTAGATGTCGAGCTGGCGCTGACCGCTGGCGTTGTTGCCGGTCCGCACCGGGCGCGAGCCCCGGTAGCCGTCGAGATGCCCGAGCTCCTCCTCGGGGAGATGGGCGTGTCCGTCGATCGAGTACACGACACGCAGCGGGCCCTCGGCGCCGTCGGGCTCCGCGCTGCGCAGCCGGTCGGTCAGCCAGTCCATGAATCCCTGCGCCTCCTGGGTGAACCCCAGCCGCAACAGGGCGTACAGGGAGAACGCGGCGTCCCGGATCCATACGTACCGGTAGTCCCAGTTCCGCGCGCCGCCCACCTGTTCGGGCAGCCCCATGGTGGGCGCGGCGATGATCGCGCCGGTGGGCTCATGGGTGAGCAGCTTCAGGGTCAGCGCCGAGCGGTGGACGGTCTCGCGCCAGCGTCCGGTGTAGGTGGACTGGCTCAGCCAGCGGCGCCAGAAGGCCACGGTGGACTCGAAGAGCGCCTCGGCGGCGACCGCGTCGACCGCGCAGGGATCGGGCTCGGCCACCGAGCCGTCGGCCCCGCCGGCCGTCTCCAGATCGAACAGCGCGGTCTCGCCCGCGAAGAGCTCGAACTCCGCGTGGGCGTCCATGCCGTCGAAGGCCAGGGGTACGGAGGAGCGCAGCCAGAGCGTGAGGGACTCGCCGACGAACCGCACGCCGTCGGGCATCCGCTCCAGCCGGTGGGGGTCTCGGCCGTAGTTCAGCCTCGGCGCGATCCGTACGGCGAGCCGCATCCGGCCCCGGACGTTGACCACTCGCCGGACCAGGCGCTGGCGGTGCTTCGGGTCCCGTTCCCGTACGACCGGCATGAAGTCCTGGACCTCGACGATGCCGTCGCCGGTGAGGATCCGCGTGATCAGGATATTGGTGTCGGGGAAGTAGAACTGGTTGCGGGTGGCGCCGTCGCACATCGGTGAGATGTCCCAGAAACCGCCGCGCTCGGTGTCGAGCAGGGACGCGAAGACACTGGGGGAGTCGAAGCGGGGGGCGCAGAACCAGTCGATGCAGCCGTCGGTGCCGACCAGTGCGGCGGTCCTCAGATCCCCGATCAGACCGTGCTCGGCGATCGGCAGATAGCCGTCCTCGGGCCGGCCGGGGGCAGGGGTGTCCTGATCGGTGTTCCGATCCGTGTCCTGATCGCTTTTCACCCCGCCAAGTCTCACGGACCGGGCACGGACCCGCATGTCGGTATACGTCCGGTCGGCCGAAGGCGGACTTCTCGGCCGGGAGGTGAATACCGCTGTTCGCACAGTGGGCAGAAAACACCACTCGTGGGCACCGGGCCGGACATGACCGCGGAGTTCCGAAGCCGGGACGGGAGGGCCGGCACAAGAAGTCCGGGATACGGCGGCGAGAGGACCGTGACCCGGATTTTCCGTCCCGAACGTGCGGTTTTCCCCTGGGCGTCGGACCGCGGTCCGGGGGATTTCCCGCCGGGGTTTGCGGTGACGGCGGTGCTCGACGTTGTGTTCCGGCCGGGGCCGAGGCCGAAATCATTCCTTCGGCGCGTCTGTCCGGCGGACGACGACGGCGCACGGCCGTGCCAGGACGCGCGGGACCCCGTTCGCGGTCGGCACCTCAAATCCCCTGCTCCGACGGTGACTTGGACGGTGACCATCGGTGGCCTACCCGTCGGTAGCCAAGTTGTAACGGCATGGTCACTTCGTTCTCATGGAAATGCGGTAGGGGGCTGCGGATTTCTGAACCGTGGTCATCCCGTTTCGCATATCCGATATACGAGTGTTCGATCTGCTTCGGTCGTGACGAAATGCCCGGCACTCAAAGAGTTTTGCGTGTCCGAGGGGGTTACGTCACGCCCCGTAGGCGCTACCTTCGAGGGGGCGAATAGGGGCCCGGGATGCTGTGACCTTCGGCACAGGCATCGACCCGAATGAAGACTCTGCATTTCATTGGCATGACAGCGTGATATCGCGCATGTGAGCCCGGGATGGCGCCCTTGAAAAACGTCCCTTTGCTGTCGGCTCATTGAAAATCTTCCGCCACTCGGAGTGATCGGATATCTACCGAGGGTGATGGGTTGCTGAGTGTGACCGGTTGACCCCGGGGAAGCCCGGCCAGTTAACTACCCGCCGGTAAACCCCCCACTGATTCGGGAGACTTCATGCGGATGCCGGAGCCCGGCGTGTCCATTGACTTCTCGCTGACACACTCGGTCATCGTCGTCAATCCGCTGCACCGGCCGTCGCCACGGCTGACGGCCGTCGCCGCCCGATCGGGCGCGACCGGCGTGCTGGAACTGTCCGATGACCCCCGGGACGTCGCCGACGCGCTCGACCGCACCTGCCGCTGGTCGTCGCTGCCCTTCGGAGTCCGGATCCGGCCCGGCTGCACCGCCACCGACAGTGACCTGCCCGCCCCGGTGGACACCGTGCTGCTGGCGGACCCCGCGCGGTCGCCCGCCGAATTCCCCGGCCGCCGGGTCCTGGTGGAGGTGACCGATCCGGCGGGCGCCGCCCGGGCCGCCGCCGCGGGGGCCTCCGGGCTGATCGTCCGCGGTGCCGAAAGCGGAGGCCGGGCGGGCGAGTTGAGCACCTTCGTCCTGCTGCAGCGAATACTTGCCGACCCGTCCCTCACCCTGCCGGTCTGGGCCTGCGGCGGCATCGGACCCCACACGGCCGCCGCCGCGGTCGCCGGAGGCGCGGCCGGTGTCGTCCTCGACACCCAGCTCGCGCTCTTCGACGAGGCCGGGCTGCCCGCCGAGATCACCGCCGCGCTCACCGGGCTCGACGGGTCGGAGACCGTGCTCCACCACGGGACGCGCGTACTGCGCCGCCGAGGCCCCGGGGCCCCCGAACTCCCGGCGGATCCGGCCGAGTTCGCGGACCGGATCGGCAGTGACGATCTGCGCACCCAGTTCCTGCCGGTCGGCCAGGACGCCTTCCTCGCCGCCGCATTCGCCCGGCGCTGGGGAAGCGTGGGCGAGGCGGTCCGGGGTGTCCGGGCGGCGATGACCGCCGCCGTGGAGGACGACGAGCCCGTCGCCGCGCTCGCCGCCGGATCCGCGGGTGCCCGGACCCTGGGCACCCGGCTCCCCGTCGCGCAGGGGCCGATGACCCGGGTCAGCGACGAGCCCGCGTTCGCCGCCGCCGTCGCCGCCGGGGGCGGACTGCCGTTCCTCGCGCTGGCACTGGCGAGCGCGGAACGTACCCGCTCGATGCTGGAACGCACCCGCGAGGCCCTGGGCGACGCGCCCTGGGGGGTCGGCATCCTCGGATTCGCCGACGAGGAGATCAAGGCCGCGCAGCTCGACGTGGTACGGGAGCTGAAGCCCACCCACGCGATCATCGCGGGCGGCAGGCCCGCGCAGGCCGCCGCGCTGGAGGCGGAGGGCATCACCACCTTTCTGCATGTCCCCTCGCCGGGGCTGCTGCGGCAGTTCCTCGCCGCCGGGGCGCGCCGGTTCATCTTCGAGGGCGCCGAGTGCGGCGGGCATGTCGGACCGCGCAACAGCTTCCCGCTCTGGGAGGCCCAGACCGACATCCTGCTCGACTTCGTCGCCGAGACCGGAGCGGACGCGGCCGGTGAGCTGACGGTGCTCTTCGCCGGCGGTATCCACGACGAGCGCTCCGCGGCGATGGCCGCCGCCCTGGCCGCCCCGCTGACCCGCGCCGGAGTCGCCTTCGGGGTGCTCATGGGCACCGCGTACCTCTTCACCGAAGAGGCAGTCACGGCCGGTGCGATCCAGCCGCTGTTCCAGCGCCGTATCCTCGCCGCCGAGCGCACCGACCTGCTGGAGACCGCGCCCGGACACGCCACCCGCTGTGCCCACAGCGCCATCACCGAGGACTTCGCGGGCCTCAAGAACGAACTGCGCGAGCAGGGCGTGCCCGACCGGGAGATCTGGGAGCGGCTGGAGCGGTTCAACGTCGGCCGGCTGCGGCTGGCCAGCAAGGGGATCGAGCGGGTCGGCGACGAACTGCGCCCGGTCGACGAGGCGCGCCAGGACAGCGAAGGCATGTTCATGGCGGGCGAGGTCAGTGTCCTGCGCTCCGCCACCACCACCGTCGCCGCGCTCCACCACTCCGTCGCCGACGGCGCCGCCGACTGGCTGCGCGCCCGCGCCGCCGAGCTGCGCCCCGTGTCCGGCCCCACCGGGGCCGCCGAGGAGCCCGCGCCCGCGCCGCTGCGGATCGCGGTGGTGGGCATGGCGGGCATGTTCCCCGGCGCCCCCGACACCGCCGAGTTCTGGGCCAACATCCTGGCGGGCAAGGACTGTGTGACCGAGGTCCCGGCCCACCGCTGGGACGCCGAGCGGTACTACGCGCCGGACGGCGACGGCGAGCGCACCCCGTCCCGCTGGGGCGGTTTCCTGCCCGAGATCCCGTTCGACCCGCTGCGGTACGGCATCCCGCCGGCGTCCCTGGCCAGCATCGAGCCCGTACAGCTCCTCGCGCTGGAAGCGGCGCGGCGGGCGCTGGCCGACGCGGGATACGACGGCGCGGGCACCGACCATGCCCGTACCTCCGTGGTGTTCGGCGCGGAGGCGGGCAGCGATCTGTCCAACGCGACCACCCTGCGCACGGTGCTGCCCGGCTATGTCGGCACCATCCCCGCCGCGCTCGACGAGCAGTTGCCCCGGCTCACCGAGGACTCCTTCCCCGGGATGCTCGCCAATGTCATCGCCGGGCGGATCGCCAACCGGCTCGACCTCGGCGGCGCCAACTACACCGTCGACGCTGCCTGCGCCTCCTCCCTCACCGCCGTCGACGTGGCCTGCAAGGAACTCGTCACCGGCACCAGCGACCTGGTCCTGTGCGGCGGCGCCGACCTGCACAACGGCATCAACGACTATCTGCTCTTCTCCTCCGTGCACGCGCTCTCCCCGACCGGCCGCTCCGCCACCTTCGACGGCGCCGCCGACGGCATCGCGCTCGGCGAGGGCGTGGCCTGCGTGGTGCTCAAGCGGCTCGCCGACGCCGAGCGCGACGGCGACCGTGTCTACGCGGTGATCGACGGTGTCGGCAGCGCCAGCGACGGGCGCGCACTCGGCCTGACCGCGCCCCGCCCCGCCGGCCAGCGCGCCGCGCTCACCCGCGCCTACCGCAACGCCGGGGTCTCACCCGCCGACGTCGGCCTGATCGAGGCCCACGGCACAGGCACGGTCGTCGGCGACCGCACCGAACTCGCCACGCTCACCGAGGTGTTCACCGAAGCGGGCGCGCGGCCCGCCAGTTGCGCCATCGGCTCGGTCAAGTCCCAGATCGGGCACACCAAATGCGCCGCCGGACTCGCCGGACTGATCAAGACGACCCTGGCACTCCACCACGGGGTGAAGCCGCCGACGCTGCATGTACGGGAGCCCAACGCGGCCTGGGACGGCGACACCAGCCCCTTCGTCTTCCACACCGCCGCCCGGCCCTGGGCCGCGGAACCGGCGGAGCGCATCGCGGGCGTCAGCGCCTTCGGTTTCGGCGGTACGAACTTCCATGTCGTTCTACGCGCGTACGATCAGCCGCCGGCCGCACACACCCTGGACACCTGGCCGGCCGAACTCCTCACCTTCCGCGGCAGGGACGCCGAGGCGGCCCGCCGGTCCGCGCGCGCCCTGCTGGACGTCGTACGGCGCGGCGGGGCATGGCGGCTGCGCGACTACGCGCGCCACGCGGCGCACCGCAGCGACCAGGCGGCCGGGCGGGGCGAGCGCGTATGGATCGCCCTGGTCGCCGACAGCCTCGACGGGCTCGCGGAACTGCTGCGCCGGGCCGCCGAGGGGGAGCAGGACCCGAAGGCCGGGCTCCACACGGCGGAAGGACCCACCGGCGCGAGCGAGGGCCCCGCCGCCACGGCCGGTGAACTGGCCTTCCTCTTCCCCGGGCAGGGCAGCCAGCGCCCCGGCATGATGGCCGAACTGTTTGTCGCCTTCCCCGAGTTGCAGCGCTACCTCCAGCTCGGCGCCCGCTGGGCCGACACGCTCTACCCGCCCGCCGCCTTCGACGAGGAGGGCAGGGCCGCCCAGCTCGCCCGTATCACCGACACCGCCGTCGCCCAGCCCGCGCTCGGCATCGTCGAACTGGCCGCCGCCGAACTGCTGGCCTCCCTCGGCGTACGCCCGGCCATGGCCGCGGGCCACAGCTACGGCGAACTGGTCGCGCTCGGTGCGGCGGGCGCGCTCGCGCCACAGGATGTCCTCACCGCCAGCGCGGCCCGTGCCGAAGCCATCCTGGCCCAGGTCGAAGGGGGCGACCCCGGCACCATGGCGGCCGTCACCGCCACGGCCGGACAGGTGGAGGAGGTGCTGCGGACGGCCGGGCTGGCCGGCACCGTCGTCGCCGCCAACCACAACTCCCCCGAGCAGACCGTCATCTCGGGCCCGACCGGGCCGATGGGCGAGGCGGTCGCCCGGCTGCGCGACGCCGGGTACTCCGCCAAGCCGCTCCAGGTCGCCTGCGCCTTCCACAGCCCGCTGCTGGCCGGCGCGGGCGACGCCTTCGCGGAGCGTCTGGCCTCGATGACCGTGTACGCGCCGGACTTTGACGTCTGGGCGAACCGTACGGCCGATCCGTACCCGGCCGATCCGGAGGCGGTACGGGCCGGGCTCGCCGCGCAGATCGGCGCGCCCGTCCGGTTCGCCGAGCAGATCGAGGCGATGTACGCGGCGGGTGCCCGCGTCTTCGTGGAGGTGGGCCCGGGCCGGGTGCTGAGCCGGCTGGTCTCCGCCGTTCTGGGCGACCGCCCGCACCGCACGGTTCCGCTGGACGGCGGCCGGGCAGCCGGAGCGGGGCTGACCGGCTTCCTCACCGCCCTGGCCCAGCTCGCCGTCAGCGGGGCGGATCTCCGTACCGGCCGGCTCTTCCAGGGCCGTGACGCGGTCGACCCCGAGACCGCCACCGCGGACCGGCCCGCGGGCTGGACCGTGGACGGGCAGCTCGTCCGCCGCGCCGACGGCACCATCCCCGCCAACGCCCTCCACCCCGCCAGAGCTGTTACGGAGCTGATCGTGCCGGAGAACCACGCCCCCCACGGCGCCGCCGCGTCCGGACCGGACGCCCTTGTCGCCGAGTTCCTGCGCACCAGCCGGGACCTGGTGGCGGCGCAGCGTGATGTGATGCTCAGCTATCTGGGCGGGCCGGCGGCTCTGCCGGCCGCCGAGCCCGTCGTCCGGCCGTTCGCGCACGCGGCGGCGGCCCCCGCGCTCACCGCTCCCACCGCGCTGCCTCCCGCGCCTCTTCCGCAAGCGGCCGTCGCGGCGGCCCCGGTGGCCGCACCGCCCGCCATGGACCGGGAGTCCGTCCTCGGCTCGGTGCTGGCGGTGGTGGCCGAGCGCACGGGATATCCGGTGGAGATGATCGAGCCGGAGCTTGATCTTGAGGCGGATCTGAGTGTGGATTCGATCAAGCGGGCTGAGATTGCTGGTGAGTTGGCGGTGCGGTTGGGTCTTCCGGCCGGTTCCAGCGCCGACCTGGACGGTCTGAGTGCCGCTCGTACGGCGGCCGGGATCGCCGCGCTGCTGGTCGGTGCGTTCGGCGAGGTGGCGGCGCCTGTCGCGAGCGCGGCTCCCGCAGCCGCGGGTGCACCGCCCGCCATGGACCGGGAGTCCGTCCTCGGCTCGGTGCTGGCGGTGGTGGCCGAGCGCACGGGATATCCGGTGGAGATGATCGAGCCGGAGCTTGATCTTGAGGCGGATCTGAGTGTGGATTCGATCAAGCGGGCTGAGATTGCTGGTGAGTTGGCGGTGCGGTTGGGTCTTCCGGCCGGTTCCAGCGCCGACCTGGACGGTCTGAGTGCCGCTCGTACCGCCGCCGGAATCGCCGGACTTCTCGTCACACTGCTCGCCGGTCCGGACGAGACGGCCGCCGCTCCCGCCGCACCGACCGCCCCCGCCCCGCCCACGGAACCGGCCGCAGCGGAGGCCGAGATCCTCGCCCCGCAGCGGCTGGAGTTCACCGAGGCCGAGCTGCCCGAGGTGACCGGCTCGATCCCGGACGGCAGTACGGTCCTGCTGCTGGGCGGCGGTGAGCTGGCTCCGGTCGTGGCCGAGCGGCTCCGCGCCGCCGGTGCCGTACCCACGCTCGTACCCGCCGGGGAGCTGCCCGGGATCACCGCCGACGCCGTGATCCATCTGGACGCCCTGGTCACGGCCGACGCGCCGCTGCCCGAGGCCTTCCCCCTCTTCCAGGCCGTGCTCGCCGACCCCCCGCGGCGGCTGCTCTCCGTCGAGCACAGGACCGAGGGCGCGGCCAGCGGGCTGCGCGGCTTCTTCCGCAGTGTCGCCCGCGAATACCCCGACCTCACCGCGACCCTGGTCGAGGTGGCGCCCGACGCCGGTCCCGAGGCGGTCGCCGAAGCCCTCGCCACCGAACTCGCCGCCACCGACCGCGAACCGGTCGTGCTCACCGACGGCCGCACCCGGCGCGCCCTGCGGCTCACCCCCACCGACCTGGGCGCGCTCGCCGCGACCGGCGCGGGCCCGGCCGGTGACGGTGTCGCCGAGGCCGAGGCCGCCGGGCTCGACCGGGACGCGGTCGTCCTGCTCGTCGGCGGCGCCCGTGGGATCACCGCCAGATTCGCCCGTACGATCGCCGCCGCCGGCCGGTGCCGGATCGAACTGATGGGCCGTACGCCCGTACCGGCGGAGACCGAGGACCCGGCGACCGCCGGGGCCGCGGACCGCGACGCGCTGCGCGCCGCCTTCCTCCGCTCCGGGATGACCTCGCCCGCCGAGGTCGAGCGCCGTGTCTCCGCCGTACTCGCCGAGCGCGAGGTGCGCGCGACGGTCGCGGACCTGCTGGCGCTCGGCAGCCGGGTCCGCTACCACTGCGTCGACGTCCTCGACACCGAGGCGGTCCGCGCCGCGGTCAAGGACATCCACACCGAGCACGGCAGGCTGGACGGAGTCGTCTACGCGGCCGGGGTCATCGAGGACAAGCTGATTGCCGAGAAGCCGGTCGAGTCGTTCCGCCGCGTCTTCACCACCAAGGTGGCCGGTGCCCGCGCGGTGCTCGACGCCGTGGACACCCTGCCCGAGGGCCCCCGCTTCGCGGTCCTCTTCGGCAGCATCGCGGGCGCCCTCGGCAACCGCGGCCAGTCCGACTACGCCGCCGCCAACGACGCCCTGGAGGAGCTGGGACGCCGCTGGTCCACCCGGGACCGGCGCGGTCTGACCGTCCACTGGGGACCCTGGGCGGCGTCGGAGACCAACGGCGGCATGGTCACCGCCGAGCTGATGCGCTCGTACGCGGCCCGCGGGATCAAGCTGATCGACCCCGAGGAAGGGCCGCTGAGCCTGCTGCGCGAACTCGCCTGGGGAGCGCCCGGGGTGCACGCCACGGTCTACACCGCGTCGGGCTGGTGACCGCCGTGCCCTCCCGTACCCAGTCCGGGCCCTCCCGCACCACGGCCGCGCCGGACCGCACACCGGCCGCCGCGCCCGTCGCGATCGTCGGCATGGCCGCGTTCTTCCCGGGCGCCGGTGACCTGGACCGCTACTGGCACAACATCGTCAACGGGGTCGACGCGATCACGGACGTACCCGCCGACCGGTGGGACGAGGAGTTCTACGCGCCGGGCGGGCCGCGGCGCAGCGACCGGGTGTACTGCCGACGAGGCGGATTCGTCGACCAGGACACCGAGTTCGATGTCGCCCGGTTCGGCATCATGCCCGCCTCCGTGGCCGGCACGGAGCCCGACCAGCTCATCGCGCTGGAGGTCGCCCACCGGTCCATCGAGGACGCGGGCGGGGAGCCCGTACTCCCCGCCGACCGGCAGCGCGCCGGGATCGTGCTGGGCCGGGGCGGCTATCTGACGCCCGGTCTGGTCCGGCTCGACCAGCGGGTACGGACGGCGGGCCAGCTCGCCCGTACGCTCCGCGAGCTGGCGCCCGAACTCGGCGAGGACCGCATCGAGGAGGTCAGGGCGGCCTTCGCCGGGCAGCTCGGGCCCGAACAGCCCGAGTCGGCGATCGGCCTGGTGCCCAATCTGGCCGCCTCGCGCGTCGCCAACCGGCTCGATCTGCGCGGCCCCGCCTACACCGTCGACGCGGCCTGCGCCTCCTCGCTGGTCGCGGTCGACCACGCGGTACGTGAACTGGCCTCCGGGCGCTGCGACGTGATGCTGGCGGGCGGTGTGCACCACTGCCACGACATCACGCTGTGGAGCGTGTTCAACCAGCTCGGGGCGCTCTCCCCGAGCGAGCGGATCCGTCCGCTGCACCGCGACGCCGACGGGGTCCTCATCGGCGAGGGCACCGGAGTGGTGGTGCTCAAGCGGCTCGCGGACGCCGAGCGCGACGGCGACCGGGTGTACGCGGTGATCTCCGGGACCGGCGTGGCCAGCGACGGCCGCTCCGCCAGCCTCCTCAACCCCGACCCCGGCGGCCAGGTACGCGCGGTCCGGCAGGCCTGGGACGCGGCGGGACTCGACCCGCGCGCCGCCGACGCCATCGGGCTGCTGGAGGCGCACGGCACCGCCACCGTCGCCGGGGACCGGGCCGAACTGGCCACACTCAGCGAGGTGTTCGGCCCCGCGACAGCGGACGGACGGGCCGCCATCGGTTCGGTGAAGTCCATGATCGGGCACACCATGCCCGCCGCCGGGATCGCCGGACTGATCAAGGCCGCGCTCGCCGTCCACCATGGCGTGCTGCCGCCGACCCTGCACTGCGACGAGCCCAACCCCGCACTGGAGGCCACCCGCTTCGAGCCGCTCGCGCGGGCCAGGAAGTGGGAGGACTCTCCCACCGGCACACCCCGCAGGGCGGGCGTCAACGCCTTTGGCTTCGGCGGCATCAACGCCCATGTCGTCCTGGAGCAGCCGGCCGCTTCGGCCGCCCGTACGGTCCGCTCGCCGCGTACGACGGTCAGCGAGCCCGAGCGGGTACTGCGGCTCGCCGCGCGGAACCCGGCGGAGCTGGCCGCGCTGCTCGACACCGACGACTCCGCGGTCCTGGCGGCCGGGCTCGACGAGCGCGCCTCCGAGGCGGGGCCGGTCAGGCTCGGCATCGTCGACCCGACCGCGCGCCGGCTGAAGCTGGCCAGGAAGGCGGTCGCCAAGGGCACTCCGTGGCGCGGGCGCAGCGATGTGTGGTTCAGCCCGAGCCCGCTGCTGGGCCCGGCCGGCGGGCTCACGGCGTTCGTCTTCCCCGGTCTTGAGGCCGAGTTCGAGGCCCAGGTGGACGAACTGGCCGACCGGTTCGGCCTCGACTGGCGCCCCGGGCGTGACACCCGCGTCGGCGACGTCGGACGGCACGGCGCTGCCGTCTTCCAGCTCGGCCGGATGCTGGACACCGCGCTGCGCACGCTCGCCGTCGTCCCCGACGCGGTCGCCGGGCACAGCGTGGGCGAGTGGACCGCGATGGCCTGCGGCGGCATCCACTCCGCCGCCGAGGTCGACGCCTTTCTCGCGGACTTCGACCCGGACGCGCTGCGGGTGCCCGGCGCGGTCTTCGGAGTCCTCGGGATGCCCGCCGACCAGGTCCTCGCCGAACTGGACGGGCGTACGGACGTGGTGCTCTCGCACGACAACGCGCCCAACCAGTCCATGGTCTGCGGCCCCGAGGAGGCCGTGACCGCCCTGATCCAGCTCTTCAGGACCAGGGGCGTGATCGGGCAGGTGCTGCCGTTCCGCTCGGGCTTCCACACCCCGATGCTCGCGCCGTACCTCGGCCCGATCCGGCGCGCCGCCGAGACGTACACCCTGCATCCGCAGACCACCCCGGTCTGGTCCGCGACGACCGCCGCGCGCTACCCGGACGAACCGGCCGCCGTACGGGAGCTGTTCGTACGGCATCTCCTCGAACCCGTACGGTTCCGGCAGCTCGTCTCGGCCATGCACGACGCCGGATACCGCGCCTTCGTGCAGCTCGGCGCGGGCCAGCTCGGCTCGCTGATCGACGACACCCTGGCGGGCAGGGACCGGCTGGTCGTCTCCGCGCACTCCACGGCCCGGGACAGTCTGGCGCAGCTCCGCCGGGTGGTGACCGCGCTCTGGGTGGACGGCGCGGCGCCCGACGTCGCCCCACTGCTGGAAACCGGCCGCGCGTCGGCGCCGGTGAAGGAGCGGCGCACGTCCGGCCAGAGGGCCGGGGGAGTCAGACTGGATCTCGGCGGGGCCCTGGTGTCCCTGCCCGAGGAGGCCAGAGGGGTCCTCGGCGCGACGGCCAGCCGTACCACCGCCGTCGCGGACGGCGGCGCGCTGGAACTGCTGGGCCGGGCGGGCGCCCGCTTCCCGGTCGCAGTCGAACTGGCCGCGCTCCTCCAGGACACGGCGGCCGCCGCCACCGAACTGATCGGCGCGGGCGCCGCCCGTCGGAGCGCCCCGCCCGCCCGGCTCCGTCCGCCCTGTCCC
>NZ_LATD01000159.1 GCF_000981895.1 Streptomyces odonnellii | reverse complement strand
CTGCCCACCCTGCCCCTGGAGGAGTACCCGGCCCTGCCCGCGCCCGGCACCCCCTCTGGCACGCTGCCCGGCCCGGCTTTCGCCGAAGCCGTCACCCAGGTCGCGGGCGCGGTGGGCAAGGACGACGCCCTGCCCGTCCTCGCCGGTATTCAGCTGCGGCACGACCAGGAAGCCGGCACCGTCACCCTCGCGGCCACCGACCGCTACCGCTTCGCTGTCCGCACCCTGCCCTGGAAGAACCGCGACCTCGCAGCCGACCGCACCGCACTCGCCCCCGGCAAGGCCCTCCTGGACGCCGTCAAAGCCGTCGCCGACGACGCCACCGTCGACCTCACCCTGCCCGACGCCTCCGGTTCCAACGGCCTGTTCACGGTGCGCAGCCTCCACAGCACCACCACCCTGCGCGCCCTCGAAGGCGAACTGCCGAAGTACCAGGGCCTCTTCCCGTCCGAGTTCAACCACACCGCCACGGTGGAGATCGCCGCGCTCAAGGCCGCCGTCCAGCGCGTCGCCCTGGTCGCCAGCAGCAAGTCCCCGATCCGCCTCACCTTCACCGCCGACAGCACCCTCCGCCTGGAGGCCGGCACCAGCGACGACGCCCAGGCCATCGACGACGTCGACACCAACCTCGACGGCGACGAACTCACCATCGCCTTCAACCCCGGCTACCTCCTCGACGGCCTGAGCGCCCTCACCACCGAAGCCGTCGAATTCCAGTTCACGACCAGCACCAAGCCCGCCGTGCTACGCGGTCACGGCAGCGACGACCAGGCGCTGCGCTACCTCCTCATGCCGATCCGCCTCACCAACTGACCCACAGCCACACCCCCACACAGCGCCGCGCCCGCCACCGCCCTCGCCGCCCTGACACCCGCCCGTCTCCCGCGCGGCGGCCCGCAGCCTGCGCGGCCGCCGCGCGCAACCCCTACTTCGTACGAGCCTGGAGGCCCCGTGTACGACGTGTTCATCGACTCCTTCGGCGCCCGCTGGCAGGACCCGCCCCCGCCCCGCTACCGCGCCGCCGTCCTCGCCATCAACCTGACCGACGCCCTGCTGAACCCGCCGGACGACCCCAACCTTGCCGACGTCGTCGCCCGCCAGACCGGACAGGACGCGGGCGTACGCGACTACGTCCTCAACACCCCCGGCGCGGCCCGCATCATCAACGACGCCGTGCACGAACTCACCGCGCTCCGCGCAGCCGCGAACGGCCGCCCTGTCCAGCTCCTGGTGAACTGCTGGTACGGACGCCACCGCGCACCCGCCATCGCCGACGCCATCGGCCACCGGATGCAGGAGGCCGGCGCCCAAATCCAGGTCACCCACCACCACATCAACCGGCCGCCGGTCCCCCGCAAGCACCCGCGGCCCGACTGCCCGTTCTGCCAGATCATCCACGACGGCGCCCCGGCCACGATCGTCCACGAATGGGCCGACGCCCTCGCGATCGTGCCCCGCAGCGGCGGCTGCACCGACGGCCACCTCCTGGTCCTGCCCCGCGGCCACGTCGCCGACTTCACGACGGACCCCGTCGTCTCCGCCACCGTCCAGATGCGCGCCGCCGAACTCGCCGCTCAGATCGGCGGCCAGTGGAACTACCTCACCTCCTGCGGTGAGGCGGCCACGCAGACCGTGTTCCACCTCCACGGCCACCTCGTCCCCCGTACTGCCGGCGACGGCCTCGCCCTGCCCTGGACCCACCCCACCCGCGAACAGGAGCCCACCCGATGAAGCGCCCCTCCTTCCGTCGCTGCGGCCACGCCCCTGGCGCCCTCTCCCTCGAGGACCAGGTCGTCGTCGACGCGTTCCGCGCGATGCTCGCCGCCGTACGCGACCCGGAGCCCTGGACGCCCGGCAGCGCCCAGGACATCGCCGTGCGGGTCGGCCCGTTCATCGAACGCGCACACCCCCGCCCCGGCGACGACCACGGCACCGAGATGATCGCCGTCGCCGTAGTCCACCCCGACACCCCGCACGCCGCGGCCTACCTCCACGGCCACCAGCTCGGCTACACCAACCGAGGCTGGCTGCGCTGCGAAACCACCGCGATCCTCGGCGCCTGGCAGCCGGCCTACGCGATGCTCACCCACGCCGCCGCGAACCTGCTCCTCCCCAACAACATCGGCATGGACCCCGCCCACTACGGCGTCCACGTCGAAGCCCGCCGCAGCGACGGCACCAGCCTCACGCTGCTGCGCCTCGGTCCCTACACACAGACCTGGCTCGCCTGCCGCGCCGCCGACCGCCTCAACACCGAACTGTCGGGCCGGGCGGCCACCGTCATCCCCGGCCTCACCGTCATCGCCAAGGACGCGCCGTTCGACGTCAGCGACCACGAGAGCTACGCCGACCCCCACGGTGTCGACATCGCCGCGCTCCTGGCCGACGCCGTCGCGGGGGTGAGCGCGTGACCGCCCCGGCCCTGTACGAGATCGAGACCAGCGAGGGCGACGGCACCACGCACCCCGTCGAACAGCTCTGGACCCCTGGCGAGGACGCGGCGGGGAACGGCTTCATCGCCCACCGCGGCTTGCACGTCACCGGGCTCGATGACCCCACCGACGACCACCTCTACCCGATTGCGTTCCTCGTGCTCGGGCACCAGAGGTGGGCCGACATCATCGAGGCCGCCGCCGCGTACATGGACCGCGTCCACGGCTGGCGGAACCTCCACCTCTACCCCGGCGACGACTCGGCCGAACTCATCCCCCGCATCCCACGCGCCGTCCACACCCACGGCGCGTTCTTACGGCACCCACACCCGGACCACGACTGCGGGTGCGAGTGGGACGACACCTGGCGCATGGTCTGGGCACCCGAAACCGAGCCTGGTGCCGTTCCGGTCACCGCCATGCGGCACCCGGCCGCTCCGGCAGCGGCAGCCACGATCCCCAACCCCGACCACGGACCATTGCCCGCGACCTGGGCGGCCTGACACTCCGCACGACCGAACACGACAAAGGCCCGTACCCCCGCGAACATTGCGGGGGTACGGGCCTTTGTGTTTCAGGGAGTTGCTTCCCACTGGCCGCCCACCCCGCTTCCGGAAAGCCGGAGCGGCACGTACGGGCGATCAGATTGCTAGCGGTCTCTGGTTCCCTCTTAACCGGGTTAAGAGGAGAGATCAGCTGACTTCCTCGGCTTGGAGTAGCCAGACCAGCCTGCTCCGGTCTTCTGGCGACATGTGCTTGCGCAGCTCCCGGTCGAACCACGTTGGGTCCGTCCAGGGGAGTGCGAGCAGGAGCTCCGAGGCTTCATCAGACGGGGCGTCGTCCTTAACCGGGTTAAGGACGGAAGCGGGCTCTGGTGCGCTCTCGCGTTCCGGGATGGTCTGAGCGGGTACAGAGGCTTCCGGCGTCGGAGCGTCAGGGGCTTTGGCTGGCGCCCTGGGCTTCCGGGGTGCCTTAACCCGGTTAAGAGCCTTCTCTGCCTCTTCGCGCTGCTCGTCTTTGGGCAACCGGCCGATACGTCGCCCGTCCTTGACCTTCAGCTCTCCCGATTCCACCTTCTCCTGGAGATCCTCAGGGAGTTGGAGCAGAGCCAGGCGCTGGGACACCCAGGCCCCGGACTTGCTGAGCCGCTGGGCGACCTTCTCCTGCGTCTTATACTTGGCCAGTAGTTCCTGGATTGCCTTCGCTTGGTCCAGTGCTGGTACGTCGACCCGGTGGATGTTGGCGATCAGCGCGGACTCCAGGATGTCCGCAGCGCTCGCCGCGAGGGCGTCGTTGACATCGATACGCAGTTCCACTAGGCCCGCCAGGGTGCCGGCGGCCAGGCGTCGGTTGCCGTCGATCACGACATACTCAGCTGCCCCGATCTTCTCCTCCTGGTCGGGGTGAACTGTCAGGAAGGCTGCCCGCCGTACGACGGCGAGGGGTTGAAGCTGGCCTCTCTCCTTGAGAGAGGCCGCTGTCTCCTCTACGTCCGTCAGCTCTTCGCGCGGGTTGAACGGGTTGTGAGCCAGCAGCTTGAGTTCAACCGCCGCCGGAGGCCGCTTGCCCTCACCGCTCATGATCTGCTGACGCGTCCTGATACGACGCGGGGTCGGCTTGGTGTCCGTCCCGTCGTCGCTGACGCTGAAGCCGCGGGTGACCCGCTGCGTGGGGGGAGTCATACGGCGAGCTCCTTCGCAAGGTCGCGCATTACTTGCGCGTGTTCACTGTCAGGCGCGTACTCCAGGAGCGGGATCTCACCGTCTGCTGCCTCACGCCCCTCCTTGAGATCGCCGATCACGGCCAGGACTCCGGGAGAGCTGCTCTTCTCCCATTCGTCCTTGTTCTCCTTGACCAGCTTGCCGCGGCGGCTGTCGTAGGCGTTGACAATCAGCCCGAGGTAGTCGACCTGGATACGCCCCTTGCGGCAGAGGTCGTCCTTCTGGGACTTCAACAGACGGAAGGCGCGGTGTGACGCCTTGTTCGCCCAGACCGGAGTGATGACGCCGGACCGGTCAGCGAGTTCGCCGTCGCGGCGCCGTACGTAGTACAGCGCGGAGTCCATATTCAGCCCCAGGCTGGGCGGGCCATCGATGATGATGACGTCGTAGTCCGCTTCCAGCGGTTCCAGCGCACGTTCCAGCGCTGCCTCACTGAAGCTGACCTTGGAGAGGGCGACATCGCGCAGAAACGCGTCGTCGGACGCGGGGAGCAGATGCAGTCGCTCGCCGAAACGCTTTTGGTCCAGGGCGACCAGCAGGTCGTGTATGTCGCCCTTGGCGGAGCCGTCCATGTGCATCATCAGCGTCTCGACATCGTCCTCGTACATGAGGTCTTCGAAGCCGAGCTCCGCGGTGAGGTGTCCTTGCGGGTCGTAGTCGACCAGCAGTACGCGACGGCCGGCTTCCGCGAGGGCCTGGGCGATGCCGGAGGAGATGAAGGTCTTGCCTACGCCGCCCTTCTGGTTGGCGACTATGACTCGCACGACGGGCTGCGCCACCAACGGAGCCGTGGGGGAGGGGTGGTTGTCGAGCCACAGAGTCAGGGCCTGTGCGAGTCCCTGCACGTAGGTGATGCCGCGCTCCGAGCAGACGGCCTTGAACGCGTCAGGGCCGCCGACAGGGAGGAACGTCCCCCAGGTCTTGGCTCCCTCGGTGTCGACTTCGGGGACGTCATCGGCTTCGTACCAGGCATTGATGGCGTGCTCGGTCGCGTCCTGGATGTCCATTCCGTGCTCAAAGGCGCGGATCTTCAGATGCCTGCGCAGCTTGGGAGCGAGAGCAGTAATTAGCTTCTCTCGGTCCTCCCGGGGGCTTGGAATGCTCATGTGGCCGAACATTACTAGGCCGCCGCGCCATGACGGCGTATCCGCTGGCCGATTCAGCGCAATCGACCATCGGCCATGGCCGTTTTCAGAGTGCGTGCCTGGCGGCCGATCCTCCTGCGTGACCGGTCCTGCTGCGTGTTGCCGGTGGTCGATCCCGGGTCCGTCAGGGTGAGCTGACTTCTCTGATGCGGTCAGGCAGACCGCTTTCGGCGCCTCGCTGACGTGCAGCTTTCCGAGTGGGTCAGCAATTGGGTCAGCGTTTGTGGCGGTGGCCCGCGCAGGCAGGTCTCCATCAGGGAGGCGATCGCGGCGGTGGGCTACCGGGTCTGCAGGTGGATGACGGGAGGGTGTGACCTAGTGTCGGGCGGCCTGCACCAGGCGCAGCGTCTGGCCCGTCTCTTCGGTCATGGAGCACCCGAGTTCGAGCAGCAGGTCTTCCAGCTGACGGATGGACTGCTCGAGTCCTTCTTCATCTCCGAGCAGGGAGAGCGCGCGGAACTTCTGGCGCCACAGCTGTTCCATCTCCCGTGCGGCGTCCAGGCCGCGGGTGGCCGCCCAGAGTGCGCCTCGCCCGTCGCCGTGTTCCAGGCACCGCTCGGAGAGGTCGTCGGCCGCGTCTACGATCTTCGCGATCATGTCCTGTACGAGCGGCTCCGCCCATACGTACCGGCGGGGCGGGATCCCGGAGAAAGGCTGGCCGCGGACGAGTTCCAGCGCCTGGCGCAGCAGCTGGTCACCGGAGCTGCCGTCGGTCTGCTGGCCCGCGTGGACCAGGTCCTCGAACATCAGCCAGTCGCAGTTGACCCCGGCCAGCCGGTAACGCTTGTCGGGCTGCGCGCTGATGTGAGGCAGGTGCCGGGTGCCGTGTTCGTCGCTGCCGAGCCACCTGCGTACGTCGGCGGTACGGGCATTGCGGGTGTCGCGGGTGACCCGCCCGTTGGGAGCGAGGACGTCATCGAGCTGGTGGTGGTCGGCACCGGGATGGAGGACCAGCCATGCGGTCAGCTCCAGGGCCACGGTCCGGCGGTTGGTGGCGATCGTCCCCCGGGCGCCGTGTAGGTCGACGGGACCGAGCACCTGCACCACTGGACCTTCGGGAGCTGGCTGTTGTGTACCACCGTCGGGTTCGGCGGAAGGCCCGGGGAGGCGGGCGCTGACCCGGGGGCCGGGCGTGACAGCGGGCAGCACGGCTGCGGAAGGGGAAGTCGCCGCCGCGGGAAGACCGCGCTTCCTGGTGTCAGCCGTGGGGCAGGCGGCGGCCTTCGGTTCGTTGATCGCTTCGCTGTCGTCTTCGTCTGCGTCGTCTTCGAGGTCGGCGAGAGCGGCCAGCGGCCCGGCCCGGTGTTCCTTGCTCCCGGCGCCCGGCTGTGGACCGGTCTCGTCCGGTGCCGTGACCGGCTCCTCCACCGCGGGGGCGGGGGTGGGCTCGATCCAGTCGTCTGACGGCGGAGCGGCGGCCGGTGTCTCGGGGGCGGGAACGTCGCCAGGGGAATCCGCGGTCAGTGCGAGTTCCAGAATGTCGATGTACTCCTCGTCCGAGCACGCCGACAGGGTGATCCGCACGTCGGTGCCGGGCACGGTCACATACGGCGCGTCGGTGTCCACCACCCACGCCTCGTCCCGGCCGGTGAGGGGCGCGTGGCTGCTGGTGAGAATCGCCATCGCTGTCCGGGGCTGCTGCCCGAGCAGTTCCCACAGCCGGTCGGCCGATTCCGGATCGGGGCAGCTGTCCAGATCGGCGAGCACCATCAGGGGCCAGAGCTCGCCCATAGCCTCCACCGGCCGGGCCTGCGCGAGATCGCTCTCTTCCCCGAGCGCGGCCAGTGCCTCCTGCTGTTCGGCGTGGTGCAGTTCGACGGCCCGTACCGCGCCGGACAGCTCCGGGTACGGGGTGACCCGCTGGCCGTCCAGCATCGACAGGCCGGGAGCGGTGTCCTCCCCGGCCACGGCGAGTTCGATCTGCCCGGCCAGCGGAGACAGCGCCAGCGTCATTCCCAGGGTGCGCAGCACCTGTTCCCGGACCGTTCCGGTCAGGTGGATCGCACCGAGCCGCTCCAAATCGGCGAGGACGATCCCGCCGTCGTCGTCCGCACCGAGAGCAGCGAGCGCCGGGTACGGAGGGTCGACGTCCCGGAGCTCCGCCTGGTCCAAGAGCTCACCTGTGTCGGCCGGGCACCACCACACATCCATCCGGCCCGGGTCCGCGGTGAAGGGTCGCGGCGGCGCGGCTGCTTCACCGAGGTGGAGCCGTGCCCCCTCCGCGCCCAGCTGGACGACCACGAGATCGGGCAGAGGGCGCTCCTGCGCGGCGAGATGTACCGCCGCTGTCCGCAGCATCGCGTCCAAGCGCAGCAGTTCCTCACTCGCGTCGATGCTCCGCAGCACCGATTCGGTGGCGGCCGCGCGTCCCGTGGGCATGGCGATCCGGCGGCCACGGCGGCGACGGCGCTGCTGCATCACCCGCCGTCCGGCCAGGAACAGTCCCACGGAAGCGGCCAGCGCTCCTGTGCCGGCCAGCGCGACGGCAACGCTCTGCGAACCGCTGCCCTCCGCCGCGTCCTTGACCTGCGCCGCCTGCCCGGGGCTTGTGCGGGAGGGGCGTACGTCACCGCTGGGAGCAGGACTCGTGTCCTGCCCGTTCTCCGCGGGCGGCGCGCTCTGCTCCTGCCCGGAAGGCTTCGTGGCGGGCGCCGACGGCACCGTGTTCTCCGCTGCGGGGGGTGTGACCGCATCACTGGACGGCGCGGCCGGCTTCTCTTCGGTTACAGGCGCCCGGTCGTCGTGCTGTTCCGGCTTGGGCGTGGCGGGCTGAGCGTGCGGGAGGTCGAGGCGCTGGCCGGGCAGGATGAGATCCGGATCATCGAACGTGCCGCCCCCTGGCTGGGGTTCACCCTCGTTGGCCGCGTAGATGCCGGGCCAGTCGGTGGGCTCCCCGTACGTGTCAGCGATCGTCCAGAGGCTGTCGCCCTTTTTCACGGTGACGCTCTCCGGTCGCTCAGGACCGTCCGTGACAGGGCCGGTGGAGCTGTGGTGGTCCGAGCGGTCGGCGTCGGCCGCCGCCTCGGAGGCCGCAGGAGGAGCCGTCGCCTGGGAGGTGACGACGGGCCGTGCGTCCGCGGGCAGCTTGATGACTGTCCCTTTGGGCAGGTAGGCGTCGCCGGCCACGAGTTCGGGCACGTCCGGATTGAGGGCGGCAAGGTCCTTCCAGCGTTGTCCGGCACCGAGGTACTGCTGCGCGAGATCCCAGGGCGCCTCCGTCGATGTGGTGACGGTGTGGGTGGGCCCGCTGTCCTTGGCCGGGGTGCCTGGGGCGCTGGCAGGAGCGGAGCCCGGCCCCGTCTCGCTGACCATCTGAACGCTGGTGGCGGCGATGGCGGGGGAGGTGGCCGCGGACGCGGCGGTCGGTGCGAGCAGCACGATGCTGCCGATCAGGAAACTGGCGAGGGACTGCAGAGGGCCCAGGCTTTTGATCCGGGGTGCGGAGCGGCGCCGGAGTACGGCGCCGATCTCCACCAGCACGGAGTAGGCGAACGCGCCCCAGCCGGCCCAGCCGATGCAGGTGAGGGCGACGAAGAACAGGGTTCCGTCGTCCCGGCTCAGCAGGAGGTCCCAGCCGCCGGAGAGTTCGGTGGGCTGGTGACCCACCGCCAGCAGTACGTAGGGGACACCGCCGACCAGGGCCACCAGGAGCGCGAGGCCGAACAGGGCGCGCAGGGCCATACCGGCGGCGCGCAGGGGGGCGGGGGTCACGGCGTCAGCCTCCAGCTTGGGTCTGCAGATGGGCTTCGGCGGTGCCGGTCACGGTGATGGTTCCGAGACCGAGCAGGGAAGCGAAGTGCGTGTTGTACGTGTCGGTCACGGTCACGGAGAGGGTCTGTCCGCCGTCGGTGATGCTCACGTCGCCCTGGACGTCGGCGGCGGCGAGGTAGTCCTGGGCGGCGCCGACGGCCGCATCGGGGTCGATGGTGATGGCGGTGCCCTCGATCGCCTGGGCAGGATCGAGCTGCTGACCGGCCGTGCGGGCGGCTTCCTGGGCGAGGGAGGTGGCGCGGGATCCGGCGTTGAGAGCGCCGCCACCGTCGACGAGCAGACCCATGACCATCATGATCGCCAACGCGGAGAGCGCGAGGAACAGAGACATGGAACCGCCGTCGTTCGCGGCGCGGAGACGACGCCGCACGAGCGTGCGCAGGCACGTGATCACTGACGCCCCCGGTAGGTGTCGAGAGGGCTGGTCCACCGGGCGGTCAATGTCTTGGATCCGGGCAGGCCGGGAAGCCCGATGTCGGCGAGGTTCGCGGTGCACGCGATCGTCGCGGTCACCGTGGCGTTCTCACCGAGGTCGATGCTGTAGCCGGAGGTGTCCACCGCGACGCTGGTGGTCCGGCAGGTGACGCCCTCACCGCTCAAGCTCCGGTCGGCCGCAGCCTGCGCCTGGGCCTGGGCGCTTCCGGCGTCACGCTCCAGTGACGCGGCACGGGCGGCCGCGTGCGCGGCCGAGTCGACGGCGCCGTCGGCATTCACGATGCGCCCGAAGGCGACCATCAGCCCCAGCAGGGCGATCACCACGGGTGCGAGGACCGCGGCCTCCACCGAGTAGCTGCCCCGGGCCCGGTGCTCGGGTGCCCGCAGGCAGGCACGGAGGCGGGTCACGGGTTCGTCCAGCGTTCGATCGGACCGGCAGCGTGCTGGGTGACATCCAGCTCCAGTCCCGGGACCAGGGTGGCGACGCTCCCGGTGACGGTGATGCGGATCTCCTCGGCGGTACTGCCGGAGGACGACACCTGGGCGCCGCGCACGCTGTTGCCGTAGCGGGAGAGGAACTGCTGGGCCTGGGAGACGCCGTCGCCCGGCCCCGCCCCGAACTGGCGCCCCGCGTCGGCGCCCTGGCGGGCGGCGGACTGAGCGACTTCGCGTGCGTGGAAGTAGAAACCGACCTGGATCGCTGTGAAGACCAACGCGAGTACGACCACGGCCAGGACCGCGAACTCCGGGCTGGCGACGCCCGCGTCGCCACGCAGCCGATCCACGAAGCGCCACCGTCGCCAGGTACCTGTCTGTACGGACACTGTCCTCCCCCTTTTCTCTCGTCCCGTCCGTGCTCAGCCGCCGTTGATGATGCCGATCTTCTCCATGAGCTTGGTTCGGATGGCCAGGACCAGCAGGCCAGCACCGACCAGCAGCGCTCCGGCAATGAGCGCCATCTCCGTGCTTGTCTGTCCGGCGTCCCGGCCGGCCTTGAGCTGCTCGAAGCGGCTGCGGATCCATACGGTCAGGAATCGGATGTTCATGAGTTCTGTGCTCCTTGCTGTTCAGCTGCCGAGGATGGTGATCGTGACGGGGATCATCACGAAGGTGAGCATGAGGATCACGCCGAAGGTCACAGGCAGGACCATCGCGGCGGATGCCGCGTTGGCCTGGGCCTTCGCGTCGGTGAGCAGTGCGATACGCAACTGCCGGGCCTGGGCTTGAAGGGTGGCGTAGACGGCGGCGCCGTCTCCGGCCAGGGCGAGAGTGTCGGCGGGGCGGGTGAGCTCGGGGATGTCGAGTTCGTCACCGAGCTGCTTGAGTGCCTCCCACGGCGTGACACCGGCCAGGTCCGCCTGGCGGAATGCCTGACGCATCCGCACGAAAATCCAGCCGTCGCCGACTTCCGCCGTCTGCGTCAAAGCCTGCGCGGCGCCGCTGTTGGCAACGCGCGCCAGCGCCACCCGCTCCAGGTAGGAGGCGGCGGAGTGCCGCACGACCAGACGCGCCGCAGCCGCGTCGCGCGCCACGTCCCGCCCGGGCCAGACCCAGAACAGCACGCCCAGGAGCAGAGAGAAGAAGACGGGGACCGTGAACGGGAAGGGTGTGCCGGCCAGGGCGAGGAGGGCCTGGAGCAGCTGCGGCAGGAGCAGCCCGTACAGCGTGAACAGCACCCGCCTGCCCAGATGTTCAGCGGGGGAGATCCGCAGCAGGTTGAGGTCTTTGACCGGCAGGGTGATCCGCCCGCCGACTTCCCGCAGGAGCCGGGCGCCGACCCGCTCGGGAAGTGAGCCGGTCACCGCCGGGGCGGTGCCGGGAAGCGCGGGAGTGAACTTGCTGGCGTCCAGCCGGTCCAGGGCACTGGCCAGGTCCGGCTTGGCGGGCCAGGCCGCTCGTACGGCGAGCCCGATCAGCGCGCCGGCGGCGGCTGCGGGCAGCATGGCCTCCATGGGGATCATCGGGCGCCTCCTGCGGGGATGGTGAACTGGGCGGGCAGGGGATCGAGGAGGCGAGGGTCGGGGTTCGTGCGGGCGATGCGCCGCAGCCAGGACAGGGTCCAGGCGAACAGGGCACCGAGTACGGCGAGGACGATCTGTCCGACGGGCGACTGGTACCACCCGGACCAGGCCCCGTTGAGCATGCAGCCGGTCACGACCAGGCAGATGACGATGGACACCATGCGGGAGTTCTTCCGGACCTTCTCCCGGTCAGCTTCGATATCGCGCGCATCGGCGGCCTGCTGATGGATCGTGACGGCGAGTGCTTCGAGCGCGTCGGACAGCCCTGGCCCTTTGTAGACAGCGTGGGACTGGAAGAGCAGGACCACGTGGTCGCTGACACCGTCGGCCAGTTCGTCGGCGAACAGCGCGAACGCGTTGTGCGTGTCCACCCCGGCCCGCAGCCGTTCGGCCAGGGCCCGCACGTTCGGGGCGATCGGTCCGGGTGCTGTCTTCGCGGAGGAGAGGATCGTCTGGGTGAGGCTGATCCCGGCCGTGTGGATCCCGGACAGGTGGTTGAGCCACTGGCCCAGCGCTTCGAGGCGCTCGATACGCACCTTCGCGGCCGTGCCCGGGTTGAGGACGAACGGCAGCCCGAGGATCACCGCACCGGCGAGCAGCCCGTGGACGGGCCACCCGGTCCATGCCCAGACGGCCAGGGCGACGATCCCGGCCGTGATGACCAGGTGCCTCCAGCGATCCCGCCACTTCTGTGGAAGCTCCGCCTTCGCACGCTGGACCCGGCCGGCCAGACGGGGCGCCGGTTTGACGGGGTTGGGTACACGGCCGCGCGCCTCCCGTACGGCGGCGATTGCGGCGAGGAGGGCGAGCACGGCGCAGCAGGCCGCGACCAGGGCGAGTTGGGATGTGGTCATCGCGGGCTCACTGTCTGCAGGGGAGGGCCCCATGCGGCCAGCGGATGTCTGGTCAGCCAGCTTCGGTCGAACTTCCCCGTACGTTCCAGGTCGGAGATGAAGGCGCTGGACGGCATGTTCTGGAACACGGCGCGCGGCTCACCCGCCGCCGTATCGGGGGCGAAGATCTCGCTGGTGGTGGGCCGGCCGCCCTCACCCACGACGTCGTGGACCTCGTAGATATGGGAGACGAACCGGTGCCGGCGGCCGCCCCGGCCGGTCTCGTCCAGGTAGGTGAGGTAGACGACGACGTCGATGGACGACGCGATCAGGTGGTGGGCGGCCTCGGTGGCCGTACCGGCCTCCGTGCACAGTTGCACGAGCCGGGAGACGATGGCGTGCGGGCGCCGCACATGCATCGTGCACATGCTTCCCGAGCCGCCGGCGGACATCGCTTGGAGCATCGGCACGATCTCCGTGGACCGGACCTCACCCACGATCACCCTGGTGGCGTTGTAGCGCAGCGCCGTGGCGAACATGTCGGAGAGGGTCACTTCACCGGCCAGCCGGTTGTCTCCGGACCGCTCCCCGTTGGACTGACGCGCTTCGAAAGCGAACGTCACCGGGCCCGGCTTGGGCCCGGGCTCGTCCAAGTACAGCTCGCGGTCGCTCTCCAGGGTGACGAGCCGCTCCGCGGGCGGGATCTCCCGGCCCAGGGCACGCAGCAGCGAGGTTTTCCCGGCGCCCATGTCGCCGACAACCAGCACGTTCATCCGGGCGTGGACACAGGCGATCAGGAACGCCTCCAGCAGGGGGTTGATTGATCCCCACCGCACGAGTTCGGCGATGCCGTGCTGGCGGATCCGGTGCCGGCGGATGATCACGGAAGGCCGGCTCGTCAGCAGAGATGCGGTCACACGGGAGCCGTCGGGCATCCGGAAACCCACCATGGGCGTGCTCTGCGTCAGTCCGCGCTCGCCGTGACCGGACAGTCTGGCCATGCGGTTGACCCAGGTGATCAGTTCGTCGTGGGAGTCGGCCACCCGCTCGATCGTGCGGCGCGGCTTGTCGTAGTACTCCACATGCGCGGTCAGCCCGTCGACCATGACGTCCTCGACCCCGTCCTCGTCCAGCAGGGACTGCAGACGGCCGCCGCGGTACATGGCGTCGAAGACCGCTCGGGCGATCGTCTCCTCCTGCGCCGGCGTCAGCGGGGTGTTGCCCTGCGCGTACATGGACGACCAGGACGCGACGGCGGACGTGGTGAGGGAGCGGGCCAGGGCCCGGCGGTCCGGTTCTTCCAGGAGACGGTCCGGATCGCGATCGGTCAGCTCAGCGGACACCTTGGACTGCAGGTCCTCGATGACGTCCCACCCGACCGGCAGTTCACCCGGCAGACCCGCCAGCCGCGGCACCGAACCCGGGTCGGCTGCGGCCTGTTCAACCGGATCAGCCGGCGGGGTGCCCTGCTCGGGCGGGCGGCGCTGCGCCATGCGGTTGGTCAGCAGGTGCGCGAGCCCGTCACGGTCCAGTGGCGCTGTGTGGCCGTTGGCACCGGGGCGCTGATGTGTGTCAGCCACGGTTGCCTCCGCGGTTGGCCGTCAGGCGCTGCAGGACACCGGCCAGCTGGGGGTTGACCCGCCGTGCCGGGTACTCCTGCTGGATCCGGCGCCGGGACGCGGCTGCCTCGAAGGCCCCCGTCGCGGTACGGGCGTGACGCAGCAGTGGGCTGCGCGCGTAGCCGCGGGGCGGCCGGCCCCCGGCGGTGAGGTATCCGGCAGCGTCCGGATCCCATGGAAGTGCCGCCAGCACCGGAGCCTTGAGAGCGTCCGCGACCTGGTGGGCACGGTACGAGCCTTCTTCCACGAGTAGCAGCCCCAGGGCATTCGCCCCGGACCCGTGCGCATCCAGTTCGGCACGCAGCGGCTCGATGACATGCCGGGCCAGCGTCAGGGACTGATCCGTGCCACGCACCACCAGCACGACGAGGTCGGCGTGGTGGAGCAGCGGCGCTGGGGTAAGGGCCGGGTGCAGCTGGCCTGATTCCAGGGCGAGCCGCCCGGCGTCCACGAAGACGTCGTGCCCGGCGTCGGTGGCCAGGACCTTCATGACGTCCGACAGTGCCGGCCATGTCCGGCTGAGCGCGGCGGCCTGTGCCGGATCGGTCAGGCCGGGCAGCAGCTTGCGGTGCCCGGCCTCATCCATGGGCCACAGATGGGAAGCGACGGCGTTGGCGAGTGCTTCCGGGCCGGTCCGTTCGGCGGCTGCGAGGTGGTAGAGACCGAACCCGGCGGTGACCTGGCCCCGCATGAACCCGGCGCGGATCGTGCCGCCCGCTGGGTCGCACTCAGCCAGCAGACTCGGGCGCGTGGAGGCCAGCGTGAGGGCGAGCGCCGCGGTGGTGACCCCTGAGGACTTGGCGGAGGTGAGGACGGTAACGGGCATCAGCTGCTCCGCGGTTCGCGCACGAGAGCGATACGGCCCATCGCGGCGCGCGTGGCAAGCAGTGGTCCGTCGGTCTCAGCGACGGCGAGGTTGACCACGACCGTGCCCGACGCGTCAGGACGGGAGACGGTGACCACGCTCGCCTTGATGCTCGTGGGCGGCGCCTCGTTTTCCGGGTCGGTCTGCTCCCCCTGCGCTGGTGTGGTGACGGCGAGGACCTGGTCGCCGGGGGCGAGCGTGCCCGCGGGGGCCTGGCCGCGCTTCACCTGGACTCCGACCTGCTGCCGGTCATCGCCCAGGCCTGTGCCTGCGGTCAGTTGAGAGGCGGTGAGCAGGCCGCCCTTACGGAGATCGACGGCGGGCCGCTTGCCGATCACGGCGGCCTTGTCGTCGGCGGGGACCGGAGTCAGCGCCGCGTCGGCGGAGACCTCCGCGACCGTCAGGTCCCCGTCCGTCAGGGCCTGCCCTGCGGGTACGTCGCGGGCGACGGCAAGGACACGGGCGCGGTCGCTGGCGGAAGTGACTGCTGCGGCCGCGCCCAGCGCGCACATAACGGCCAGTACGACGCACAGAGCGACGACGGCCCAGCGCCGCTCACGCTTGACGGGAGCCGTGGTGATGGGAATCTCGGGACGGGCCGGGCTCTGCGGGCGTGGCACTGAGGGCGCGGCGGCTGGGAATTCCATGCGGAAGGGACCTCTCGATGGTTCAGGGGGCTAGTTGAGGACCTGGACCTCGGCGACGGTGATATCCACCGCGCTGTCGCGGATCTCGGTGAGCTGGCCGGTCTGGCCGCCCCCAGTCACCTGCCAGTCGATCGTCCAGGTCGACGTCGCCGTGACGTGGAACCGCCCGGACGGGGTCGTGGAAGACGGGACGCTGTAGCGATGCCCGCAGTCAGGGGACGGCTTCTTTCCGTACGACGCCGTGTACGGGGTCCCGGAAGTGGTGCAGGTGACGGTCGCGCCGTCGCCCATCCGCCAGACGATGCGCGAGACACGCGCCGTGGCACTCACGCTGACGGGGCCGGCTGAAGCGGTTGCTGTGTTCGGTCCGTAGGTCTCGGCACCGGTTGTGGTCCACATGTAGACCGGCATGCCGACTACGCCCCGGCCGCCGGGTTTCGGCGTGATACCGATTGCTGGTCCACGGAGCCGCATTTTGTCGACAGCTCGCTGGGCAACGATGGCGGGGTCGATCGCGGGTTCTGCGGCGGGTTGTTCTTGCGACCAGAAGATCCGGATTACCGTGGTGCCTGCGGGGTTGTCCTCGTAGAAGCAGCGTTCCACGTAGACGGCGCCGTCTCCGGGCTTGTGCCCTTCCCACACGGAGCTGCCACCCGGGGGCTGGGGATCCATTTTCGAGTAAGTGCAGACCCAGCTGTTGCCCTGATCGCTTCCGGTTGACCCTGACTCTTCTGGTCTGTCGTCACTTGAGCCGCCGGGTTGCCGCGGTGGTTCAGCGGGTGTCTCAGCACCCACGCAGACAAACGGGTCGTCGCACGGTTCCCCGCCGGAGGCTGCAAGGGATGCAGCAGGAAATGCCAGGGCAGCCACAGTCGGCAGCGACGCTGCGAACGGGCCCCATCTGCTCAGCATGGCTTCTCCTGCGGGTCATCCTTGATGACCCTCCACCCCTCGGGCCATTGCTCGACAGTCGAGACGATGACGTACCTCGTCAGGCGATCCGAGGGAAGTGGTACGGGCTTGTTGCCGGCCCGTTCGACTACCTTCCATCGTGTGATGTCCAGGCAGCTGGACAGGGTGGCGGTCGGCACGTCGCGGCTGATGTCCAGGTGGGTCACGGTTGGGTTCGCAACGGTGACGCTGCCGGTCATCTTCTGGCCTTTGGCGTACCTGTTCTTGGCCGCGTCCTCCGCGACGAGAAGCGCGGATGCGGCGGCGTACTTGTTCAGATCCGTACCCTGGGATTTCCCGCTTGCGAAGGTCGCCTCCATCTCTTTCCAGTACGCCTGATACGTGGCGATGACCTGTGTCTTGGCGGTCTCGGAGGGATCGGCGGACGTGGACGACTTGATTGCCGACGGGGTTGGTGACGCCGATGCGTTGTCTGTCGAATCACCAGAACTGCATGCGGATGCAGCAGCGAGTGCGACGGCGACGAATAGCTGAACCGTCGGCCGGACTCGATTGCGGTTGTGGGGTGTTGCTCGATCTGGTTGTTCCAACGGTTTCACTGCGCCCCCATGTCCTTTGATGGATTTGTCGACCACGTGGTGTGTGCGGCGCATGGTGATGGCCGCGTTGCGCACCTCATCGGCCACAAGTGGCTGGCCAGGACCCACACGTTACGCAATGGATCCTCAACAACCCAGCCTGTAATTGCAGTTCAAATATGCGGGGCGTGCATTAAACCGGCACAATCCGTACGCCGATCTTGCATCGCATATTTCACTCTGAACATTTCATCGGGCCATCAGATCGGAGACTGCGTGCCTTCCCCGAGAGGGAACGGCACAGCGAGCTCCGAGTCATGTGGCGGCTTCGGCCTTGGAAGAGGCGAGCAGTACATCCGTGGGGCCCCCGCTTCCCGTCACGGGCGTCACGATGGGAGCGAACGGCCCTTCCTGGCAGAGCTGTTGAAGCGTGGTGATACCGGCAGCCAGCATCCCGGTGCGGCGCAGGCGCGGGTCCGTGTCGGCCACGGCGCGCAGGTCGTCGGCCCGGCGGGCCAGCGCGTGGGCTGGAGCCCCGGTGAGGACTACGAGGAGCCGGGGGAACGCCGGATAACGATCCCGCCACGCCTCCCGGTTTCCCGAGGCGTTGTTGTGATGCCGGCCCGGGGAAGCCTGGGCGGTGTAGGAGGCATAGCGGGCGTAGGCGCTGAGCTTCCTGCCGAGGCGGGCGACCTGCATCGTGGCGCGGTCGACCTCGATGAAATACGTCAGCAGCTGGCGGCGGCCGTCCTCGGTGGTCCGGGTGTAGCGCAGGACGGCATCCGGGATGAAGAACGCGTCGTCGCCCAGGCGGTTCTCGCCGTCGCGGATGCGGTGGGCGAGTTCGGGCTCCCAGTCCAGGGGGCCGCATTCGTCACCCAGCTCCCGAGCCCACTGGGCGAAAGCAAGCCCGGTGTCGACGATCGCGAGGGTGTGCTCCTGGAGCTGCGAGGCCGCGGCCTGCGGACTGATCCGGTAGGCACGGGCAGTGACCTCGCCGCTGCGTTCCACGATCTCGGAGCCCAGCGGGGTGATGTACCAGAGCAGCTCGCTGCGACCCATGCGGCCATTACGGCGCACCGTGGCCTCAGCAAGACCCAGAGAGCGCAGGAGACAGAGCTGACGCAGCAGATAGACGGGACGGCGGGTGTGCGGGGTCAGTAGCTGGTGAAGCTGACTCGTGGCCAGCAGACGGTGCTGATAAAGCACGGGCAGGAGCTGCTGTGCCAGGCGAGGCAGCGCGGCCCGGCGGTCGATGGGCTGGGACATCAGGCGACCTCGCTGTGCGAGCCGGTGCCCGTCACGGGACCGGCGGGGGACGGCCGGGTGAGATGGGTGATCAGAAGGTCGTCCAGGCCGGGGTTCGTACCGTCGTCGTCGCCGTCCAGGCGGGCGAGGATCTCCCCGACCGGCTGCCGATCGAGGCTGGCATCGATGGCGGCGGTCAGGCGGTGCAGGAGATCGGGGCGGTGGTAGTCGGCGAGGACCTGGTGGACCGCGACGCTTCGCACCCGGAAAGGGCTGGTGCGCTCGCCACGGAGCATCGTGGACATGACGTAGCGGTACTTCCCCATCTGCTCCAACGTCTTGGCGGCGATGCCGGGCAACCGCCTGGTGACGAAAGACGCCTCTTCGGTGTCCGCAGCGGTCGCCGACAGCAGGGACTGGTTCTGCATCAGCGCCTGACGCGTCTCCTCGGACAGGCGCATGGCCATCTGAGTGAGCCCCATCAGCCTGAGCTCGTACTTGCGGAGCTGCTCCAGGATCGCGGCGAGGTATCCGCGGGAGGCCCCGTCGATCGCGGTGAGCTCGTCCGCGAAGGCGAACTGCGTCTCCAGCCCGTCTTGGTCGCGCCCCTCGCGGGACAGGCCGGCCAGGAACAGATCGAACAGGAGCAGCGACGTGATGATCTGATCCCCACCCCCAGTGCCCGAGCAGCGCAGCAGCACGATCTTGTGCTCGTCCATGGCGCGGCGGGCGTCGTAGCTGGACCGCGGCTGGCCCAGGAAGGCCCGCAGCGAATCGGAAGTCTCCAGCTGCTCCAGCACCTGCGTGACCACCGGGACCGCCTCGCCGGCGTACCGGGGGAACGTGGTGCGCCAGAACCGGCGCAGCCGAGGCGGCAGATGTTCCAGCACCGTCGCGCGCCATTCCTCGTCCGTCAGCAGCCTGGGAATCGAGAACACGGTGGGCTGCAGGTCAGGCCGGCCCAGCTGGCACATGTGCAGCGCCAGGTGCGCCATGACCTGAACGGAGTGCGAGAGGATCGCCCGCGCTCGCGGCGCCCGGTCACCCCACCCCTGCGCAGAAGCAAGGCCCCCGACGACAGCGCCGATCACGTCCTGGATCTGCGAGGCGTCCCGGCCCTCCATCGACAGCGGATTCCACGACGCGATCCGCTCAGACGGCTTCTTCACGCTGAGATCGATCAGCTGCACCCGGTCGGCGACGGCCGGGTGCGTCAGATACGGCAGCGCCCGATTGACGGCCGCGCCGTGGGGATCGAGAAACCAGATTCCGAACCCGGAGTAGGCCAGGGTCAGCGCCTGGAGCAGCGCGAGCTCGCTCTTACCGAACCCCGACTTCCCGAACGACGCACCGAACAGGACGTCCTCCTGCGGTACGGCGGCCAGCCGCACCCGGCCGTCCGTCCCGGTCACGATGCCGAGCGGGACTACCCCGGGCTGCCCCGTCCACGTGGGCAGCTGCATCGGTGCCGGCGGCACCACACCCCCGGTCCGCACCACGTTCTGTGCCGAGCAGTGCACCGAGGGCGGTTTCAGCAGCGCGGCCACCTCCCGCGAGGTCACCCACTGGCGCCTGGCCGGGGCGAACTCGCCCGTGCGGTAACGCCGCTCGAACCCCGCACGCCGCCACCACACGCTGCTGTACGGACGCCACCCAGTCCGGCGCGGCCCGACCGGCCGCCACCAGTTCTCCCCGGACCAGGCGTCCATCACCGCCATCACCTGGTGCAGCCGTGCCTGCGCCTCAGCCGGATGGCCCGCCGTCACCCGCACCAGCACCTGCACCGCGAACACCTGGGTATCCGAGGCCGGCAAGAACTTCCCGACGCTGTCAGCCAGATCGGTCTGCCGGGGCAGCCGAGCAGACCGCCCTCCGAACTGCTTAACCGCCGGGCGCCCGGCATCGAGCCCCTCCATCACGGCCGACCACAGCGACGCACCCCGACCGCCGCCCGTCCCGCCACCGAGCTGCTCCCCGTACGCGGACGGACCGCGCTGCTGCGCGCGCCGCATCAACCGCCGCCGCCACCGCGCCACCCTCCGGCCGCTCACCGGCACCAGATCCACGATCAGCTCAGCCTGTTCACCGCCCGCACTGTTCACATGGGCACAGGCGGTGGCCATCAGATGCAGGGGATCCGGATCGAGACTGGCAGCCGTCAGCCGCCGGTGATCGGGGCGGGCCAGCACCAGCTCCGCCCGCGCCACATACTGCTCCCCGACACCCGAGTCGCCGGACCGCACGGACTTCTCCAGCCGTACACGCCTCGTCATTTCCGCCCCTTCGCTGTGCCCACGGTGTTCTCTGCGGGTTCCGGATCCAGCGGGGGGACTGGGGGGACACCGTGAAAGCGGATGCGCGGGATCTCGCTCTCCCGGACTCCGCCGTCCATGACATCGACATCGGGGAAAGCCGGCAGCCTCAGCAGGGCCGCCGCCCGGGTCGGCCCCTCCAGCCGGTATGCGACCTTCCCGTCCACACAGGTCAGCCGCACCCGCACCCCGGCCGCCCGCCGTGGCAGCCACCCGCCTGTCGACGGCACCCGCGCGAGGCGCGCCGCGTGCCGCTCGACCTCCTCCACCGTCGGGTCGAACGCCTCAGCCGGAACCAGCGTGACCACCGTTCGCTGCCGAAGTACCGTCCGCGCGCGTTGTCGCCACCACACCGATGCCCCGGCCCATATCCCCAGCGCGGTACCAGCGGCCAGGGCCAGCCACCAGATCGCCGCACGCAGCTGCTCGATCCATCGGCCAAAGCTCTCGGTGAAGTCGGCGTACGCCTGGATCCCGCCGGGCATCAGCAGCCCCCGCCGGTCGGGAACCGCGGCGGGCGCCGGCGGTGCCGCGCCCTCGGGTTTATCCCACGAGCCAGGTCGGCCAGTGCGCACCAGGCCCAGCGCGAGTAGAACCCGCCGCAGATCATGGCCAGCAGCGGCACCCACGGCCAGCCGCGCCGTTCTGCGGCGGCCGTCGCGGCGGATTCCCCTATGCCCCCTGGGATATTGCGGAGATCACCACCCCACCACCAGCCGTGCACGAACCCGACGACGAAAAGCACCGCCGCCAGCCATCCGCACAGGTCGACCACGACATCCACCGCCGCGTCCCGACGTGACTTCATCCCCATCACCACCCGCGCTCCGGCGGCTCGCTGCCGCCTCTCACCCAGACCAAGGACTCAGAGAGTCAGGAACGTGACGGCGAGCAAGACACCGTCTCAGTCGGCGGGCGGTGGAGACGCGCCGTTAGGCGGCGTCACCAGACTGCGCAGCGTTTCGGCGTGGTGTTGGCCGGACAGTGCGGCGTACCGGTCAAGCTTGGCCGGCCTCAAATGAGAGGGTGCTCCCCCAGCCCCTCAACCAGCAGCAGAGACCACGCGCCGCACGTCCCAGGGGTACCGCTCCCAGTAACCCCGGATCGAGGTGATTTCCACATTTTTTCCGCTTCTTGGGGCGTGGACCATCTGATCACCACCGAGGTAGAGGCCCACATGACCCCAGTTGCCGTCGTTGTTGATGACGATGATGTCGCCGGGCTGCATCTGATCCTTGGTGACGGGGAGCCCGGTGCCACGCTGGGTCTGTGAGGTGCGGGGGAGCTTCACCTGGCCGCCAGTGCCCTGGTAGAGGGCGTACTGGGTGAGGCCGGAGCAGTCGAAGCCGCCGCCGGTGGGCCCGCGGAAGTTGCCGCCGCCCCACACGTACGGCTTTCCGAGCTGGGAGAGGGCGGCGTTGATGACGGCCTGGGCGCGTGCCGATCCGGCGGCGGGCGGGCTGCTGGCGGCCTGGTCGTACTCGTGGATGCGGGCGAGGACCTTCCGGTAGTAGGCCTCGGAGCGGTTGTAGGAGAGGATCGCGCGCTTGAGCTGGGCTGGGTCGGTGAGGTCCCGGGTTCCGCCGCCGCACAGGTATCCGGCCGCGGCGAGCGTGGCGTCGAACGCGTTGTGCGGGTCTTTTACCTGGTCGCTGTTGCCGTCGCGGCCCGAGCTGGACCAGGTGGCGGGGATGAACTGCATGGGGCCCACCGCGCGGTCGTACGACGCGTCGCCGTCCAGGCGGCCGCTGTCGGTGTCGTTGTGGACGCTGGTGTTCTCGCCCAGACCGGAACCGTTGAGCGGAACGCCGATGATGCGCGGGGTGATGTCGCCGGAGGCGGAGACCGTGCGGCCCTGGGCGTGGCCGGACTCGATGGCGCCGATACCGGCGAGGATCTGCCAGCGCATTCCCGTGCAACGGGGCCGGATCTCGGGGGTGCGGGCGGCGGCGGAGGAGTAGGCGGAGAGCATTACCGCCGGAATTCCGGCGACGCTCGCCGGCACCTGCTCGCCCCAGGCCTGTTCCTCGTCCTCTTCGGAGTCCGCGGCCAGAGCGGAGGCGTAGGTGAGGAAGGCCAGCATGCTCAGGAGGACGACCGGACAGGTCACGAGCAGGCCGATTCCGATCCAGTGCGCGCGCTTCACGGCCGGCCGCCTCCTTGCGGTCGGCGCGGCCGTACCGGCGGAGGCTGCCTGCGTGCGGTGCGGGGCCCGGGCGCGGCTGGCGGAGCGGGCGGTTGGGGCTGGGCAGGGGGAGTGGCGCGGTTCACCCGCATCCGGTGCAGGCGTTGCTGCAGCGCAGCCTGCCGCGCTGAGGCGGCTGGCTGGGACGGGTGCGGCGGCACCCTCCGGGGCGCCCGCTGCACGGCAGGGCGGGGAACAGGCCTGGGCTGGGGCGGCCCGGCGGGGCGTGGTCCGGGCCGGGGAACGGATACCGGCCTGGTGCGCCGCGGGGCGGGTGCGGACCGGGGCGGCAGCCCGCGGTGGATACGTACCTGGTTGGCCGCCCAACGGCCTCCGATGTTCGTCCAGTACTCGTTGGTGAAGTTCCGCGCCGCATCGACAC
>NZ_LATD01000158.1 GCF_000981895.1 Streptomyces odonnellii | reverse complement strand
GGTGAGGGTGTCGCCGCTAAGGCCCTGGAGAGCCTCGGGATTTCGCTTGAGGCGGTCCGCCAGCAGGTGGAGGAGATCATCGGCCAGGGCCAGCAGGCCCCGTCCGGCCACATCCCCTTCACACCCCGGGCCAAGAAGGTCCTGGAGCTGTCGCTCCGCGAGGCCCTTCAGCTGGGCCACAACTACATCGGTACGGAGCACATCCTGCTCGGCCTGATCCGCGAGGGCGAGGGCGTCGCCGCCCAGGTCCTGGTGAAGCTGGGCGCCGATCTCAACCGGGTGCGGCAGCAGGTCATCCAGCTGCTCTCCGGTTACCAGGGCAAGGAGACCGCCACCGCCGGCGGCCCTGCCGAGGGCACCCCCTCGACGTCCCTGGTCCTCGACCAGTTCGGCCGGAATCTCACCCAGGCCGCCCGTGAATCCAAGCTCGACCCGGTCATCGGGCGCGAGAAGGAGATCGAGCGGGTCATGCAGGTGCTCTCCCGCCGCACCAAGAACAACCCGGTCCTCATCGGCGAGCCCGGCGTCGGCAAGACCGCCGTCGTCGAGGGCCTCGCCCAGGCCATCGTCAAGGGCGAGGTGCCCGAGACCCTCAAGGACAAGCACCTCTACACCCTCGACCTCGGCGCGCTCGTCGCCGGCTCCCGCTACCGCGGTGACTTCGAGGAGCGCCTGAAGAAGGTCCTCAAGGAGATCCGCACCCGCGGCGACATCATCCTGTTCATCGACGAGCTGCACACCCTGGTCGGCGCCGGCGCCGCCGAGGGCGCCATCGACGCGGCGAGCATCCTGAAGCCGATGCTGGCCCGCGGTGAGCTCCAGACCATCGGCGCCACCACGCTGGAGGAATATCGGAAATACCTGGAGAAGGACGCCGCTCTCGAGCGCCGCTTCCAGCCCATCCAGGTCGCGGAGCCGTCCCTGCCGCACACCATCGAGATCCTCAAGGGTCTGCGCGACCGCTACGAGGCCCACCACCGTGTCTCCATCACGGACGAGGCGCTCGTGCAGGCCGCCACGCTGGCCGACCGGTACATCTCGGACCGCTTCCTGCCGGACAAGGCGATCGACCTGATCGACGAGGCCGGTTCCCGGATGCGTATCCGCCGGATGACCGCGCCGCCGGACCTGCGCGAGTTCGACGAGAAGATCGCCGGTGTCCGCCGCGACAAGGAGTCCGCGATCGACTCGCAGGACTTCGAGAAGGCCGCCTCCCTCCGCGACAAGGAGAAGCAGCTCCTGGCCGCCAAGGCCAAGCGGGAGAAGGAGTGGAAGGCCGGCGACATGGACGTCGTCGCGGAAGTTGATGGCGACATGATTGCTGAAGTGCTGGCAGCGTCGACAGGTATTCCGGTCTTCAAGCTGACCGAGGAGGAGTCCTCGCGTCTGCTGCGCATGGAGGATGAGCTCCACAAGCGGGTCATCGGCCAGAAGGACGCCGTCAAGGCGCTCTCGAAGGCGATCCGCCGTACGCGCGCGGGCCTCAAGGACCCGAAGCGTCCCGGTGGTTCGTTCATCTTCGCCGGCCCCTCGGGTGTCGGTAAGACGGAGCTGTCCAAGGCGCTGGCGGAGTTCCTCTTCGGTGACGAGGACGCGCTGATCTCCCTCGACATGTCGGAGTTCAGCGAGAAGCACACGGTCTCGCGTCTCTTCGGTTCGCCCCCCGGATACGTGGGCTACGAAGAGGGCGGCCAGCTGACGGAGAAGGTCCGCCGCAAGCCGTTCTCGGTCGTCCTCTTCGACGAGGTCGAGAAGGCCCACCCGGACATCTTCAACTCGCTGCTGCAGATCCTGGAGGACGGTCGCCTGACCGACTCCCAGGGCCGGGTCGTGGACTTCAAGAACACGGTCATCATCATGACGACCAACCTCGGCACGCGGGACATCTCCAAGGGCTTCAACCTCGGCTTCGCGGCCACGGGTGACACGAAGTCCAACTACGAGCGCATGAAGAACAAGGTCTCGGACGAGCTCAAGCAGCACTTCCGCCCCGAGTTCCTCAACCGCGTGGACGACGTCGTCGTCTTCCCGCAGCTCACCCAGGAGGACATCCTCCGGATCGTCGACCTGATGATCGGCAAGGTGGACGAGCGCCTCAAGGACCGGGACATGGGCATCGAGCTCTCCCAGGCCGCCAAGGAGCTCCTCTCCAAGAAGGGTTACGACCCGGTGCTGGGCGCGCGTCCGCTGCGTCGCACGATCCAGCGCGAGATCGAGGACACGCTCTCCGAGAAGATCCTCTTCGGCGAGCTGCGCCCCGGTCACATCGTGGTCGTCGACACGGAGGGCGAGGGCGAGACCAAGACCTTCACCTTCCGGGGCGAGGAGAAGTCGGCACTGCCGGACGTCCCGCCGATCGAGCAAGCAGCTGGCGGAGAGCGGCCTGGCGCGGAGTTCTGAGCACGTCATAAACCTGAGGAGCCGCTTTAGCTTGACCACCGCAGCCGTGTAACCCATCTCGCGGGCTGCGGCGGTCAAGCATGAATCCACTCATGCTGCTCAGAAGGATCAACTCTTAGTGTCACGAGGCGTCAGACGGAAGTCGAAGGGAACGGTACCGGCATCCAACGCCGTCACGCCTCCGTCCACTGTCAGCACAGCGCCGTTGACGAAGGATGCGGCTGGCGATAGCAGCCAGGTAATGGCCTCGGCGACCTCACGCGGGTGCCCAGGGCGGCGTGCCGGCAGCAGACGGGTGGCCTCCTCGTAAGCTTCGTCTACGTCACCTGAAGCGAACCCAGCATCTTTGGCAAACCGAGCCATACGGCGATCGGCCATCTCCGTTCGTACCCAACTGGGACAAACAGTATTGGCTCGCAAGCCTTGCGGCCCATAATCAACGGACAGAGACCGGCACAACTGCAACAACGCCGCCTTGGAGGTAGCGTAGGCGGCGTTGCCCACCCCGTTACGCATGGCCGAAACCGAAGCGACGGCGACAACGGAACCTTGAGCGCGAAGCAGGTGCGGTAACGCAGCCCGCATCAGAAGAAATGGGCCGGTCAGATTGGTGCGGAGCACCAAGTCCCAGTCCTCATCTGATACCTCTGCAACACCTCCGCCTCTCCCCACTCCCGCATTGACAACCAGTCCATCGAGCCGCCCGAATCGCGCAACGGCTGTTTCAACAAGGCGGAGAACCGCTTCCGGGTCAGTGGTGTCAGCCTGGCAGGCGAGAGCTCCGGTTTCCTCGGCGATGTGATGCAGTGGCTCTGCCCTTCGGCCGGCGATGACAACATCGTGTCCAGCCGTGCGGAGCAGTCGCGCAGTTGCCGCGCCAATCCCCGTGCCTCCCCCAGTCACGACCACAACACGCTGATCCACCATGTACGTTCAGCCTCCTGCAACCATCGGGTCTTACCTTGAGATCATATGCGGCCGCGAACTAGCGACCGAGGCCGGAGCGGACATGGGTGCTGCGCGACGACGACACATTCGATGACTTCTCCTGGCCAGAATGCGTGAAGAACGCCCCGAGGCAGCCCCCTGCATAGCCGAACGTCACGCCCACGGGCATCACGCGACTGGCGCGCCACGCTGTACCTGGGCAGGTGCCCGAACCGCAGGGCTAGAGTCTGCCGTCATGACTGCAGTCCCGTTCCCCTTTGCTGCCGCCCCGGACGGGTGGCGAGTGGCGATCAAATGCCCCAACGACGGCGTGATTCTGGTGATGCCAATCGTCGGCTGGGCCACCCCCGTCGACGGCATGCGGCGAACCGATGACCAACTGGCCGTCGAGCCCGTCATCCTCTTTGACAACGTCGACGAGCCGCTCATCACGACTCTCGCCGACACGCTCCACGACTGGACCGACGGCGAAACACTGCACCAGATCATCGCGCCAGGCTTCGAAGTCCGCGAAGTGCCAGACGGCTGGTCAGTGCGCGAATACGGGGACTGAACACACAAGCGCCCACCCCGGGGTGGGGCGGGTGCTGGACGACGACCGGCGTCAGCGAAGAGGTCCATACCGTCGACCTGACGCTCGGGCCGACCTCTGACCTCCGTGGTGAGACGACGCGCTGCCTGCACGGTGATTGAGGTGAGCGGACACGGCCTTCACGCAGGTTCGCGAAACCCGTTCTGGCGCACTCGATGCTGTTTCGCCATATTGCTTATTTAGTTTTGTGGACAGGGTGGGCGCAGGGCAGTGGACGAACTGCCCTTGTACGACGCCTCGTGAGGGAGGCCGATGGACGTGTCGTGGCCTCCGCGCCTGGGTCTGGGGGACCAGGTCCGGTATGCGGGCCGGGCTTGGGTGGTGGCCGGTTTCGCGCGCGGGCTCGTTCAACTGGCGGATCCGCTGGGTGACGCGGCCTCCCCCTCGGTTGAGGAGTTGGCCCTGTCCGCGGATTTCGAGGTGCTGGAACAGGGTCCGCGCGTGCGTTCGGTCCGAGTCCTGCCCGCGACCAAGGAGATCCTCGAACAAGCCCGTTGGTGGGAACAGCACATCACGGAGGTCATCAGCGGTCTGCCTCTGGGATCCGCCCCTGATGCCATGCCCCGTTCCGAGTACGACCCCGCATCGCGCTCGCTGAGCCAGCGGGAAGCGGCCAAGGCTGCCGAACTCACTGCGGCCGGGATGTCCGGTGCGTCGGCGCGCACGGTGCGGCGCCGTCGTCAGCGGTACCAGGCGGATGGGATCGACGGGCTGATAGACGGCCGGGCCGTGCGGGAGCGGGCTCCTGGCGTACACCAGGACCCGCGGGTCCTGGATGTACTGCTGACGCTCATGGCGGAGGAGGTCCGGCAAAGGGGTACTACGTCGGCCGAGGCGTACCGGCGGTCGGTCGGTCGCATGCTGGACATGCGATACGGCATCGGCGCGGTGCCACTGCCGTCACGGTCCACGTTCCAGCGGCTGGTGAAAATGATCCGGAACCAGCACGGCGACGCACGTGGCATCACCCTGATCGACAAGAACGGGATCAGGCTCTCCCGCCCTGGTGAGCGCGTCCTCGTCGACACGTTCGAGCTGCCGCTTCCCTCGCACCTGGCCGACCCTTCCCTGCGATCTGTACGGATGACGGTCGCGATCGACGAACTGACGCACACGATCTGCACGTTGATGGTCCACCTGCCCCACGATGGAGTGGACGCCCCGACCCTGCTGGCCCGCTTGTGCGGTCCACCTGCACTTCGAACGGCGTACGGCAGCGGTGAAGAGCGCGCGGCAGTACCGCTGATCCTGCCTGAAACACTGGTTCTCGACGGTTCGCGGATGCGCCGGGGGCGCGAGTTCCTGAACGAGTGCCGCGCTCTGGGCATCCGGATCGAGAAGCGACGTCCGGTGGAGAAGGCAGGCGGAGAGCGCATCGCCAGCAGACTCGTCACCCTCTTCAGCGCGGAGCTGACCGCGCTCACGGGAGACACGTCCCACGATGACGTCGCTCTCATCAGCTGGTTGCAGGACCGGGCCGAGCGCTGGGTGGAATCGGTCTGGCAACACCAGCCCCAATGGAAACTACAGGCGACCGGCGGCCGACGCCGACACGCGACACCCTCTTCGGCGTACGAAGCCTGCGTCGCCAGGCTGGGGTGGGTACATCTGCCACTGGGCAGGCAGGCGAGATTACGCCTTCTGCCCAGCGTGACCCGCCAGGTGACGGAGGGAGGAGTGTTCGTCAAGGGGCATCGCTACTTCCATGTCGAACTCGCCTCGCTGCGTTCAACTCGCCCTGTCGAAGTGCGATTTGACCCGTACGACCTCCGTCAAGTGTGGGTACGCACGAGGGCGGATGTCTGGTTGCAGGCCCCCCTGGTCATCGACACCTTGGGGCAACCGCCCTCCAGACAGGCCCGGGGGGCTACCAGCGCCAGGCGTCGATCCCTGCCCGATGCCCCCGCTCGAAAGCCCTCAGCCGAGCTGGACTCGGTACAGCAACGGCTGTCCTACCACGCTCAACTCCCCATTCTCCGCACGCCGTTCCTCCAAGAAGCGCTCCGACTCAGCGCCCGGCTCGCCCTGCTGAACCGGACCACCGCAGGCGGGAGGCAAGGCCTGCTGATCACTGGGCCGCCTCGCAGCGGAAAGACCACCGCCCTGCAGGAACTGGGCCGGCATTTCGCTCATGCGACCATCGCGGGCGTTCCCCTGGGCCAGGCCGCCTACCTCCGCATCCACCCGGCCGACAGCGACCGGACAGCGCTCCTCCGGCTGGGAAAGCGCATCGGCCTCCCTCCTCACCCAGGCAGGATGAGCACAGTCGCCGCCTCCGAGGCGGTACAGGAAGCCCTGATGTCCTCGAAGACCGGCCTGGTCCTGGTCGACGACGCCTTTCCGGAAACTCCAACTTCCTCTATTTCGAATCCAGTTGAGGCGCTGAGTTTCCTGGCGGATCAGGTGCCTGCCCTGTTCGTCTACGCCTCCTCGGACACGGCGGGGAACCCGCTCGCGCCGACGCACGAGGCCGGTCAGGGACGTCTGGCTCGCGTGCAGGCAACCCCCGTACCGTACGGGCCGGATTGGCAATGCTTGGTCGAGTCCCTCGACGAGGCCCTTTGCCTACGCCGTCACCAGCCCGGCTCTCTGCTCCGGCTGGCACCCGCGCTGCACCACAGGACCGGTGGATGGGCAGGAGCCCTGGCTCACCTCGTGCGCTCCGCCTGCATCGACGCGATCCTCTCCGGGCGTGAGGAGATCACCGAGCAGGACGTCCGCTCCATCGCCGTGTGAACTACGCGGCATCACAGAGCTGTTGGGCAGAACAGCCCACCGAAGAAACCAGGTTTCATGAGCAACTCCGGGTCCAAATGACTCTTAAGACTTGCAATCGTGCACCACTGGGATGCCTCCCTGCCCTCTGCCCCTCTCCGCCCGGCGACAAGGAAGGCGGCAGAAGGGCTGCCTGGGCGCAATACCGATCGCACACCAGCCATTCCTGCCCGGGTCTGACCGTGTCTGCCCTCCTCTGCCATACGGGCAGACGGCCTGCCTGACTCACCTCTACTGTGACTGCCATGAGTCAGCTCGAAGGCCACCTGCCCTCGGCAGACTGGGTGGCTCAGGACCTGGAGCAGATGCTCCGCGAGTGCGACGCGCTCATCGAGTCCCACGAAGAGCAACTGCGCCGACTGCGCGATTCGATCGCCGAGCTCGAAGCGGAGCTTGAGCATGCCCGCGGAAACCGCGAGGAGGCCGCCCGCGTCCTGGAGGCCCTGCGCGCGGCCGTACGAGAGGGCCAGCAGTTGCGCGCCACGCGGGCTCAGTCCCCGAGTCCCCATCTCCGCGTCGTCCCCGACCCGGGGCGTCCACCCATGACACCCACCGAGTCCGAGACCAGTACGCCCGCAGCCCCGCAGCTCCCTCCCGGAAATCCGGTCGTACTCGTCCGGGGGGCGCGATCCGTGATCCTCATGGAGGTGATCTCGACCGACGGCCAGCGCGAGTGGAGCGCACGAGCGGTCACTGACGCCCTCGGCGACCCCTCCGACGCCGTCCGCCGAAACCGTTCCGTCCTGGACAACCTCTGCAGGCTCGGCGCGCTGACCAAGACCGAGAAGCCCAACAACGCCGGCACGGGAACAAGCGTCTTCTACCGGCTCGCGTCCCCCTGGCGGGCCGCTTGACCCCATGCCGACACGGGCCGTGAGTCCGAGACCCAGCTACAACTCCACAGCAATAGACCGCCGCCGCGTCTGGCCTCCTGGTTGGTAGCCCTGGGCCTGGACACGGCGGCGGTCAGCGCCCATCAGGTCGCCGTCCTCGACGCTACCGGCTTGCCGTAGCGCGCACCGGGCGTTCGGCCAACTCAACCCCGAAGGGTCGAACAGCCATGCCCGAATGCCCATCACGTTCGAGGGCGGCGTTCGTCACGCTCCGCCGTCTCCACGTCCCGCTGCCGGGTGACCCCCTCGCCCTGCGGCTGCACCTTCCGCCCGCTCTCATCGCGCGGCCACTCCAGGTGATTGGGCCAGAGGGGCTCTCCGAGAGCACCCTCCAGATTCGCCACGGTCAGCAGATCGGGCCACACCGTCCCGGCCAGCACGTTGGCGATCACCTGCCGGTTGACGTCACTCGCCTGGGCCAGCGCGTTGGCGCTGATCTTCTGACGCTCCATGGCCTCCGCGAGTGCGCGGGCAACTGCCTGGGCCACCTGCGCCCCGAGATGGTGATCCATCATGGCGTACGGCCAAGGGCCGTCGACGACGTATGCGCACGGCTTTTGGGCACGTCGAGTTCCTCCAGGCATGTGAACAGTGTGACGGAGGCATCGCCAGGGTGCGCCCCACCCTCAGACATGCTACTCAAGTGGCAAGATCTTGTGAGGACGAACGCCGACGTTCATACCCGGGAGATTCCCCACGGTCGCATGAATAGGGCTTGCGAGGAAGGAGCCGAGCGGTGACCAGCATCCGCCGGAACACCCCCGCCCTGGCCACGAAGCCCCTCCCGACGGATCGGGTCCTGGCTCATGAGCAACTGGCGATCACCCGTGCCTCGTGCGCCGCCAAGGACATCTTCACCGCAAGCGATCTTGGGCAGGTCACCGGCGTTCCAGCCCGTCGCTGCGGGCTCGTCATGGCCTTCGTGCGCGCGTACGGACTGATCGAGCAGGCACCAGGGCGAAGCGCCTACCGGCCGACCGAGGCGGGGAAGAAGGTTGCCCAGGCCTGGGAAGCGAGCGAGGAGAAGGGTCTGCGCGCACTGAGCGAGGCCTGGCAGAAGTCCTGGTTCGCTCGGGGTACGAGCCACCGCCTGGCACAGGGTCCCGCGCTGCGGATCGGTCTCGTAAGCAAGCTGATGCGCCTCTCCCAGGCCGACGAAGCGCAGCACCGCAAGGTGGAGATCCTGGTCGACCTGATGGTGAGCGTCGGCATGTTGCGTCCCGAGGACGGCGGTTACCTGCGATGGAACGAGGACGCCACCATCCCGAAACCGCGTACTCCGTCGCGAGCGGAAGCCGCGGACTCCTCGCCGGCCGATGCGCCCGTCGATCCGTCGGACGAGAACGCGGCACCTGCTGTTTCCGTCCCCCGACCCCGCCCGTCCGCCGACATGCCGGCTTCCGGCACCGCGCACGAGGACCTGATCCGCCTGCTCAGCCCGCCGATCCTCCTGGCCGACCTGGCTCGCCTGTCCGCGGAGGACATGGTCGCCCTGCACGGCCACCTCCGCGGGCTGGCCGCGATCCTCGCCAAGTTGAGGGGATCGCCCATGACGTAGACCACCGCACCCACAGAGCAGGTCCGGCAGCGCCGCATCCCTTGGCCGGATGGCACTGCCGGCCCCCTGCCTCCACCACTCCGCGCGCGGCACCGCCGCGCGCCCGAGGGGCTTCGGCATGCCCTCACACAAGGTGAGGGGTACCGCCCACGTTAACGGGCGCGCGCTCCTTCGCCGCACCACTGTGCCGCGCGCCCGTTCGCGCGGCCGGAAACGGGAAGGTGCCCGTGGCCAGGGTAAAGATCAAGAACGCGCTCCTGTCCGTCGCCCGCGTCTGGCGGCAACGCGCCGCTTCCGGCGAGCTCAGCCTTGAGACTGTCGTCCTCTACACCCAGATCACCGAACGCCTCCTGCGCTTCGCCGAGGCACAAGGCGTGACCTACCTGGACGACGTCTCCCCTCAACTCGCCTCGTACTTCATCGAGGCTCCGGGCCATGACCGGCACCAGGGCATCATCCTCAACCCAGCCGCCGGCACCCGCCGTCAGCGCCGCTCCGCCCTGGAGTCGCTCTTCAAGGAAGCGCGTGCGCTTCGCATCACCAAGGCGGCACCGCTCGTCGACCTCCCTCCGATCCCCCGCGACCCGCGCAAACAGGGAACCGAACTGACCGACACCGACGTGCAGTTGCTGCGCTTCCACGCGGAACGCGGCATGCCGGCCACTCGTCATGCCGCCCTGCTGGCCCTGCTCCTGGCCGGGCTGCATAGCGCGGAGATCGCCGCCACGACCACGGACGACCTCGATCTGACCGAAGCCGAAGTGTGGACGGACGGCGCAACCCGGACCCCCGGACGCTCCTGTCGCCTCGACGAATGGGGTGTGCGGGTGTTGTGGTTGCGCCGAGCCCACCTTTTGCGGGGCACGAAGACCGGCCCACCGCCACGTCTGGTCACCGCGGCTTCATCGGCCTACCGGTCTCAGGCCAGCGTCTGCTCCGGATTCGGCGACATCGCACGTCTCAGTGGGCTCGCCACCCGTGAGCGCCGGATCGAACCCAAGGACGTCACCCGCTACGTCGCCCGCAAAGTCCTCTACGAAACCGGCCAGCTCTCCGAGGTAGCGCGCCGCCTTGGGCTGTCATCCCTCGACTCCGCCGCCGCACTCGCCGCTCACCGGTGGAACTCCGAGGACGAAGGCGATGAGATGGCATGACCGCCACCAAGAAACGCTCCCGCCAGACCAAGGGGAAAACCGCCAAGGCCCGCGACTGGATGTTGGGACCGATCCCTGACGACGTCTTCGGTTCCGCCTCGGACCCCGCGCCTCAACCCGGCCCCCAAGCGCCCCCACTGGCGATCGACGAGCGGTTCGAGTTCCTCCTGAGCAATCCCGACCTGTTTGAGGCGGTCCGGCAGACCCTCCCAGCCCGCGAACCAGGCAGCGTCGGGCGCCCGCCGGAATACCCCCCATACATCTACTTCGTGTTCCTGTGCTCGATATCCATCTTCGGCTCGGCCCGCAGCACAGCACGCCATCTCCAGCGCGAACTCTGGTGGAACCCGGTGCGCGAAGCCGCCCGAAAGCACCTGGGTTCAGAGGAATCCGACTCACTGAAACCGGTCGGCCCCAGCCTGAGCCAGTGGAACTACTTCTTCGCGAACCACCTCAAGAAGCATATGGCCGCGGTTCGTGACGCCAGCCGGGAGCTGTGGATCCGCCAAGCTCTCGATATGGGGATGATGGCGGAATCAAGGTCACGCGGAAGCTGGGTGCACCCCGAGCGCGACCAGGTAATCCACGTTGACGCGACAGTCGCCAAACCGCCTTCCAAACAAACCCAGCACATAACCGAGGACAAAGTAACCGGCGTAAAGCGGCACCGCCGAGTGGACCCAGATGCCAGCTACACCACCGAGGGTGGAGGTCGGAGGGTTTACGGAAACAAGTTTCTGTCCCTCGCCGTCCGTGTGGCCCGCACCCCGCACAGTCGGGTCATCCTCGCGATGGAATCCATCCGCCACAAGACCAAAAGCCGCGACCCCGAACGAGAAGACGAAGGCACCGCCGTGGTCCGACTCATGCACCACTTGCTGAGCAAGGCACCGGGTATCCGTGCGTTCACCTACGACACCGCTCTCCGCGGAGTCCATCGAGCCCCTCTGATCGCGGACGGAATCGTCGTTTTCACACGCCAGCACGGCGGACTGGAGCCTCACTCTCTACAGCGTTACGAAAAGACACACAAAGACAACAGAAAGTGCAGCCACGATCTCTTCACCGTGGAGGGGCGAATTTGCCAGCGTCACTTCACCGTGGACGGCGAGACCTACTACACCCCTCTTCCCGTCGAAGAACTGGAACGCCGAAAACAGAAGAAGAGCCGCTTCTACCACCGCCTCGTCATCCCCTGCTCCCGCGGTGACCACGAGTTGCGAATTCGCGTGGATGAAACCAAAGAAGACCGTGAAATCGACCCGTCCAGCAAGAAGCCGCGGTTCAACCGGGCCGAACATCTGAGGCAGATCCCGCCCGACACGCCCGCCGGTCGGCGGCTCCTGGGATTCCGACAGGACAGCGAGTCGATCCACTCCCGCTTCGACCAGGCCTACCCGCACGAGCGCGTCCCCGCCTACGGCGCCAACGCCGGCCTGCTGATCTACATCGGCTACGCCTGGGTCAACAACTCCATCACCCGCGCCCTGGGCCAGAAGCCGCTCGGCCTCGCGGCCTGACCCGGTCGCCCATAGGCCGGCCACCCCTGCTGAACCACCCTCACCGCCCGGTTGAACCAGTCGCCGGGCGGCCAAGGTGACCAACTCTCCAGCCGCCACGAGCCAGCCGCTACACTGTGGGCGGTGGCACAGCTGCACGCCAGCCATGCTGCCGCACCTCTGCCGGGGACACGTCTGACGCCCGTCTCATCTGGGCATTAATTTCAGACACATTTTCCGACAGATCCCCGCCTTCGTAGCTCAGGGGATAGAGCACCGCTCTCCTAAAGCGGGTGTCGCAGGTTCGAATCCTGCCGGGGGCACCAGACAAAAGGCCCCGGACCGATCATGGTCCGGGGCCTTTTCACGGCACCATTTGACGGCAGTCGCGTCTCAGGTACCCGGCAGACGGCGCTTGAGTAGGCGGTCCATGTGGCTGATCGCCTCCTGCTGCGTGTCATGCACGACGTGCGTGTGCGCGTCCATCGTGATGCTGACCTTGGCTGTGTCCGAGGATTGGTGGGCCTGGACAACAGGGTGCTGCACGTCCGGTGCCGGTGCATGCGAACGGTCCCTCCTCGTGTGAGGAGGGACCTTTCGTGTGGAGCGCCCGGCAGGCCTTGCACCTACATTTCCCACCGGCTGGTGGGCGTCTTTCCTTGGACCACAGACGCGTGACTTCCGTTTCCCTTGCGGTGAACCGGAGTTACAAGATGATCATACACAATCTTGCGGGCCGCCTATGTCCGTGGACGATGGGCCGGGTCTGGGCGAGGAGTAGAGCAACTGCCCCTTGCCGAGCGGCTGTTCCTTGACCTCGCCCCGCCACAGCAGCACGCCGTGCCGGCGCTCCCAGTGGGCCGCCAGGCCGGCCCGCATCAGCCACTCCACAGCCAGCGTCAGCGGGAAAAGGGCAGCCCACGGGGACCAGAGGAGCGCAGCGATCAGCGACGGTACGAGGAGCAGGAGAAGGAACCTCCGGTCGACGACGTACCGGGGCGTCACTCGGCTGCCGGGCAGGACCGCTGCGGGATCGTTCAGCGGCATGGCTGCCTTGAAGGTCCGTACCTCGGCGTGTTTCACGAACGGGAGAGCCCCGCTGATCCCCGCGAATACGGACAAGCCGAACATGAACTGGATGAACCACCGCCCGTAGTCGTCGTCCATCTCCGGAATCCCGACCACGCTGAAGGCCACCAGCGCGCCGATCGCAGACGCGGACACCCCCATCGTGACGCTCATGAGCTGATGGTGGACGTATCTGCGCATCGCATCCCCCCGTGGCCTCCGACGCGGACGGGTGCCTCCACGTCCCCGGTCGATTGTCGCGTACACAGGAGGCTCAGGTGATGGTTCCGGCGGTCTGCTCTGGTCCATCCCCAACTTGCGGTTGTGGATATCGCTTATCCGATCACCCCGATCCGCACACCACCGCAGCGTGACTGTGTGCTCCAGGGCGCTGCTGTCGGCAAGTGATGGCGACCGGCCTCGCTGTCACACCCGCCCTGTACGGTCCAGCCTCATGGCTGAGAGACCGACGACGAACTGGCGCAGGGGCGTAGCCGAGGAAGCCGCGTTGCTTGCCGCCGGCGCTCTGGATCCCGACTGCGCATACATGGTCGACCTGTTTCCCGATGAGCTTCTGTCGGCAACCGACGCCGTTCTGGACGCCTTCGAGGCCGAGCTGCCCGCCCTCGCCGAAGGAAACGACGAGCAGGTGTTCGCGGGAGTTGAGCGCGTCGTCCTGGCCCTCAACGCGGTGAACGAGGCCCACGACGGAGACGCCTTCGAGACCGATGAACGCGAGCAGCTCTGCCTCTTCATCGACGAGGCTCTCACCGAGCAAGGGGTAGACGTCGTGGCCCTGACCGCCAGGCGTGGACTTGGCCGACACGAACTCACCGATCAGTGGCGGAACTGGTGAACAACGCAGCGTCGTGAGAGGCCAGGCCGCTGTAGCGCATCTGTTTCGAGCGAAGCCGCTCGCGGTGCAACCCAAGATGCCGAGCGTGAAGGTCGGCCGGCTGGAGTCGCTGGTGCGGGTCGCACTCAAGCCTCAGCCCCAGGGCTACTATGTGCAACTGGTCTTGAACGGCGACAACCGTGCGGCGGAGTTGGGTGAGTTGAAGTACGACCCGCGTACCGCCCGGAACGCTGGGCGTCGTCTCGTCGGTGGCCGGCTCTTCCTCGTCGGCCTGCGGGAGGCGCCCGAGGAGATCGAGCGGCTTGCTGAGGACACGGCAGCCGAGGCGATGGACCCGGTCCGGCGGGGTCATCGGTGGGCCTGACTCCTCCGCCCGGCCCGGCCGCCGTACTGGCCGAAACCGACTGGGCCGCACTGGAGCATGCCTACGGGACAGCCGAGGACACCTCCGCGCAGCTCGTCTCGCTCTTGGACGCCGACCAGCGGGTGCGATCACGGGCCCTGAACCATCTGCACCACGCGGTGCACCACCAGAACACCCTCTACGGCGCAACGATCCCGGCCGCGCTCTATGTGGCCGCCATCCTCCTCGACCCACGTACCGCCCTGCCCGTCGACAAGGAGTCCGGAGATTTCCCCGGGCCCATGCGCGCCGAACTGCTGGGGTGGCTGGGCTCAGTGGCCGACGCCGCCGGCGATCAAACCGGGGCAACGATGCGCCGCGTCGGCCTCCCGCCCGAGGACTACCCTCCGTTCGTCCAGACCTGCGAGATCCGCCCTCTGCTCTTCTCCGCCGTCTCCGCCTGCTTCGACGACCCCGACGCCCACGTGCGTGAAGCGGCCCTCGCCGCCTGCGTCCCGTTGCTGGACGATCCCCGCCTGCACGGTCACCGAACAGCCGTGGCCCCAATGCTGCGGGAAACTCTGGCCGCCAGTGCCCTGTGGCAGTACCAGGGCCGAGCCGTCGAAGCCCTCGCCATGTGGGGCGAGGACACTACGGGCCTGGAGGTCCGACAGAACCCGTTCGCTTGGTGCGACGCTCCGCTGAACCCGTCGGCCGGCGAATGGCGCCTTTCGCCGGAGGACCAGGCCGACCTGCCGTTCTGACCGGCGAGCTGCCCCGGGTTCAGCCTGGGCTTGTTCGGTGAGCCGGGTTCGGCGAACCGGCCGATGTCGCTTGTCAGTACGCCGCCGTGTTGCCCACAGCAGCCTGTGGGCCTGATCACCGAAGATACGGCGGGCAGGCGCTAGCTCGCGTCCATCGGGGTGGGCGTTTCCGTGAGGCCGGTCGCGAATGTTTTGAGCAGGTGGTCGAGGCGCGGCGTGAAGTCCAGGGCGGCGTGGCCCCAGGCCGGTACCTGGTCGTACAGCGCCGCGAGGGTCGGGGTCGGGTGGGAGACCTGCCAGAAGCCGGCGGCCAGTACGACCGCTACCGCCAGCAGGTTCACGATCTGCTCGGCCGTCATGCCGCTCGCGCGGTCCAGGGTGGCCGCGATCTCGTCGTGAGCGGCGAAGGCGTTGGTCTTGTACCGGCGGGCCCGTTCGATGTCCACGTCGCCTTCGAGGTGCAACGGGACGTGGGTCAGCAGGTCGCAGAAGACCGGCAGTGAGGCGAGGGTCCCGCTGACCACCGCGGCGGTCTGTGCGGGCCCGAGGCCGGAGCGGTCACCGGTCTCGTCCTTGACCGCGTCACGCCACTGGCCCCAGCCCCGCTCCGCCAGCTCCAGGAACAGTTCCTCCTTGCTGGCGTAATACCGCCGCACCCCGGTGCGGTGCAGGCCGGCCCGTTCGGTGACCGCGGCCAGCGTGACGTAACGGACGCCGCCGAGCTCCAGCGCGATCTCCTCCGCCGCTTCCAGCAGAGCTTCGGCGCGACGTGCCTTGTCCTCGACCGATCGAGCCCTCTGACGCATGCCGTGAGCATAACGCGCACGTCATGAACGTAACGCACCTCATGATGCGCTAATCCGCTCTCCCTGCTACGGTCGCAATAACGCATCACGACGTGCGTTAAAGAAAACAAGGAGAACGTCATGCAGGCTGTTCAGGCCGGCCGGTTCGGCGAGCCGGATGTGCTCGCCCTCGCCGATCTGCCGGATCCCGCACCCGGGCCCGGGCAGGTCGCGATCAACGTCACTCACGCCGCTGTCGGACTCATCGACGTCTACATCCGGCGGGGGCTGTTCCAGGGCCGCGAAGGGCTGCCGCAACCGCCGTACGTGCCCGGTCTCGAGGTCGCGGGCACCGTGCGGGCGCTCGGTGACGGGGTCACCGGCTTCGCCATCGGTGAGAAGGTGGTCACGCTCTCCGCCGACGCCACGGGCGGATACGCCTCGGTGTACGTCGGCGACCAGGCGCGGGTCGTGTCCACGGAGGGCTACGACATCGATCCCGCCCTCGCCGTCGCCGTCGTCCCCAACGCGATCATGGCCCACGTCGCGCTCACCCGTGCCATCCGGATATCCGCGGGCGAGAGCGTCCTCGTCCATGGCGCGCTGGGCGCGCTCGCGGCCGCCTTCCCCGGCATCGCACGGCAGTTGGGCGCATCACGGGTGGTCGGCACGGTCCGTACCGAGAGGATGGGCGCGGCGGCCACGACCAAGTTGCCGTACGACCGGATCGTCGACTCCGCCGAGTTGCCCGATGCCCTCGGCGACGAGAAGTTCGACGTCATCGTCGACCCCGTGGGCGGTACGGTCCGTACCCGGAGCCTGGACCTGCTCGCCCTGTCCGGCCGTCTGCTGCTGGTCGGCCATGCCGACGGCGACTGGAGCCACCGCATCGACGGCAACCGGATATGGCAGAGCAACGTCGTCGTCGCCGGGTTCAACGCCGGCGCCTATCTGCCGGCACACCCCGAGGCCATCCGGCCCGCGGCCGAGGCCGCGCTGAAGGCTGCCGCCGCCGGACTGGCCGACACCGAGATCGAGATCCTGTCGCTGGCGGACGCCGCGACCGCACACGAGCGGCTGGAGAACCACACGGCCAACGGCCGCCTCGTCCTCACTCCGTGAGGCGGTACGGCGGTGCTGCTCGCGGAGGGCGGGCGTTGCGCCTTACCAAGACGGCCCGTAGGTACGTCAGTACCGCCAGGACTCCGCTCGTGCGCCGTGCCCGCCGGCCTCGCGCTGCGCCGGCGGCGGTGGAACAGGCGGAGGTACGGGAGTGACCCCGGCGGCAGCACCCGGCACCCGGCACCGGCCGCCCGCCGAGCTTCCCGCACCGGCCACCGCAGCACCGGGGCGCCCGCCAGGCCTCGGGCGCCGGAACGGGTACTGGCGCTGCCGACGGACGCCGGGCCAGTGCCGGAGCGGACGCCTGCCGGTGCCGGCGCAGCGCCGCCCCCTCGGCGGGCCGACTCCGCGCCGGGGCGCCCCCGCCATCTCTCCACGCCGAGCGGCGCCCCGCACCGCCGCGTGCGCACAATGGGCCATGGACACGCCACGGCGGACCCCGGCGGAGCCGCCCGGACATGCTCGGGAGGTCGTGGCCGTACGGCTCGTCGGGGGGCCGACCGCTCTCGTCGAGAGCGGGGGGCTGCGGCTGCTGACCGATCCCACGTTCGACCCGCCCGGGCCGATCGCCAGCGGCACCCGCACCCTCGTCAAGACCACCGGCCCCGCCGTGCGCCCCACGGAGCTGGGCGACCTCGACGCCGTACTCCTCTCGCACGACCAGCACGCCGACAACCTGGACCTGCGGGGCCGCGCGCTGCTGGCCGACGTCCCGGTCACGCTCACCACGCCCGTGGCCGCCGAGCGCCTCGGCGGGACCGCGTCCGGGCTGGCGCCCTGGGAGCATCTGGTTCTCGGCCGCCCGGACGGTCGCTCCGTACGGATCACCGCGGTGCCCGCCCAGCACGGTCCTGACAACACCGAACACCTCACGGGGCCGGTCACCGGATTCGTCCTGACCGCCGACGACACCCCGACGGTGTACATCAGCGGCGACAACGCCTCGCTCGACGTCGTGGCCCGGATCGCGGAGCGCTTCGCGCCGGTCGACATCGCCGTGCTCTTCGCGGGCGCGGCCCGTACCCCGCTCCTGGACGGCTACCTCACCCTCACCAGTGACCAGGCGGCCCGAGCCGCCCGCCTCCTCAGGGCCCGTACGGTCATCCCGGTGCACAGCGAGGGGTGGCAGCACTTCACCGAGGGCCCGGACGACCTCCGCGCGGCGTTCACGCGCCACGGCCTCGACAATCTGCTCGTCCTCGCACCGGGCGACTCCGTGACCTTGTGATGAAGCGGGATCGGACGGGCGGGTGCTGGGCGCGGCACCGTCTGAACCGCCCGACCGCCCGTATCGCCCAACCGCCCGTATCGCACCGGAGTTGGTACGGGCAGCGGTCGTCCGGAGCGAAGGCGGCCGAGGGCTCGTAGCCTCGAAAGGCCGCTCTCCGGCGGTCCTTGGCGGTCCGCGACCGACGGGCACGGCGTCGTACGGCTTCGTACGGCGCCGTCCTGCGTCCCCCGTACGGCGCACCTCGTGTCGCGCCGGGCCGCTTCCGGGCGTGCAGTGGGAACGGGCGGGCGTGTCGCGGCGGCCGATGTGAGGGCCGTGGATCAGCGGGTACGCGCCCATCGTCGCCCACCGTCGTCGTCGAACGCGCCCGGCCCGCCAGGGGCCGGAGCCAGGGTCAAGGAGAAGTGACATGCCGCGAGGTTCGAGTCCCAAGCGGGAGCGCCAGTACGAGCACATCAAGGAGGGCGCGGAGAAGAGTGGTACGCCCACGGGCCGGGCGAAGGAAATGGCGTCGCGCACGGTCAACAAGGAGCGGGCGCGGTCCGGGGAGGCGAAGACGGCGAGCAGCACCTCGATGCGCGACCCCAAGTCCGCTTCGCAGCGCGGCGGGCAGCGGTCGCACAGCGGGGCGCAGGGGCCGACGAAGGACCAGTTGTACGCCGAGGCCAAGAAGCGTGGCGTGGAAGGGCGTTCGTCGATGAACAAGGGACAGCTCGCCCGGGCGCTCGGCCGCTGACCCGGTACACGCCTGGGCCGCCCCTGGGCCGTTTCTGACAAATCCCGTCCGGCGCGGCCCGGCCCGTGCCTGGCCCCGCTTCCGGCACGACTTCCGTACCCGGCACGGCCGATGGCCCCGCGCGCCGTCGGCCGTGCTCCGTACGACACCGCCGCCCGTCGATGGCGACTCGGCGAAGCCCACCTGGTGTGGCGGGAGTTGAAGGTGACGGCCTCCGCCGTGCCTTGGGATGCGGGTGGCTGATCAAGGGCCCTCAGGCGCAGGCGAGTTTCATCTGGGCCGCCGCGTGGTGGGCCGAGTAGCGGTCCGGGGTGCCCCAGTCCTGGCCCCGGTCGAGGAGTTGGACCGAGAAGGAGTCGCCGTCGACCCGGTAACTGCCGACGTCGACCAGGCTGCCGCGGTGCGTGGTCTGGCGGATGCCGAAGGTGGGTGCGGGGGTGTGGGAGGCGGCGGATGAAGTGGTGCGTGAGGCGGCGGTCAGGACGCGGTAGACCGTGGGGTGGCCCGCGGAGTCGGGGGCGTGGCCGCTGTCCGGGACATAGACGGCGAGGGCGCAGCGCGCGTACTCCTTGCCCAGTTTCCATGACCAGATCGCGGTGGAGCCGCGGTCGTGGTCGGGGCTGCCGGACATCGGGACGGCGGTGAAGCTGCCGTCGCAGGCGGCGTCGCGGTGGCCGCCGGAGGGGACGGTGTACCAGGCGGCGTCGCCGTTCTCGAAGCGGCCGTGCTCCTCGTACGCGCCGGTGGTGCAGCCGGGCCCCGCCCAAGCCGTGAAACCACCACCCGAGCCGAGGCCCGAGCCACCGCCCGACCCGACGGCCGACCCGGCACCGGCGTCCCCACCGGGGGCCGTGCCGGACGTGCCAGGCGTATCGGATGCGCCAGGGCTCTCGCTCGGGTCGGCCGCGCCCGCCAGGCCCGGCAGTTGCGGGGGTCCGAACCCGGTCGGTGCGGCACGGGGTCCGGTGTCCTCGACGGGGTCCCCGCCGCCCGAACCGGCCACCGCCGCGACCGTCGCGCCCACACAGCACAAGACCAGCACCACCACGGCGAGCACCTGGCCCCGCGAGCGGGAGTCGCGCGCCGAGCGCGCCGAGGGTGCTCTCCGGTGCGTACGGGGTCCCGGTCCTGTACGTGTACGTGGTCCCGTCCGAGAAGTGGTACGGCTCTCAGCCCCGCACACGGGGCAGACCATGCCCGGCAGTGGGCCTCCCCGGCCGCTCCCGCACCGTTCGCACCTCATGCCGCCTCACTATGGGGGATCGCGGGGCCGCCCGGCAGCAGAAGCCGCCGATTCGCACACGACACCGTCTCAGCCAGGCCGCACACGCCCGCCGCGCCGGGCCGCACCACCCGCCCGTACACCGACACCGACTGCACCCGCCCACGGCAGACCCGTACCTCGTACCCCGTACACCGGCTGCACGCCCACGGCACGCCCGTACCTCGCACCCCGTACCCCGCGCAGTGCCTACCGCAGCTCCTCCGGGCACCCCGTCCCGCGCGGTAGCTGGTACGGCGCCGCCAGCCGGTAGACGCCGGGTCTCGGCGCCAGGAGCAGGGTCCACTCGTCGCCCTCCACCGTCTCCGCGGCCTTCATCAGACAGCCGTTGGGGTTGGTGTAGGCCTTGGGCCCGTCCTCGTCCGCCTTCGACGCCGCCGTCTCCTGCGGCGGTACGACACTCCTGCCGTCCCCGTCGACCAGCCCCAGCCACGGCGAGTACGGGATCCGGATCAGCACGCGCCCCGCCGACCTCACATGGATCGTCAGCTCGCCCGCGCCCGCCCGGTCCACCGTCGCGGGCGGGTCGGCCATCGGCTTGGGGTCCTTGACGGCGTAGAGCTGCCAGTTGGAGTCGCCCCAGAGGTGTTCGAGGTACGGCTGTCCGCGCCGTACGAGTTCCGCCTCCAGGCCGGCGCCGGAGTCCGGCTTGCCCTTGGGGAGTACGACGAAGTGCACGGCCCAGCGGTCGAGCCAGCCGCGGTAGTTCTCGGCGGTGAGGGTGTCGTCGTAGAAGAGCGGGTTGCGCTCCATGTCGGCCTGCCGGTTCCAGCCTCGGGCGAGATTGACGTACGGGGCGAGCGCCGACGCCTCGCGGTGGCTGCTGGCGGGGACCACCTCGACCCGCCCCTTCTCCGCGCCTGCCTGCTGCAACTGGTTGACCAGCGGCGCCAGCTCGCGGGCCCAGGACGCCGTGGGCGCCGTACGCACCATGTCGTCCACGCCCTTGAAGCCGATCCAGAGATTGAGCCCGACGAAGGCGAGCATGAGGACGTACCGGCGGCGGGTGCGCCGCGCGGTGTACGGCACGGCCGCCCACAGCACCACGCCCGCGATGATCATCGCCAGCCGGGACACGTTCGACCCGATCTGCGAGTCGATCACATACGTCAGCAGCACCCCGACGCCGTAGACGGCCGCGGCGGCCCTGACCGTACGCCACTCGCGCGGTACGAGGACGAACACGAACACCGCGTACAGGAACGGCAGCGACGCCGTCCCCACGGACATCGGCTGCGTGCCGGAGAACGGGAACAGCCAGGCCGAGAGCGCCACGACGGCGGCGGGCGCGAGACCGAGGGCGTACGCGCCGGGGCGCCGCTTGTTGAGGAAGAGCGCCGCCGCGACGACGCCGAGGAACAGCCCGGCCACCGGGCTGGCCGCGGTCGCGAGCCCGGCGAGGGGGGCGGCGGCGACGGCCTTGGCCCAGCGTTTCGTACGCCAGCGGTGCGGCCAGCAGAAGACGGCGGCGACCGCGCCGAGCGCGAACATCACGCCGAGGCCGAAGGTGACGCGCCCGGACAGCGCGTTGCAGAGGAACGCGAAGATCCCCGCGACCGAGCACGCCACCGGATTCCGCACGGCGCGGACGCGGGCCAGGATCAGCGCGGTCAGGGCGGCGGACACGGTGCCAGCGACCATCATCGTCGTACGCACACCGAGGACGGACATCAGGTACGGCGAGACGACGCTGTACGAGACGGGGTGCATGCCGCCGTACCAGGCGAGGTTGTACGCGGAGTCGGGATAGCGGCCGACGAACTCGGCCCAGGCGTCCTGGGCGGCGATGTCGCCGCCGCTGTTGGCGAAGAAGAAGAACCAGACGATGTGGACGACGGCGGCGACGAAGGTGGTGGCGAGGACGGGGTGCCGCTCGATGAGGGCGCGGAGCGTGGCGGGGGGTCCGGCAGCGGGCAGCCCTATTCGCGGCCCGGGGGCCGGTCCCTCGCTGCCGTCGGCGTGCGTCGGCTCAGTGGTGGTCACTGCGGCTCTCCACGTCTTTCCGTCTCACCGCCCGGCGGTCGCCCTGCTCACCGCCCGGAGGTCACCCGTCGAACCGCCCGGAGGTCACCCTCACCGCCCGGCAGTCGCCTTCCCGCGCGGTACGGCGGCTCCCGGAGGCCTTCCGGCGGCTCCCGGAGGCTCCGCCGATGGTCGGCGTGCCCGGCACGACCGATGCGGGCGGGCACGGCCGATACCGACAGGCACAGCCGATGTGGGCAAGGACGCCGCCCCGCGCGCCGCAGTTGCCCGGTCGGTGCCGCCCGGTCGGTCCGGTCACCCTGGCAGATGTCCGTTTCGGGACGCTAGCACGTGACGACGCCCGGGGAGGGGCCCATGAGGGCCGCCCTCCCCGGGCGTCGGTGTGTCAGTGGGTTCGTCGGTGTGCCAGTGGGCTGGAGCCAGTGGCCCGGGGCCGGGCCTGGACCCGGGCCCGGACCCGGCTCAGCCCACGCGTGTCAGCTTCGCTCCGAAGCCCGGTTCCGCCAGGGCCCGCTGGAGTGCGACCGGGGTGGAGACCTTGCCCGTACCCGTGCCGATGGTCAGTTCGCCGACCACCGTGCCCGCCTCCGCCGTGTGCGGAACCTCGCGCCCGGCGCCCGCGCCCAGGTTCAGCTTCACATCGAGCCCGGCCCAGCCGACCGCCCTGAGTTCCTTCGTCGCCACGACCGGGGTCCGGCCGCCGAGGCCGTCGTCCACGTACCCGACGACCTCGCCCTTCTTGACGACCCCGGCCGAGGTGACGCCCTCCTGCGCGGCCTTGATCACCTTGAGGCTGTTGTCGATCGAGAGCTGAAGCTTGTCGTCCAGGGTCGTCCCCTGCTGAGCGCCCATGACGGCGCCGATGATCCGGCGGTTCTTGCCGTCGACGACGGTGTTCGCCGACCAGAGCAGATTGCCGCCGGCCGGGGTGGAGGAGCCGGTCTTGATTCCGCTCACGCCCGGCTCCAGCAGGATCCGGTTGTTGTTGTAGATCATCGGCTCGACGCCCGGGATCTTTATCTGGGGCGTGTTGACGATGTCGCGGAACACCTCGTTCTGCATGACCGCCTTGCCGAGTTCGATCTGGTCGGCGGCGGTGGACACGGTGGTGGCCTGGAGGCCGCTCGGGTCGGTGTACGTCGTGTCCTTCATGCCGAGTTCCTTGGCGGCGGCGTTCATCTTCTTGACGAACGCCTCCTCGGTCGTGGCGTCCCAGCGGGCGAGCAGGCGGGCGGCGTTGTTGCCCGACGGGATCATGAGGAGCTGGAGCATCTGCTTCAGCGTGAACTGCTCGCCCTCCTCTATGGGCGCCGTCGACTCGTCGGGACGGTTGGACTCCTCGCCCGCCTGCTTGTCGACGGTGATCTGCGGGCCGACCTGGTCGCCGCTGATGGGGTGGTCCTTGAGGATGACGTACGCGGTCATGGTCTTGGCGACGCTGGCGATGGGGGCGGGCTTCTGCTCGCCGTACATGCCGACGGTCCCGACGCCCTCGACCACAACGCCGCCCTGGCCCTCGTCCGGCCACGGCAGGTCGAGCTCGCCGCCCTCGAAGGTGTACGTGGGGTCGGCGGACAGCGCGAGCCGGGGGG
>NZ_LATD01000157.1 GCF_000981895.1 Streptomyces odonnellii | reverse complement strand
GTACTCCCCCGTCCCCGTACTCCCCCGAGTCCCGCCCGATGCGCGTTTACGGGCCGCGCTTACGGGCCGCAGTCGATGATGGTGGTGGAGACCCAGTGGTCCTCGTAGTAGACGCTGAAGGTCTGGATGCTGCAGAGGGTGATGCCCTGGAGCGACCTGATGCCGCCTCCGCCACTGCCGCCACTGCCGCCCGGCAGACCGCCCGGCAGGCTCACCAGGGTGCCGTCCCCGTAGGCCGTGCTGCCGTTGCCGCCGCCGGTGGAAGTGTGTGCGGGCACCGACGCGGGGGCCTTGCAGTTCGCGCCGTCACGCAGGATCTCCGCGTTCTCGGACGCCTGCGTCTTGAACTGGTTGGCGTAGGCCAACTTCATCAGCGCCATGTTGGCGAGCGGCCAGGTCTCCGCCCTGACGGCCGCGATGAACAGCTTGGAGTAGGAGAAGTCGGTGACACCCATGCTGTACATCATGTCGATCAGGACAGCTCTGCGGTTCGGCAGCAGGGTGTACCACAGATCGGGGAAGATCCCTTCGAGCGTGGTGATCGCCGCGTTGAAGTCGGCCTCGAAGAGCGTGATGATCTGGAACGAGGTGAGGTTCTGGGTGCCGTTGCGCACCGCGGTGTAGTCGGCGCCCACGGCGGCGAGCAGGGCCGGGGCGTCCGGGCGGTCGAGGTTGAACCCGACACCAACGGTGGGGTGGCCCTGGTCGCTGATGTATACGTGCGGGTCACCCTTCACACCGTGCGTGCTGTGGTGTCCGGCGACGTATGCCTTGATCTCCTCCATGGTCATCTGCGGAGGTACGGGGGCCGGCGGAGCCGGGTCCGTCGGGGACGGGAACTTCGGGGGCTTCGGCACGCAGCCCGTCGCCGCGGCGGCGGGGGTGGTGGTGACGACCGGCACCACGGCCAGCGCCGAGGCGGCCAGCACCGCGGCCAGCAGCCGGGACAGACGCGATCTGTATCGGGACACAGCATCTCCATGAGTTCTGGGGGATGCGCTCATGATCGGGTCCGTCGCAGTCCAGGCACCATCCCGGATATCTGGGGGATTCCTGAGACCGGTCCGTCCATTCCGGGAGTGTCCTGTTCCGGCTCCGCAAGATGTCTTTGCCCCTGTACGCCGGAAGGCGGCTGCGTCATCAATTCGGCCTCGGCGCAGGCGATCAGCCAAGCTCAGCCCTCCGCTCCGCGGCACTGCACTCCGGGGCAGCCCGGCGGGCCGGGGTCCGGCGGTGGCGCGCCGGGCCGATTCCGGGTACGTCGAACCCGTCGGCTGTGACGTCCGGATCAGGCGTTGTGCACGATCCCGGTGGGAGTCACGATGAGCGCTGACATCGAACGGGCGAACGGAACGACGGAGCAGCTGTTCCCCAACGTCTACGTTCCCAACACCCAGGCAAGCGCTGGGCTGCTCAACCTCGGAAACTGATCTCAGCCAGTTCGCGCCTACGGGAGCCAGTATGAGTCGCACCACCCCGCCGCGCCCGTTCGACATCACCGCGCTTTTCCCTCAACTGGCCACCCTGGCACGTACAGCGACTCGGCTGCATCCCCGCCCCGGGACGCCGTCACCGCACGACAGTTCCGTCGGCGGGCCGCTGCTGTGGCCCGCCGACGAGCCGTGGCCGCATTGCGATGGACCACACGAGTGGGACCGGGTGAACGCGGCCCTCTCGCCGGAGGACGTACGGCTGTGGCGTCGTAACCGGGCAGAATCGGCAAGTCGGCGGCGCCGCGATCCTCAGGGGCCTTGGGCCACACCCGAGGAATTGGCGATCGAGAAGCGGATCATGGTCGGCCGCCCTTGGCCTGAGGGCCCGATCGCCATGCTGCCCGTCGCCCAGCTGTACGCACGCGACATCCCCCTGCGGCGCCCGGCCGGCCGGTCCGAAGCCGACCTGCTTCAAGTGCTCTGGTGCCCTTTCGACCACCCGGCGCACCCAAGGACCGCACTGTTCTGGCGGTCCGCCGCGACCGTAACGGACGTACTCGACACACCGCCCGAGCCGCCCGCGATCCAGTTCCCCACCTATCTGCCGGAGCCGTGTCTGCTCACACCGGAGCAGGTCACTGAGTACCCCAACTATCTGGAGCTGAGCAAGGAGCTGCAGGAAGAACTGGGCGACTGGAGCAGGTGGCAGGCGGCCGGATCAGCCCTGGACAGCTCCTATGAAGTGGCCCCGAAGGAGCTCTACATGGACATGTTGTCCATTTCCCCCGGCTGGAAGGCCGGTGGCTGGACCCGTTGGGGCCTCACCGATCCCATGCCTCGGATCTGTTCCGCATGCAGCACCGAGGCGGTCCCGCTGCTGACGATCGCCACCACCGAATGGGACGACGCCACCGAAAGCTGGGCCCCCGAAGAGGACCAGGCCAACCCCACGCCGCTGCTCCCAGGTACTCCTCCGGCAAACTTCACCATGATCGATCTCGCCCGAGGCTATGATCTGCAACTCCACGTCTGCCCGGCGTCCCCGGATCATCCGCACATCGAGCTGATCCAGTAAAGATGAACCATCTTGAACGTCACCGGCCAGCGTCTCTTCCGTGAGGTTCGGTCGGGGTGCTCCCGCTGGTCGTGGGCGGCGGTCTGCGCCGAGAAGGCTTCTCGAAACCGAGCGCGGGGCGGGGGGGTTCCGTACGGGTGTGCTGTTCAGACAGCTCACCATCCCGGACGGATGGCGGACGTTCGCCGCCGGCCCACCCGAACCCCCCGTCCTGCTGTCTTCCGACGAACTGCGAAGGCTGTCCCCGGCAGAGCGGGCCCTCTACGACGAGGACCAGCTCGACCGTCACGCCCGGATGCTCGTGGTCGCCGCCTCGTCCGTCGAGAAAACGGTGTATGGTCGCGCCGAGTTCACGCGCTTCCTGGGCCTGCCGGTCCGTCCCCAGCCGAACATGACGGACATCATCAGGCCCTGGTCGGCGTCTGCACGGACTCCCGCACCGGCCCGGGTGCTGGTCGTCGAGATTCACAAAGTCCGCAGATCGCTCGGGCCGGCGACGAGGTCTTCGAGACCCTGAAGTACTTCTCCGAGCGCATCTCTGCGACATTCGTCCATGCGGGCATGAGGGGGCCGACTCCTCTTGAATGTGGTGCGCGAAGGTCGCAGGTGTGGTCATGTCGAGCAGGCGCATCGCGTCGTGGTCGAGGGGGCCGAGGCGTTGCCCGGGGGTGCCTTCCAGATGCGTGCTCTGGGCGCTGAGGGTCAGCATGAGGCCGCCATCACCCTGGCCGTCACGACCCTGCGCACCGCGCTGCACGCCGGCTGACCCGACAGCCATCAGCACCGAGGAGAAACCCAACATGGCCACCAAGCCCACCCGGACGGCGCGTCTTCCGCGGTGGCCAGGGACACACCCGCGAGGACGGCCGCCGACGGCACGCTGAAATCCTGTCCCGGCACCAGCGACACCAGCCGGAACATCCGGGCGGTCTCAGGGGCGAGACGTGAGTAGGACAGGGAGAACGCCGTGTTGAGACGCAGATCACCGGCGCTGAGCGAGTCCAGCCTGCGATCCTCGTCGGTGAGGCGGTCTGCGAGCCGCCGCAGGCTCCAACTCGGGCGGGTCGCGGCGCAGTTCGCGGCCACGCGCAAGGCCAGGGGAAGGCCCCCGCACAACTCGGTCACTGAGCGTACGGCGTCGGGCTCCGCGTCCACACGGCCCGCGCCGACGACGGAACGCAGCAGGGAGGTGGACTCCTGCTGCGTCAGCGCACCCAGCTCCATGCGCCGCACTCCCTCCAGGCCGACGAGGGTACGGCGACTAGTCACCACGACCATCTGACGCCCCTCACGCGGCAGCAGGGGTCTCACCTGGGCCTCGCTGCCGGCATTGTCCAGGACCAGGACCGCCTGGAGCCCGGCTGCGATCGTGTGACAGCGCGCGAGACGCTCCTCAGCGCCGAGCTGTGCCACCTCATGGTCGGCCACACCCCAGGCGCCCAGCAGGCGCAGCACCGCCTCCTCCGCCGAAAGCGGCTGCGTGTCCAGGCCGCGCATGCTCAGCAGGAACACCCCGTCGGGCGTCGGAGGGCGGCTTCGCAAGAGCATGCAACAGGGCCAATTCGGTGTGACGCCCAACAAAGTCCGGGACACCTCGCGGCAACGCGCATGAGGAGGATTTGACGGAACCGGAGGGCCGCGTGCCCGGACGGGCGGCTGTCAGCAGTTCCGCGCGCGCCGCTTCGTCCAACCGCAGGCCCTGTGCGAGTGCGACGACCGTTCCACGATGCGTACGCAGACGCCGTCCCCGCTCCACGTCACCTATCGCGCGCCCCGAAACCCCGGACGCCTCGGCCGGCTTTTCGATCGTCGGGCCACGGGCCTGCCTCAACTCCCGCAGCATACGACCGGATCGCGTCGCACTCCTGCCTTCCACCGCTTCCCCAGGTAGCGCTGCCCCGTCGACGCGGCCAGGGTGTCCTGGCGCGCACACACAAAGCACCCTTTGCGCCTGCCATCTTGTCGCTGACCGCGCGGGGAAGATGCGGGCCCAGGGAAAGGCCACGTCAGCGTGGACGGTGCCGGCGCTGCCACGGACCGCTCGCACGCGAGGACCGTCGCTTCCCCACCGCGCCGGTCGGGAGTCGGCAGACGGGGCCGGCCTGTCCGTGGGGTACAGACCCGCCTGGTTTCCGCACGCCGCCCGCTCATCTCTGATTGAGATGACTGATATCCGGAACCATCGCGAGCGATGAGGAAGCATCGCGGGGCGGTCCGTGCTTACGTCTGCGTGCCGGTATCGAAGAAGCCGCCGGCCACCCCGCAGCGCTTCCGTCCGGCCCGGCTTCCCGGCCCGCCCCGTCAAGAAGGTGCACATGTCCGCATCACCCGACGTCCGGAAACCCCGCCGGCCCGTGAACACCGAAGCCCCACACGGCGTTCCGGGCTGGCTGGTCGTCCTCCTCGCCGTCGCCACCGGAATGACCGTCGCCAACCTGTACTACGCGCAGCCCCTGCTGCCCTCGCTCAGCGGCGTCTTCCACACCAGCACGGCCACCACCGGCACCCTCGTCACACTCACCCAGGTCGGCTACGTGATCGGCATGCTCTTCCTGGTCCCGCTCGGCGACCGGCTCGAAAAGCGCAACCTGATCACCGTTCTGCTGGCGATCACGACCGTGAGCCTCGTCGCGGCGGGACTCGCCATCAGCTTCCCCATGCTGCTGATCGCCTCGCTGGTCAGCGGCGCCACCTCGGTCGTCGCCCAGATACTGGTGCCCTTCGCCGCCACCCTCGCTCCCGACCATGCCCGGGGCCGCATCGTCGGCCGGGTGATGAGCGGCCTCCTCACCGGCATCCTGCTCTCCCGCACCCTGAGCAGCGTGGTCTCCGACCTCACAGACTGGCGCGTCGTCTTCCTCGGCTCCGCCGGGCTCATGGCCATCCTCGCCGTGGCCCTGCGCGTCGCCCTGCCGCAGCAGGCGCCGACCACCGCCATCCCGTACCACCACATCCTGCGCTCGACCGCCCGGCTGGTCCGCACACACCCGGCGCTGCTGCGCCGCGGCCTCTACCAGGCGGCGATGTTCGGTGCGTTCAGCGCTTTCTGGACCACCGTCTCCTTCGTCCTGACCGGTCCCCGGTTCCACTACTCACAGATCGGAGTCGGCGTCTTCGCCCTCGTCGGGGCGGCCGGAGCCGCCATCGCCCCCTTCGCCGGACACTGGGCGGACCGCGGGCTCGTACGCCCCATGACCGGCATCGCCTTCGGGGTCGCGGCCCTGGCCTTCGGACTCGCCGGATTCGGCGGACACAGCATCGCCCTGATCGCCCTGGCCGCGATCCTGATCGACATGGCGGTGCAGACCACCCTCGTCCTCGGCCAGCACACCGTCTACCAGCTCGACCCCGCCGCCCGCGCCCGGCTGAACAGCGCCTTCATCGCGCTGTTCTTCGTCGGCGGCGCGATCGGCTCCCAGCTCGGCTCCGCCGTCTACCACGCCGGAGGCTGGACCGCCATCACCGCCCTCGGTGCCGCCCTTCCCCTGATCGCCCTGGTCTACTGGGCCACCGAACGCCCGCAGCGTACGAGAACACCCCGGCGCCTTCCGCATACGATGCGGTGAAGATCGAAGACCGTCGCCTTCGCACCGGACGGAGCGCGGCCGGTCGGACGGAGCGCTGCTGGACCGGGAGCGGACGATGGATCTGCGGCAGATGGCGGTCGTCGTCGCGGTCGCCGAGGCGGGCGGTTTCACGGCGGCCGCACGACGGCTGCACATGGTGCAGTCGGCCGTGTCGGGCACGGTCCGCGCCCTCGAACGGGAACTGGGCACCGCTCTGTTCGACCGCACCACGCACCGCGTCGCACTGACCCCGGCCGGAGAGGCGTTCGTACCCGCCGCACGCGCGGCGCTCCGCGCCGCCGAACTGGCGCGGGAGGCCGTCGACGCCGTACAGGGACAACTGCGCGGGCGGGTGACGGTCGGCACGATGCAGGGGGTGTGGGCCGGGCTCCACCACGCACTCGCCGCGCTACGGGCGGAGCATCCGGGCGTGGTCGTACATCTGCGGCAGGCGGCGGTCGCCGACATCCGGCAGGCGTTGCGCGAGGGCACGGTGGACCTGGCCGTGGTGGCGCTCGACCGCCAGCAGCAGCGCGGGCTGGTGACCAGGCTGCTGTCCCGTGAGGACATGGTGCTTCTGACCTCGCCCCGGCGGGTGCTGGCCGGGATGACACCGGGCGGCGAGGTTCGACTCGGCGATGTCGCCCATCTGCCGCTGGTCGACTTCACACCCGGCTGGGCCATCCGCTACGCGGTCGACCGGTCCTTCCGGGCGGCGGGCGTCGAGCGCAGCACGACGTTCGAGGTCAACGACATCGTCGCCGCCGCAGAACTGGTCCGCAACGACCTGGGAGTCTGCATCATGCCCATGTCGATCGCCGACCGCTTCCCCGACCTGCCGCAGCACCGGTTCGAACGGCACGCACCGAACTGGAAAGTCATGGTCGTACGGCCTCCCGGCGAGGCACCTCCGGCGGTCGCCGCGCTGCTACGGCACATCACCTGACGACGACCGCGACAGGGTGACGGGTTATTTCAGACAGGGTGACGGATCATTTCACAACACATCGCGTATGAACTGCCAGTGACGAGGCGCCGGAGTCAGCGCGAGCAGTGTGGAGGCGCGGGGGCCGCGTTGTACGGCCGCCCTGTGCGACGGGGCCGAAGACGGAAGTGATGGTGATTCCTCGGCCGGGTCACACCTCCCGCGGTCGCATGCCGAGGATCTTCATGGTGAACGCGAGCCATTCGGTGTGTTCGGTGAGGGCGGTCTCCGCGTCCGTGGCCCAGCCGTGGCCGACATTCCGCCAGACGTGGACGAGGATGGGCGCGTCGCCGCTGGTGGCCGCCTGCATGCGGGCCGCGTACTTCCTCGCGTGCCACGGCGGGCAGCGGGGGTCGGTGTCACCGGCGTCGACGAAGACGGCCGGGTAGACAATGCCCTCCTTGACGAGGTGATAGGGGGAGAACCCGGCGAGGCGGCGGACCTCGTCGGGGTCGTCGGCGTCGGCCAGTTCAAGGTTCACGGTGTAGCGGCCGTAGCCGTCCCCGCACGCGCCGATCAGATCCAGGTGCGGCACGCGGGGAACCGTCACGGCGAACAGGTCCGGCCGCTGTACGGCGGCGATGCCGGCGAGCGTGCCGCCGTTCGAGGCTCCGGTGACGGCCAGCACGTCCGGGCCGGTCACACCGGTGGCGATGAGGTCCTCGGCGATGGCGTAGAGGTCGGCGTAGCCGTTGGTCTTGTTCTTACGCCGGCCCTGTTCCCACCACTCCCTGCCGAATTCGCTTCCGCCCCGCAGGTGTACGTGGACATAGACGCCGCCCGAGTCGACGAAAGCGGCCATCTCGCGTGGATACGCGGGCAGCCAGGCGGCGTTGTACCCGCCGTAGCCGTAGATCAGGGCCGGGCGCGGCCGGTTCAGCAGCACGTCGCGGCGGCGGACGAGGTGATACGGAATCCTCGTGCCGTCCGCGGACGTGGCCCAACCGTCTTCCACGACGGTGCCGGGGAGCGTCACCGCCGGCCCGGACAGCATCTCGACACCCGTCGCCCCCGGCCGGTGGCTGAAGCATCCGGGCGACGCGGTGAACGTGGAGAAGGAGAACAGGAACTCGTCCGGCCGGCCGGGCGGGAACAGGTTCATCATCGCGAACGGCAGCTCCGCGACGGAGCCCCGGCCGGGCAGGGGAACGAGCCCGCGGGCCGCTCCGGTCCGGTCGAACACCCTGACCTGCGAGTACGTGTCGACGAGGTCCGCGACATAGAGTTCGTCGCCGACCGGCGTGAGGAAACGCATCACGGCGTCGGACTCGCCGACCAGTTCGGCCCACGTCGAGGGGTCGTTGAGCGTGGCGTTGTCGAGGGCGATGCTCACGAGGCGGCCACGCGGTGCGCCGACATCGGTGATGGCGATCCACGCGTCGCCCACGAGATGGCCGGCGAGGCTGCCGATCCGCTCGGTGACGAAGGGCTTCCAGACGAGTTCGCCGGATTCCGCGATCGGCGCCACGGCGAAGGGGATCGGGGTCTGCAGGCCGTACACGGCGACGGCGTGACCGGCCGTCGGCCGAGGCGACGACCACCCGGTAGTCCTGTTCCCGCGGCCATGGCACGCCGACCAGGGTCGTGACGGCTGGCTCCACTTTGTGCAGCCAGACGTGCTGGACCAGTTCGGTGGCCTCGCCCTCCATGGCAGTGAAGAAGAAGCCGCTGGAATCCGGCAGTCAGTGTGCGCCGCCGGTCCAGTTGTCGAGCAGTTCCCGGGCGGGGGCGCCGGGGAGCCGGTCGCCGGTGGTGGTGTCGATCAGGCGGATCGTGTTGCGTTCGCTGCCGTCGTCGCAGACACCGAGGGCGAGGATCCTGCCATCCGGTGAGAGGGAGATCCAGGAGACGTACGGCGGGTGCCGGGGGTGCTCCTCGACTGAGTCGAAGAGCACGGTGCCGTCCCCGTACGGTTCGCCGGTGAGCAGCACCTGCGCCTGGCTCGTGCCTTCGGGTGTGTGGGTGCGCACCCAGCGGTCGCCGGCCGGGCGGGGATACGCCGGGTACCGGGACGCGGCGAAGTGCGCCACGCGCTCGCGCAGCCGGTCGAAGTACGGCCAGTCACGGACGTACGACGCCGCGAGCTCCGCCTGTTCCTCCTGCCAGCGCTCCACCTCGTCCGAACTGCCCTGGAGCCACTGGTACGGGTCGGGGAAGGTGACTCCGGCGAGCGTGGCGACATCGTCGGTCGTACGGGTTTGCGGGTACTCCACGGACACTGCGTCAACGTCCTTTCGCTGGCGGTTTCCGGGCCATGGGCCGGCCAGGTCCTGTCCGGCGGACCTTCGCGGGGCCGCGACGACCCACCGGACAGGGCCTGGCCGTCAGTAAGCGACCGCGGCACTGTTGGTGCGGTTGTGCGACGCGGCGCTCAGCACGCCGGTCTCCGGGTCCCGCTCGATGGCCACCCAGACGCCCTCGCCGCCGAACCGCGCCGCTTCGGAGTCGACCTCCTGCCACGGAACGCCCGCCGCGTCGAGCACGGCGTGGTCGTACTCACCTGTCGCGAAGTTCGCGATCGCCGAGCCGTCGGCCGGATCGAAGGCGGGCAGGAAGAAGTCCGGCTTGTTCACCGCCTGCTCGACGGTCATGCCGAAGTGCAGATAGTTGATCAGGCTCTGGAAGGTCTTCTGGTGCAGGCCGGACCCCATGAACGCGAAGCCCAGCACCGGGGTTCCGTGCCGCAGGACGATGCCGGTCTCGGCCGGCGCGGGCAGCCGCTCGCCCGGCTGGACGGCCGCGATGGCCTGCTGCTGGTGGGCGCCTGGATCGCCGATCGAGATGCCGTCGATGTTGATCGCCGTCTTGCCCCACAGGACGGAGTTGATCGAGTGCGTGATCGCGGCGGACGGCAATCAACACCTCAGCGGAGTCTTCCGCCACCAAGGATTCGAGCTGTGCTGACCGCCCCTGCCGAACGGGCACGACCCGGATGTCCCGGTCAGGCGTCGTGCCGGACCGGGACATCCATGGGCAGGCCCTCGGCGCCCGCGATGCTGCTGGCGAACATGGCGATCAAGGAAGTGGGAGCCAACCGCTAGGGAGGCCCAACTCTCCAGCGGGCACCTTCCCGCGACCGCTTGGCGCGGCAGCCTGGAAAACACGGTAGCCCGAAACGCGGTACCGGAAAAGCGGTGGCCGCGCGGGCTCGGGGCCGCATACGTTCGCCTCCATGGTTGACGCAGCTTTCGGGCATCCGCGCCTTGCCGCCATCTACGACCCGCTCGATCCGGACCGCGGCGATCTCGACGCATATCTCGCGATGGCGGAGGAGTTCGGCGCGCGGTCCGTGCTGGACATCGGGTGCGGTACGGGCGTGTTCGCGCTGCTGCTCGCCGGGCGCGGGATGACGGTCACCGGGATCGACCCCGCGCGGGCGTCCGTCGACGTCGCGCGTGGCAAGCCGGGCGCGGAGCGGGTGCGCTGGCTCGACGGCGACGCGGGGGATCTGCCGCCCATGCGGGTCGACCTGGTGACGATGACCGGGAACGTAGCCCAGGCGATCGCCGATCCGCGGGCGTGGCGTACGACACTGCGCGGCGCGTACGAGGCGCTGCGGCCCGGCGGGCGGCTTGTCTTCGAGACGCGCGATCCGGCGCGGCGCGTGTGGGAGGAGTGGGCGGAGTGGACGCGCGAGACCACGTACCGCATGACGGACATCCCGGGCGTCGGCCAGGTTGAGACCTGGGCCGAGCTGACGGACGTGAGCCTGCCGCTGGTGAGCTTCCGGGGTACGCATGTGTTCGCCGCGGACGGGGACGTACTGATCTCGGAATCGACACTCCGCTTCCGCGAACGTACCGAGATCGAGCGGGACTTGCACGAGCACGGCTTCGTCGTCGAGGACGTACGCGACGCACCCGACCGGCCGGGCAGGGAGTTCGTGTTCGTGGCGCGGCGCCCCGGCACCGCGGAGCCCGTCCCTCCCGGAACACACTAGGTGTATTGCCCTGTGAGGGTGTGATCACGATGAGTGCGTCGGCAGTCCGCGGCGGCCTCGCGTTCGGCGGTAGCAGGGGGCCGGTCCCGCGCCCCGGAGACCCTCGTGGTCCTGGGCGGTGACTTCACGTTCACCAAGAAGATCAGCCTCTTCGACCTGATGATCAATGGCACCTGGGCCGCTGCCCTGAAGGCGGGCTGACCATGGACCGGATCTCTGCCCCGAGCCGGGAGAGGTGAGCCCGGTGCCCGTCGTATGGTTCCTCGCCAGACGCCTGGTCGCCACGGTCCTCATCGTGCTGGCGGTCAGCCTGCTGGTCTTCAGCCTGCTCACCTTGAGCCCGGGGTCCGTCGTGGACACCCTGCTGGGCGATCAGCAGCCCACCCCGCAGGCGATCGCCGCCATCGAAGAGCGATACCACCTCGACGACCCCTTCCTGGTGCAGTACGGACACTGGCTGGTGTCCGCGGCGCAGGGCGATCTGGGCGCCTCCATGCAATCCGGCGAGCAGCTCACCGATGCGATCGCCGCTCAGCTTCCCGTGGCCCTGCAACTGGCCTTCCTCACACTGATCCTGGTGTGCTGCTTCGGAGTGGTGACCGGACTCGCCGCCGGTATCAGGCACGGCGGCAGGCTGGACCGGATCACTTCCGCGCTCGCGATCATCGGCATGACATCGGTTGACCAATGCCGTGACGAGCCCCCGTTTGGGGTTCTGCCTGGCACGAACCACCCCAGACGGATCATGGCCGAGATGTGCGGCTTTCGTTGACACGCCTCCGACCCTTTCGTATTTTCTCGGATCGTTGGAAATTTCGATGATTTGAGTTCTTGATCATTAAGACTTCGGGGGAACAATGTCCGGACGAACGACACCGAGCGGCGGGCGGGGCTGGACCCTGGCCGTGGTGTGTGTGGCCACGTTCATGCTGCTGCTCGACCTCACCGTGGTGAATGTGGCGCTGCCCGACATCAGGGACGCGTTCGACGCCAGCTTCACCTCACTGCAATGGGTACTCGACGCGTACGCCCTCGGGCTCGCCGCGGTGCTCCTGACGGCCGGATCGCTGGCGGACCGCCTGGGCCGCAAACGCATCTTCAACGCGGGCTTCGTCGGCTTCGTGCTCGCGTCACTGGCCTGCGGCCTCGCAAACGACGCCGTCATGCTGTCCGTGTTCCGGGGTGTTCAAGGCCTCGGCGGGGCCGTGCTGTTCGCCGTCGGCCCGGCGCTGATCGGGCAGGAGTTCCAGGGTAAGGACCGGGGCAAGGCCTTCGGGATCTTCGGTGGTGTGGTCGGGCTGTCCATCGCCTTCGGCCCGCTCATCGGGGGCGCGCTCACCGACGGGCTGAGCTGGCGCTGGATCTTCCTGGTGAACGTTCCGGTCGGGCTGGTCGCCCTGGCCGTGAGCGGACTGCGGATGCGTGAGTCCCGCGCCGAGTCGGCCGTCGCCGTCGACTGGTGGGGCATGGTGCTCTTCACCGGTGCACTGACGCTTCTCGTCCTCGCGCTGCTGCGAGGCGAGGCCGAGGGGTGGGTGAGCGCGCCCATCGTCGGCATGTTCGTGTCCTCCGCGGTTCTCCTCGTCGTGTTCACCCTCGTTGAGCGGCGCCTCGGGGAACGGGCCATGTTCCAAACCGTGTTGTTCCGGAACGTGACCTTCAACGGTGTGTCGGTCGTGACCCTGGTGTGTGCCGCCGCGACGATGTCGGCGATCTTCCTCCTCGTGTCGTACGTGCAGAACGCGCTGGCGTTCTCACCATGGCAGACCGGACTGCGGTTCCTTCCCTTGACCGGGACACTGTTCGTCGCCGCCGCAGTCGCGGGGTCGCTGACCACTCGCGTGCCGCAGCGGCTGCTGATGGGGACCTCCCTCGCGCTCATCGCGCTCGGCCTCAGTCTCGTCGCGCTTATCGGCCCGGACTCGGCCTGGACCGCGCTGCTGCCGAGCATGTTCGGCATCGGCCTCGGCATGGGGCTGTTCAACCCGCCGCGCGCGTCACTGTCCATCGCCGTCGCCGAACCGGCCAAGGCGGGCATGGCCTCCGGGATCAACGAGACGTTCCAGCAAGTGGGCGTCGCGATCGGGATCGCCGGGTTCGGCGCGGCGTTCCAGAGCCGGGTGAGTGATCTGTTCGCCACGTCCAACGCCGGACGCCAACTCGGGTCGTCCGCATACGAGTTCGGTGAGGCCGTGGCGGCCGGTGGCGGCGCGGAGGCCATCGGCCGGGCGCCCTCGGCGATGGCTCCCGCGCTCCAGGCGGCGGCCCAAACCGCCTTCGTGGACGGACTGATCGACGTGATGTTCGTGTGCGCGGCCGTCGCCGTCGTCGGCTCGCTCGTGGGTTTCCTCTTCATCCGCACGCGGGACCTGCACGAGAGCGCCCAAGGCGAGGCCGTCAACACCCCTGACGCGCACGGCATCCCGGGCGGGGCGGTCGTCGAGGGGCTTCCCGTGACGGAGTCCGTGCGTTCCGGCGGGGAGCGGTAGGCCGGTCGCCGGGCAACTGGCGGTGGTACCGGCCTTGGAGCCCGGCACCACCGCCAGTACCCTTTGCAAGACCGACGATCGGCGTCAAGGACGTTCGGCGCCACCGAGCGGCTCGGCAACGCCAAGCGGCAACCGGGTGACGAAGAGCGACGACCGAGCGAGAAGGGGGCACGGCCCGCATGACACAGGCGACGCCCACCCCGACACAGTCCGCCGGGTTCGGCTTCCCTCTCGTCCGCAGGACCGGTTATCTGCTGAACAAGGCCGGGTCGATCCTCATGGAGGACGCGGAGCGCGCGCTTGCGGAGCAGGGCATGCGCCTGCGCTACTTCTACGTACTTGCCGCGCTGGAAAGCGATCTGAGCCTGTCCCAGCAAGATCTGAGCCGGCTGCTCCACCTCGACCCCACGACCATGGTGGCTCTCGTCGACGAGATGGAGCGGGCCGGCCAGGTGGAGCGGCGGCGCAACCCGTCAGACCGCAGGCGCTACATCCTGCGGCTGACGGACGACGGCCGGGCGGCGCTGGAGCGGGCGGGGCGCGCCGTGGACGCCGTGGAGCGGGACTTCCTCGCGGCCGTACCCGCGGAAGACCGCGAGCGGCTGCGGGCCCTCCTCGGCGAACTGCTCGCCGGCCGTTGGCCGCGCGTGATCGCCTGCGAGTGAATCCGGTCCGCGACCTGGTGACTCCCGGCTTCGGTGAAACCCGGACCAGAAGGCTAATCGGAAGCCCGCGCGCGAACGGAATCCGAACCGCGGAGATCGAACCGGAACTGGAGTTAATGAATCCCTTTTTGAGGATCAATTGAGTTTGATCTGTGGAGGGCGTCACACCTTTCATCATGCTTTCTCCAAGAGCTGCCCCCGTGTTAGCCTACTTTCGTCCGGGCCGCGCGGTCCGGACACGGGGGAAGGTTAAACGGGGAATGAACTTCATAGAGAACGGCAAGGACAGCAAAGAGTTATTCTACGCATCTCTGGAAAGCTGTCTCGGGTCGGGCAGCTCGCGCTTTTTCGGAAGCGGATACAAGCGTGTCACACAGACCCTCACGGACGTCACCACTGACGGGAGCCCCCATCCGGGTGCACTCGTCACCGCGCGCGGCACGCTCACGTACCCGCGCGACTGGTCCCGCAAATCGAGCGTCGGCGATCTGAGGCCGCATCTGAGCAGCATCGACGCGCTCGTCCTCGCCGCCAATCTGGCGGAGATACACCTCGCCCGGGCCTTCGGTCTGAACCCGGCCGAGCGGCGCAGGATCTGGCTGCGTCACACCGACGTACGGGCCGGGAGCAGCCCTCATGAGGAGCTGGCCGACTTTCCCGTACAGGGCAGGCTCCTCACCGTCGAAGGATCGTCCGCGCAGGACTCGACCCTGGCCAGCACGTTCGAGTGCCGGGTCGGGCGGCTGAAGGTCCGCTGCACCCTCGTGCACGAACCGGGCGACGGAGCAGGGGAACCGGCCAGGTACTCCGACGAGAAACAGGCTCTCGGTCCCGCGCACGCGCGTCACTACGGCAAGGGCTACAAGCAGCGCGAGCAGCACGCCGATCACGTCCGCGTCGACTTGGCCCGGCAAGAGGTCCGCGTGCTGCGGCACGTCGTCGCCGAGGGCGCGGAGGCGGACCCGGACACCTGCGGAGCCGAAGCGGCGTACGGGCCGTCGGTCTCCCTAGTCGACGCGATCGTGGGTGTGGCCCAGCTCGCCCAGATCCTGCTCTACGCGCAGGACGGCCTGGATCGGGGCGACAGCGACACCCTCTGGATGCGGCGCTTCGTCATGACCGCGCGCACGCCGGTGCGCCCCCTGGGGCGCAGCTTCGTGCCGACGGTGCGTACCGCGAGCAGCCGGCTCCTGCCCATGGGCGACGCGCTCTGGCGCACCGCAGAACTGGCGGTCGACGACTTCGCCGGAATCGGCGGACGCTGTTGGCTGGCCCACCGCCTGCCCGTCGCCGCGTAAACGGCATACCAATTACTCGCTAAATCTCTGTTTCCGATTCTCCGGAACGTACGGTCCGCCGACCCGGTGATTCGGCATGCGCGAAGTCGAACTTTTTCGCGCACATTTCGTGGCAGAAAAACGGGGGAAACACATCAATGCGCTTTACGCCCACGCTCCGGTTAGGAGACGTGCTCGTCATACTCGAGGGACCGGCCCGCGTGCTCTGGAACGAGCCCGCCGTCGAGCCCGGAAGGAGAAAATGGACCCCGACTGGACTGTGGCCGGACGAAGAACAGCGCGCCCTCCTGCGCGAGTACCTCGACGACGAACGCCCTTTGCTCGTCCTGCTGGACGACGCCCACCGTCGCCTGCCGCTGCTGCGCGAGGAGTGGCAGGCCGCCCCTCGCCGAGTGGTGCGCGATCTCGTGGCTGCTGGCCGTGTGGATCTCGCGGACGACGAGGACGAGGTCGTCGAGGTCCGGCTGCCGTTCCTGGACTGGCTGCCGCAGACAGACCGTGAGCGCGCCGCGCGCTTCCTCGCGGAGAGCGACGCGGCGCTGGCCCGCACACCGATGGCGCTCCTGCCGCCGCTGCTGATCGAGAAAATCCGGCTGGGCATGCCCCAGAGCCCCCGGTTCGCCCGGCGGTTGCTGCCGAGCGCGTTGACGGCGGACCGGTTGGAGGCAGCCGTGGAATACCTGTTCGCCGACGGCGGGCGCCCGTGCGCGGCGTCGACGAGCCGCGAGGCGGTCCGATGAAGCAGCCGCCGCAGCACACAGAGCCCCTCGACCCGGTCCTCAGCCAGCGGGACATCGGCCGCCTGCTGGCCGAGACCGCCACGCGCAATCTCGCACGGACCCGCTGGCGTCGTCCGCACCGGCCCGACACCACTGCCCCTAGGAGCGGTTGATGGGACGCTCGGTCATGGTCACCGGCGGCAACCGCGGCATCGGACTCGCCGTGGCCACCGCCCTGGCAGCGGACGGCGACCGCGTCGCCGTCACCCACCGCGACACCGCACCGCCCGACGGACTGCTCGGCGTCCACGCGGAGATGACGGACGCGGAGAGCATCGACGCGGCCTTCGAGAAGGCCGAAACCGCGCACGGGCCGGTCGAAGTGCTCGTCGTCAACGCGGGCATTACCCGAGACACGTTATTCCTGCGCATGGACGAGCAGGACTTCACCGACGTCGTCGACGTCAATCTGCAAGGTGCCTTCCGCACCGTCCGCCGCGCGGTGCGGGGCATGGTGCGGGCACGCTGGGGGCGGATCATCCTGATCTCGTCCATGACGTACGCGTACGGGGCGCCCGGACAGGTCAACTACGCGGCGGCGAAGGCCGGAATGCTCGGTATGGCCCGCTCGCTCGCCTGGGAACTCGGCCCCCGGAACATCACCGTCAACGTCGTCGCGCCCGGCCTGATCGACACGGCCATGAGCCGCGCGATCACCGACCGTCGGCGCGACCACCTGCTGTCCATCACGCCGCTCGGCCGCGCGGGGGATACGGCTGACGTCGCCGCCGCCGTGCGCTACCTCGCCGGTGAGTCGGGCCGCTTCGTCACCGGAGCCGTCCTGCCGGTCAGCGGCGGCCTGGGCCTGGGCGGCTGACCCCCTCCACTCCACACCCCGGCCGCGGCCGGGCCATTCACGACGGGAAGAGAACACACCATGGGGAACACGAGCATCCCGGCCCCGAGCACACCCGCCCCCGACGTCCCGCAGCGCGGTCTACACCTGGCGATCTCGGGAACGTACTCCAGCGGCAAGAGCACCACGACCGAGACCCTGTCGATGGCGACGGGCATCCCCCGCACGCACGCACTGACCTCGCGCGAGATCCTCCTCGACCTCGTCCCGGGCAAGCAGGTCCAGGAACTGAGCGCCATGGAACTGACGATGCTCGGCCTGCGCCGGCTCGAGGAGCGGATCCACAACGAGTCGGGCAACGGACCGTTCATCTCCGACGGCTCCGTGATCCACGAGTGGATCTACGGTGAGGCCCGCATGCGGGTCGGCATCAATCCCGGCGCCAACCTGCTCGTACGCACGGCAAAGAATGTCGCCGGACTGCCGGTCAAGCGGTTCTACCGCCAGTACATGGACGCCTACGGTGCCGTCGCCAAGGCGCGCGCCAAGCGGATCTACGACGCCTACGTGCATCTGCCGGTCGAGTTCGAGATGAAGGCCGACGGCCACCGGCCAGTCTCCGAACCCTTCCGCAGGATGTCCGACGAACTGCTGATCGAGACCCTGAAGGAGTTGGAGATCCCGTACCACGTGGTGGGCGGCAGTGTCCGCGAGCGCGTGGAGCGGATCGTCGAGATATTCGGCCTGCCCCTGGTGATGCCGCTCGACGAGGCAATCGAACGAGCTGGCGCGAGCGTACGCGAGGCCACCCGCGTCCTGGAACAGGACGCCCGCTTCCACCAGGCCCAGCGGGTCAAGTCCCTGCGGCGGCGCATCTCGTACGCGATGCGTTTCTGACGGCAGCGACCGCTCTGGCGGACGGGACGGGCCGGTGTGCGACCCACAACGCGCACCGGCCGGTGTCGCGCTCCAGACCCTGCACTTGCCGCACTGCGCATCGGACTCGCCGCAGCCTGACCCCACAGCACGGTTGGACCTGGTCGAGGACCGCTCCAAGCAGGCCTTCAAGACCTGGCTCGCCGAACGCCCTCAAGACTGGCGGGAGAATGCCGAGGTCATTGCGATGGACGGCTTCACGGGATTCAAGACCGCTGCCGCTACCAGCGCGTGATCGCCGCCTACCGCGAACCCGACCGGGCGAAGGGCCGTCAGCTCATGACCAAGCCCATGGACTCGGTCAGCACCGGGGTCCGGCCGCGCTCGTCGAGGTCGCCAGCCCGGGACGGACGCTGAAGAAACGAGCCCCCGACGGCTGGCCCACTTCGACCGTCCCGGCACCAGCAACGGACCCGCCGAAGCGATCAACGGCCGACTCGAACACTTCCGTGGCTCCACACTCGGCTTCCGCAACCCGACCAACCACATCGCCAGATCCCTGCTCAAGACTGGCGTCAGGCGGGACTGTCAAAGCGAGCGGCTGGGGGCCGTAGTCGGTGGTAACGCTGGGTATCTGTCAGGGCAGGAGGATGCGATGGCGGAGAAGGTCGAATCCGGCGCGCCCGTGCCTCTGTCTCCTGATCCTCTTGGTGCGGGTGTTGACGCCTTCGGTGTGGCCGTTGTGGTAGGGCAGGGTGAGGCCGGCGTCCACCGCGGCCCGGTCGATTTCGAGACCGTTTGTGAGACTGCGCAGGTGGGGCAGGTCGGCGGCACGGGCCGCCGCGACCCACTCGGTGAGTTTCACGTCGTTGCCCGCAGCCGGTTTCAACAGGGCGGCGAAGCCGCGTACCAGATCAGCGAGTGCGGTCATCTCCGGACAGGCCGCTGCGATCTTCTCCAGCAGGGTCGTTTCCCTCGGACGCAGGTTTTCGGGGTCGGTGAACAAGAGGCGGCTGGCGTGACGAGGGGTTGTGACCGGGCGGTCGCCTTCAGCACGGCCCTGGTTGAGATAGCGGACCAGCAGGTTCGCGCTGCCGGTGCAACCCAGCTCCCCGATCTCCCCTAACAGGTGGGTGACAGGGACTGATGTAGACCTTGTTCCAGCGTTCGCGCGTGGTCTGCTCGTGTACTCCGCCGGGGCGGTGCGGGTTGATGGTGGCCCAGCAGCCGGCGTGCGAGCGGACCTCAAGCAGGACTTTGTCACAGAGATTTCGCCAGAGGTGCCATCGGTCGCTGACCTGCACCGCGTCGGGCAGGGCACGGCGTACGGCCTCGGCGTAAGTGGCCGAGCCGTCACAGCACACGACCTCGACACCAGAATGTTCGCGCAGCCAGGGCTCCAGCATGGCCGCCTCGCGACCGGTCTCGGCATCCGTGATGATCGTGGCGTAGCGGCGACGGCGGCGCAGGGCGAAATCGTCCACGCCAATCACCCGCAGGACCGACTGCGCTGGAGGATCGAGCACGACTACCGCGAGATGAAGCAGGCCCTGGGCCTGGCCCACTTCGAAGGCCGCACCTGGAGAGGCTGGCACCACCACGTCACCCTCGTCTCCGCCGCCCACGCCTTCCGCACCCTCCAGCGCATCACCCGGTCCCCAAAAGAGACGGCGCCGGCCTGAGCCTCTACAAGGTCGCCCGCGAACTGCAGTCGCTCCTCGCGGTCTGGACCGGCGCCTGCCCCACCTGCCACCGCAACATGCCAGAACCGATACCAACCTGACCAAGCCCTACTAGGTAGTCGTTATTCAGGCCAATCCCGTCGTGCCGTGGAACAGCGCCTTGTCCTCAACGATGCGGACGGCAGCACGGGGCCCGGCGTCTGAGTGCGTGTTTCGGACCTGGGGACTGGTCAGGGGTTCGCGGTGACGAGTGCGCTTCCCAGGGGGGTAAGGGTGTGGACCACTGTGTTGCGGTGGCGAAGAGAGACGATCAGGTCCGCTTCCCGGAGGACGGCGGTGTGCTGGCTGGCGGTGGGCGGGGTGACACCAATACGCCGGGCGAGTTCACCGGTGGTGCATCCGTATTCGATCACACGTAGTGCGGCGGCTCTGCTGGGCCCGAGCAGGCGGACAAGTGCGTCTCCTGGAGTGCGTTCGGTGGGGTCGGCCCACCAGCCGGGCTCCCTGGTGACGGGGTAGACGAGGACGGGCGGCAGTCCAGGGTCGATGAAGGTGACAGGGGTGCGGTGGCAGATGACCGAGGGCACCAGAAGCAGGCCGCGTCCGGCCAGGTGCTCTCCTGGTCCGTCGCGGTCAGCCTCGACCAGATCATCCCTGCCGAAGCCCTCGGCACAGTCGTGCAGGGGACGGTAATGCACGACTTCGCCGACTACGCCGAGGAGGCCAAGGAGAAGGGGTCCTGGTTTCTGCTGAACCTGACAGTGCCAGTGGGCAAGATGCTTGACTGGTTCATCCGCCACTTCCCCGGCGAGGCGTACGCCACTATCGGGGAGATCCAGCGTCAGGCCCACACGACGTGGAACGTACCGCCGACCGACACGCTACGTGCCCTGCGCAGGGACCTCTCGCTCGACGGCAAGCTGACCGACGAGCAGCGCGCAACGTACTTCGCGCTGCTCAAGCCACACGAGGACGTCGACTGACCTGGCGCACATGAACAGCGGGGGCCGGCGCCAATGTCAGTGGCTCCGGCCCCTTCGCGTGACTGTAGCCTCGGCGCAGCGGTCTCCGGTGTCGGGTTATCCCGACACGTCGGGCTCGCCTTGTCGGGATAACCCGACGCTTTCCGGACAGCCGCTCGGCGAGCGCGCCGACAGCTCGCCTTAGAGGTCGTCTCGTTTGGTTTGCTTTTCGCGTTGGAGCGTCATCCAGTTGCTGCGGTGGGACAGGCTTACATGCCGCGTTTCGGGCTGCTCCAGGGCTCTGGACGTTCGGCGGCAGTCATCGGGAGCCTGCGTAGTTGCACCTGGCCGGGATAGAAGGCGGAGCTGTTGGGGCCAGCCATATCCTCGCCGATGAGGTAGCGGTAGAGCCATTCGGCGAAGCTCATGCGGTGCTGCGACCAGCCGCCTTCTCCGTCCTCGACGAGGAGCCACGAGGTGTCAGACGCAGCAATGAGGAAGATCGTCTCTCCTCGGTCGGTACTCGCGATCGGCCACAGGCCGTCGCGGGTGCCGAAGTTCAGCTCCTTGAGTCCGAACAGCAGGCGAGGGTCCTCGTCCGCGTCGAGGTCGCCCCAGGACACCTCAGACCAGGCACGGATCGTATCCCGTATTCGCTGGCCCAAGTTCCACCGCTCGGTCGCCGGGCGGGAGAGGGACAGATGGCCGTTGAGCTCGATCGGAGCGTATGCATCGACGAGAACCTGATAGTCGGACGGCAGTCGTACGTCGAACTCTGCGTGGAGTCGGTCCCACGCCGACGGGTCCGCATAGCGGTTCTGAGCCGGTCCGAGCATCGCCGTGACGGCGGCCAGATAGTCGGGCACGGGCTACCTCGCTGGTGTACTCACACGGCCTCGGCGTGAAGAAACAGTCCGAGGCCCTGGTGGGGCAACTGGTTACGCCATGGATCATCTCAGCCTCGGCACCTCCTTCGGTCAGGCCACCAGCCTGCGGTAACAGATCAGGGTTGCGGCGATGCCAGCGAAAGCCAAGAAGTGCGCGGCCTTGCGCTCGTAGCGGCGGTGCAGGCGGCGACACCCGGCCAGCCACGCCACCGTGCGCTCCACGGTCCAGCGGTGGCGCCCCAGCCGCGGGGAGGACTCGATGCCCTTACGGGCGATGCGCGGCGTGATGTGCCGACAGCGCAGCCACCGTCGCAGATGGTCGTAGTCGTACCCCTTGTCGGCATGCAGCTTTGCGGGCCGGCGTCGACGCGGTCCACGGCGCGAGCGGATGGGCGGGATGCCGCGAACGAGGGGTTGCAGGCCCTGGCTGTCGTGCATGTTTGCGGCAGAGATCCCGATGGAGAGGGGCAGCCCGGTCCTTTCAGTGATCAAGTGGATCTTTGATCCCTTCTTACCGCGATCTACGGGATTCGGACCCGTAAGGTCCCCCCTTTCGTTGCCCGCACGTTCACCGAGTCGATTGCGCACCGCGACCAGTCCAACTTGCCGCGGGCGCCGAGCTCGTCCAAGACCAGGCGGTGGAGCTTGCCCCACACCCGTGCCCGGCTCCACTCGGTAAACCGCCGGTGTGCGGTAGGCCCCGACGGGCCGAAGACCGGCGGCAGCTGCCGCCACGTACAGCCTGTCGTGGCTACGAACACGATCGCCGCCAGCACTTGCCGATCCCCATACCGACGTCGGCCGCCACCCTGCGGGCGTACCGGTGCAGCCGGGACCACCCGCTGGAACAGCTCCCACAATCCGTCCGAAACCAGTCTTTCGGCTATCGCCATCACGGCAGTCAGCCTAGTGATCAAGCCAGTTGAGACGATCTCTTAGACACCAGTGAAGGGGCCACTTGGGAAGACACGGCGTCGGCTCCCCGGCGCCAGGCTGTGCGTCAGGTCCATGCGTCTGCGGACGCGTCGCCGTAGGGCGCGGTTTCTGATCACACGGAAGGGAAGAGCTGTTCGCGCACCCATTCGGGATCGGGGTTGGTGTGGGGCTGGCCCGCCACGACGACGGTCGGCACGGTCTCGTTGCCGTCGTTGGCTGCTCTCACCACTGCCGCTCCTGCCGGGTCGCGCCAGATGTTGACCCAATGCAACTGGCGGGCGCTGCGGCCCAGCCGGATGCGCAGTCGTATGCAGTACTTGCAGCCCGGTCGCCAGAAGACGATCGGTCGTCCGTCGACCGCGCTGCGGCGTTGTGCCTCCTGCGCACCGATCGGCCTCGGGAAGATCAGGGGTGAGTTCATGCTGGCGAACGCCACGAACACCAGCAGGAGTGCTGCGGCTGTGCCAGGGCTCCCCTTCAAGACCTGCGCAGTCGCGACGGCTGAGCCGCTGAGCACAAGCAGCATCGGCAGGATCCAAGCGCGCATCATGGTGATGCAGGCTATCGATGAGTCGAAATGCTCCTCGAACTGGGCCGCTCGCCTGGGTGTTCGCCGGACGCTGAGGCGGCCTTTGTCTGATCAGGCGCTCCGACCAAGGATGCACGTGACCACGACCAAGGCCGTGAAGGCGAGTCTGCTGCCTGATCATGTTCCGGGTGAAGCATTCGCGAAAAGCGTCACGCTTCCGGGAGGACTTATTCGACTGTCCGACCGCTCGCGGGGCGAACTGTTCGACCTCACGGACGCGCTGCTGTGTGCGGACGGGCCGGTGAGGGCGCCGGTGGACCTGAACGTTGGTGGCTGAGCACCGGCGCGGCACGGCGCCATGTACGTCGCCCTGACGCCCTGAACAGCGGGAACATCGACGTGCACCGGCTGCGGCAGGTACTGGCCGGCTTGCCCATGCCGTAGGCCAGCGACGGCCGCCTGGTCCTCGCGGCCGACGTCAGCAACTGGCTCCGTCCCGACGCTCCCACCAGCGCCGATCGCCTGTTCTGCCACGTCGACATTCCTCCTTAGACGGTGTCCTACATGGTCAGTTGGCGGTTGTGCTGGGCATGGGGAGTGGACGGTGGGGATGGATCGTTCCGGACGGCTTGTGGGAGTTGGCAAGGCCGTTGCTGCCAGCGGCGAGGGTGCGTCCGCAGGGCGGTGGAGTCGCGAGCATCGATGATGAGGCAGTGTTTGCCGCGATCATTCACGTCCTGGTCAGCGGCTGTGCCTGGCGGGCGCTGCCGCCGTGTTTCGGAGCGTCGAAGTCGACCGTGCATCGCCGCTTCGTCATTTGGTCCCGCGCCGGAGTTTGGGGCCGGCTGCATCAGAAGGTTCTCCAGTTCCTGGACGGGCAAGACCTGGTCGACCTGTCGCGTGCGGTCCTCGACTCCGCTCGTGTCCGCGCTAAAAAAGGGGGGCGAACTCACTGGTCCGAGCCCCGTGGACCGGGGTAAGCCCGGTTCCAAGATGCATGTCCTGTCCGACGCGAACGGACTGCCCTTACGGGTCGGGCTCTCCGCGGCGAACACCCACGACAGCCTCGCTCTGAAGCCGATGCTGTCCCATTTCCACATGGGACACGGATCCCACGCAACCGATTCCAAACCTGTGCGCCTTCATGCAGACAAGGCGTACGACATCCCTCACCTGCGGCGATGGCTATGGGGCAAGCGCATCGGCGTCCGCATCGCCCGCAAGGGCATCGACTCGAGTGAACGACTCGGCCGCCGACGGTGGGTCATCGAACGCACCATGTCCTGTCTGACCGGCTACCGCCGTCTCAACCACCGTTATGAGCGGAAACCAGGCAACTACCTCGCCTTTCTCGGACTGGCATCCGCTCTCTGCTGCTACAAACGGTTCCTCAAACTGACCATGTAGGACACGGTCTTAGCGGCCAGCTTGTCGAAGACGGCCCGCGGCTTCGGCTCGCTGTTGGGCAGCTGCTTGTCGAAGACCTTCTTCCCGGCCGGAGTCAGCCCGTGCCCGTGATGGGCACTCTTGCCGACGTCCAGGCCGAGGAAGACGCCCACGTCGTCGATGTCGTACAAACCATCCTCCGGAACAGGGTTCGTGCGGTGCTGGCCAGGGCGTTGGCGTCGTATGCGCGCATCCACGTTATGCAGACCTACCGCCCGCGGGATGCCGGGCATTGCGCCAGGCCAGGCGGTAGTCGGACCTCTCATCAGCGTCTCCAACGACGCCTCTCGGGCCCGGTGACACCACCCCCCAGGTCATACCTTCGACAGGGGGAACAGCCATGCCGGGCCCCGAGGCCAGCGGCCCTCCTCCAGGACCGCGAAAAAGATAACGGGGGACGCGGACTGGCTGGGGCACGTGCTGCTCGGTGTAGCCGAGCATCCGGGAAAAGGCCCGCCACACCCGGGCGTCGGGAACGGATCCGACCGCGGCGTGGTAGGCGGCGAGCAGATCGCCAGCACCTGCGGCGAAGCGCCACCAGTACAACGCACCCTCGTGGCGGTCGACGGTGTACAGCAGAAACGCGAAGGTACGCGCTCCCACCCGGTCGTACTCGACGACCAGTTCGCACATCCCCCACCAGCTCACTCACACACCGTCAACGCTGAACCCAAAGCGTTTCGGATCAATAAGTAATTTTCTATTTCACACCAAATGACACGTAGTCATAGCGGCCATAGTAGGAGTCGGCTGCGTATGCATTGACCAATCGAGGACCGCGCCACATCGTGATCTTTTCATAAGTAATGGGCAGGTAAACGGCATTCTCGGAGACTTTGCGGTTGATCTGCCGGTAAATTATTCCCGCCTTGATCGGATCTCGTTCGACAATTGCATCGTCGAACAGCGCGTTGATCTCCGGATCGTTGAGTTCACTGTGGTTGATGTTAGCCGCCTCCAGGATAAATCGCCCATCGGCCAAGGGTCGCAAGAAACCTTGACCGGTTGGAAAATCGGCAGCGAAACCCCAGAGGATGATGCCGTACCCTCTATCCTTCACCGCCTTGGGTGACTGAAATACTCGAAACGTTGCGGCGCCGTCAATCGGGTCGATCGTGGTGGTGATATTAACTTTCCTCAGTGCCTTCTTCAGGGCTGCAGCGGTTTCCAACTCGACGGGTATGTTCTTGCGCACGGCAATGGTCGTAGAGAAGCCGTTCGGTTTGCCGCACGCCTGGAGTTCCTTCTTGGCTTTTTCAAGGTTCGGCTTGCCGTTGTTGTCGAGCACGCCATAAAGATCGTAGGTTCGGTCGGAGCCTGCAATGGACAGAGGGAGCATATTCGGGGCGATATCGCCGCCAACGATTGGTCCACCTCGGGCCGTTTGAAGCTCCTTATGGTCGACAGCGAAGATGATGGCCTTGCGGCAGTGAACATTGTCCAGCGGCTTGACTGATTTCGGAAAGGCTTGCTGTCCGTGGACGTGGGTGCAGGCTAACTTTATCTGGGCTGAAATTCTCTAGGCCAGCGACGCGGCCCACATAGCTCAAAGAGATCCGCAGCCCGTCGATTTCGCTCAGCGGGGCGATGTCAGTAACGTTTCCCAGTTGCGCGTGACAGTTGATGAAGATTCTTTCAAGGTTAGGGAAGAACCGAGGAACTAAATCTAATTGCATGTCTGAATGTAGGGGAATCAGTCGGAGATAAGTAATGCTATCCATGGGGACAGCCCTGGCGAGATTGTATTTCGAAACACATAGTTCCGCCAGGCGTGGAAGCGTTGAAATTTCCTGCCACTCTGCAGATTCAGGCACGGAATGGATTACCAGTTCCCTTAGCTGCTGCAGCCCTGAGATGCCGGCTAGTGATGTTTCGGCCTTGGTGCCCAAGGTCAGCGAAGTAAGATTGTCCGGCGCCGGCAACCCCGCCAAACTTTCCCACGGCAAGCGAGTATGGAGCGTGAGTTCCGTGAGGGCGGGCAGGGAATTTAGGGCGTCAAACGAAAATTCTTCTGGAAAGTCGAGCAGACTCAGATCGGTTAACGGAAGACCTGCAAGGTCCTCAAGGTGTCTAAGGTGATTGCATCCGGCAAGGGTGAGCTCTTCCAAGGCGCCGAGTTCGCGAATGAATTTTAAATTCCTGAGCAACTGACCAGTATAGATCTCTAATCTTTTAGTTTGCCTGGGTGAGAGGTGCTCAATGATCTCGTCTTCGGTAAACGCTTCTTCGAACGTGACGCTGGTGACGGGCTTCAGGATACGCAATGCGTTGCGCTGATCGTCAGTCTTTACCTCCCAATGCAGATGGTCTCTGACGGGGAGCAGGATGTCTTGTGCGTACTGGTAGGCATCGAAGTGCTCCCAGGCCTGGACCAGTTCGTGGGTTGCCGAGAAGGAAGGCGAGGACTCTACGAAGTGCTGAAGGAAGGCGTAAGCCTGGTCGCCGCCGATGGCGGCGGCAGTCATGACGACAGCGTCCACTTCATCGTCTTCCAGACCCTGGGGCCCTGGTAGTAAGTCGAGAATGCCCGGTCCCAGCGCGGCAAGTGCGTCCGCTTCCTCATCGGAGCGGGGAGGCATGAGGGCGCGCGCACGTTCCTCAACCAAACTGCGGGCATCGGGCTCGATTTCGGTGGCGTAGTGCAGGCTGGCTGTTGCCAACAGGTGGAGTCTGGCCCGATATTCGCCCTCGACGTCACCGCGTTCGACGAGGCGGCGTAGCAGGTCAGCGCTCTCAAGTGGCCGGGCGTGGGCGACGCCCATGCGTATGACGTCCTCCCACTGGTCGTCGTGAGCATTGTTAATCAATAGCGGAAAATCGTGGGCTTCAACGGCCGCCTTGGCTCCAAGGTAGTCCTGAAAAGTGCGGTGCACGAAGTCGATGGTGTCCATCGTGGGCTGACGCAGGAGCCCGCTGCGGCTGACCAGGTGCGCCAGGACCTGCTCGGCGGTACCTTGCTCGGCCACCGCCTGCATAGCCGGCAGCGCGCCGTCGACCAAGGCCAGCGTGGTGGCACGGTCCATCTCGGTCTGACGGTTGCGGATGAGCCAGTAGGCCAGACGCTGGAGAAGTTGAACGCTCTGGTGCTCGGTGAGCTGAATGCCCTCCGGCAGGTCGATACTGCGCTCGCGGTCACGTCGGACCAGCAGCATTGACAGTGCGGCCTCGTAGAGCTCCATACGGCTGTGGGGCAGATGCCCGCGGCGGTCCCGGTGCAGCGCACAGATCAGCGCACACATCAGCGGTGTGCTGGACAACTGCGCCAGGTCACGCTGAGCGCGTACCGTCACCCGGAGCGTTGCTTCGAGACCGTCCAAGTGTGAGCGTTCGGCATCGGTCGCCGCGCTGTGCCGGGCGGCAGTATGCCACCGCCCGACGAACAGCCCCGTGTCGGTGGCGCTCATGGGCCGTACCGACAATTCGGTGAATCGCGAGGAGGCGAGCCAGCCTTCGGGAACGGCTGAAGGCCGCGTGGTGACCACGAAACGCGCCTCCGTATATGCGGCCAAGAGCCGCTCAAGCCAGTCCCGCGTGGCGCTCCGCTGCTCCTGGGGGACCTCGTCGATCCCGTCAACCAGAACGAGTGCTTCGCCGCGAGAGAGGGCACCATCGGCCCAACCGTCAGGCTGCGAGCTAGCTAGTGGCGTCCCGACCGCGGTCAGGAATTCATGAGGCTCCGGAAGAGGCCCACGTCTCACGAGAGTCCGCAGTGGCAGGACGAACGGTATCCGTCCTTGCCAGTCGGCCAGTTCTTTTGGCAGCTCATCGCGCGCCGTGGCCACGGCCAGCCACTGCAGTAGCGTCGTCTTCCCACTCCCGGCAAGCCCTCGGAGAAGTACCCGGCGGCAGTTGGCCAGCGCGTGCTCAGCGCGCTTTACCACGAGAGTCGGCCGGTCCGCTTCCTCGTCGGTTCCGGGCCAATTCTCCGGCCGCTGTGACAGCTCCAGACTCAGGTACGCGGCGTCAAGCGGCCAGCTCGCCCGCTCCGGCTGGCTCAGATCCAGCCCCACGACCGTCAGTTGAGAATGCCGCTCCACCACGTAACTGCGGTACCGGTCCTCGAACGAGCGCTGCACAGCCGGTCGCACCGACCTACGCTGGGCCTTCTGCGGAGATCCCGAAGGAGCGTCTGAGGCGTACGCGGCCTGGCGTAAGGCGAGCAACGGCTCCACGTCCGTACGTAACGCCTTCGCCAGTGCCACCAATGTGGCTTCGGACGGCAGCGTGTGACCGCTCAGCGCCTGGCTGACCGTTGTCCGCCCCAGTCCAGTCCGTTGCTGCAACCCGCCTACCTGCAAACCCCGCTGCGCCCTGAGCCTCCGCAAACGCTGCGCCAGCTCCGCCAACGGATCGCTGTTCGCGTCCCCCATGTTCCGCCTCTCCGCCCTCGGGTGACCGTCTTCATCCATCTTTGTTCGGCCTGAACCCCGTTGAACGCCAAACCCGCGAAATTCATCGAACCACCGTCACCCACCACTCGGGAAAAGGCATGAACACTTCATCCGCTCACCTGGCGCTTCTGGCCTTGCTCCTGGCTGTCGTCGCCCTGTTCTGCGCACTCGTAGGCGCCGCGGCCGGCCTGCTCGCCCGCATTGACGGAGCCACCTACCCCGCGGCCCTGCTCCGCGGAGGCTTGGCGTTCGCGGGCAGTGCCACCTTGTCCCTGGCGCTGCTGACCTTCGTCAACACAGCGCTATGAAACCCACGATGGTACCGGGCACGCTCCTTGGTGTGCCCCGGCAACCATTACGGCGGTTCGAACACAGAGCAATTTCCTCGCGCCTGCTCTGGCCCAGAACACCGCCGCAAGGTGGCTCGGCACTGGCTCGCGAGTGGCTCACCTCTGGCCCGTCAACCGGATGACCTGGACGAAGGAGCCCAACTCCCGAGTTCAGGCCGCACCTGCCCACGCAATCTCCCGCACATCGGGGGTTCGAACACCCTGGGAGGCGATGACAATCCGGTCCGGTTGCTTCTCTATTACTTCTCGTCAGCACGAGACGGATCCGGTCCCCGCTCCCCCGGCGCCCTGCCGATGCCCGCCACACCGTCTCGCGGTCGAAGCACCGCTCGTACCCGTTCCGTCTCTCCTCTGCCGACCTCCATCTGGCTCCCCGCCCCCGACCAACCCAACGCCGCGCCCGCTCCTGGCCGCGTGCTGCCGGACTGGGCCATCGAGAAGATCCGTACCGAGTTCACCCGCCGCCCAGGCCGCCTGCCCTCGCCCCTGCTCAAGGTCTCCATCCGGGACGCCGCACCCGGCATGGACGCCCGTTCCCGCTGCACCACCTACACCGGCAACCCCGAGGACACACCCAGCGGGACACCGGTACTGCTCGCCGAACTCCAGCCAGACACCCTGCCCGAGGGCCCCCTGGCGTCGGCTGTGAACGAAATGCCCGGGGCGATGGAGGACGGATGGCCCGGCTTCTTCTACCGCGCGCACCGTCTCCTGCCCGCTGGTGGTCTGCTCCTGCTCGCCACCCGCCAGCGCCGCGACACCAGGGGGTTTACCGACCCGCTCGGCTCACTTGTGGCCGCCGCACGTACTGCGGGCTTCCGTTACCTCCAGCACATCGTCATCACCCACGCCCACGCTGTCGAGGACCAGCTCGTACCCGACCCGCCTGCCGATGCCAGCCCGGGGGTCACGCACAGCGATCTGGTCGTCCTGTCCGCGATTCACCACGCCTGAATGCCGCAGGAGTTCACCGTGCCCTCGCTGATCTCGGTGTGGAACACCGCCTCCACCTGCGCCCGCGTGCAGCGCAACGGCCGCTACGTGCCCGGCTCGGCCGCCCACTCCGCCAAGATGCTGCCGAACCTGGCCGCGCACGCGATCCGCGTCTACACCCGCCCCCGCGATCTGGTCCTCGACCCGATGTGCGGTATCGGGACCACACTCGTCGAGGCCATCCGCCTCGGCCGCAACGCACTCGGCATCGAATACGAACCCCAGGGGGCCAGACTCGCCGCTCTCAACGCCAGATGCGCTAACCAGGATCCGGGTGCAGTTACCGGCACGGTCCTCTGCGGCGACGCCCGCCACCTCACCAGCCTCGTTCCTGCGGTGTTCCATGGCGCGGTGGACTTGGTGGTCACCTCACCGCCCTACGGAAACTCGGTGCACGGCCATCTCCGCTCCACCCGGGAGACCGGCGAACGCGGTTTGGTCAAGAGGGACTTCCGCTACAGCCGCGACCCGGCCAACCTCGCCCATGCCTCCACCGACCGGCTCCTGGAAGCCTTCACCGAGATCCTCACCCAGTGCCGCCGCGTCCTGCGCCCCGGCGGCACCGTGGTCGTCACCACCCGCCCCTGGCGCGAACGCGGCGAACTCATCGACCTGCCCTCCGCCGTCCTCGCCGCAGGCCAAGCCGCCGGACTGGTTCCCGCCGAACGCTGCGTCGCACTCCTCGCCGGCATCCGCGACAGCCAGCTCGTCGCCCGGCCATCGTTCTTCCAGATGAAGAACGTCCGCCACGCACGCCGCCTGGGCATCCCGCTCTCTGTGATCCAGCACGAGGACGTGCTGATCTTCACGCAGCCCGAACCTGGGAGACCTACGCGCAGTTGAGTGGCAACAGGCCGAACCCGTATGCGTGCTCACGGCAGGATTCCCCTGCCAGGACCTCTCCGTCGCCGGCCGGCGCACCGGGCTCGCTCCCGGCTCCCGCTCCGGCCTGTGGCACCACATCGCCAGCGCCATCGAAGCGCTCAGCCCCTGTCTGGTGGTGATCGAGAATGTCCGCGGCCTGCTCTCCACCCGAGCCGGAACCCACCCCCTTCGCCACATGGAACCCTGCCCGCAGTGCATGGGAAGCCCACCCGCTCCACCCTGTATGCGGGCACTGGGCGTGCTACTCGCAGACCTGGCCGACCTCGGGTATGACACGAACTGGACATGCCTACGCGCCTCTGACATCGGAGCCCCACACCGCCGAGAACGCGTATTCCTCATCGCCTGGCCCGCAACACCTGCACGACCAGCCGCTGTTCAAGACACCGACAGCCAACCTCGGAACCAACGGGGGCTCCCAGCACCCCGACAGGCGGCGGGCAGGAGGGCACGGCCCCACCCTGGCCGACGAAGTCGAACACCTCCTGCCCACGCCCAGGGCCAGCGACGGTGCCAAAGGCTCACCGAACCAATGCCACGGCGACGGCAGCCCCACCCTCGCCTCCACTGCGGCGACGCTCGCTGCCTGTACGCGGGCCACGGACACGGCACGGGACGAGAACGAGTGCCTGCTGCCCACCCCGACCTTGTCGGACGGGAAGGGCGGTGTGGGCACGACCCCGAAACGCGAAGGCGGCATGAACCTGCGGACGGCTGTCACTCACCTGCCCACTGGTGGGGGCACTACCTGCCAGCCATCCGCCGATGGGAGCACGTGACCAACCGTGCCGCGCCCATGCCCACCCAGCCCGGCACACGCCGGCTTTCCGCCGGACTCGTCGAATGGATGATGGGCCTTCCCGAAGGCTGGGTCACCGAGAACGACGGGGTCTCCCGCGCCGCCCAGCTCCGCCTGCTCGGCAACAGCGTCGTTCCGCAGCAAGCCACGCACGCGATGAACCTCCTGCTTCCCGAATGCAGCTCACCTCGGCAGCGCGGTACCTGAACAAGAGGCGGGCGATGAGCGCCCCGTCTCCATCCGGCAGCCACCAGCGGCACGGCGCCGCAGCTCGCACGCACGCCTCAGCCGAGTGGGCGACCGCCGAACAGGTTCAAGAGCGTTCGCGGGCACGTGGCGTGACCCGGCACCTTGCCCGCGATACGCCGCCCGACGGATTCCGTGTCGTCGTGGTCCCGTCTTCACCCGAGCTCAACGTGCCGACCGCTGCCGCGCTGCTACGCGTCCTCACCCGTCACGTCTCCTCGGAGCCGTCGGATGACGCGGTTTCCGGCGTTGACGTCCTGACTGGCCCTCCGGGCGCTATCGAGCTATCCGTGGTCGACCACCGACCATCTACGGACAGTCCACGATGATGACCATCAGTGATCAACACCTTCCATGGCTCCGCCCTGGCCGCCCAGCACCACCCGCCGAGAACATCTCCGCACGGCCCACCGTGAAATTCGCTTTCAGCGGCCGTGTCTCCACCGAGGACAACCAGGACCCCGAAGCATCCCGGCTGTGGCAGCTCAGCAGAGCCCAAGCCCTCGTCGAACCCACTGGCGGGGAGATCGTCACCGAGTACTTCGATATCGGTCACAGCCGCGCCCTGCCCTGGAAACGCCGCCCCCCACGCAGCGGCCCTGCTGGCCGCTCTCGCCGAACCGGACCGCAGTTTCGACGCGGTCGTGATCGGCGAACCCCAACGCGCCTTCTACGGAAACCAGTTCGGCAACACCTTCCCTCTCTTCGTCCACTACGGCGTGCCCTTGTGGGTACCCGAAGTGGGCGGCCCCATCGATCCCGACAACGAGGCGCACGACCTGATCATGTCCGTGTTCGGCGGCATGTCCAAAGGCGAGCGAGGGCGCATCAAGGTGCGCGTGCGCGCCGCCATGGCCGCCCAGGCACTGATGGAAGGCCGCTACCTCGGCGGTCGGCCGCCATACGGCTACCGGCTTGTCCACCTCGGCCCGCACCCCAACCCGGCCAAGGCCGCCGACGGGAAACGCCTCTACGGCCTCGAACCCGACCCCGCCACCGCCCCCATCGTGGTCCGCATCTTCAGGGAATTCTGCGCGGCCTGGGTTTCTTCGCCATCGCCGAGGGCCTCACCCGCGACGGCATCCCCAGCCCCTCCGCCCACGACGCGGCCCGCAACTCCCACCGCGACACCCGCGCCTGGGCCAAGAGCGCCGTCCGTGCCATCCTCACCAACCCCCGCTACACCGGCCGCCAGATCTGGAACAGGCAAAGCAAGTACGAAGTGCTCCTGGACATCGACGACGTCGCCCTCGGTCACACCACCAAGATGCGCTGGAACACCCAGGACAAGTGGATCATCTCTCAGAAAATCGTCCACACACCGCTCATCGACGACGACACCTTCGCCCGAGCCCAGGACATCCTGAACTCCCGTACCCGCACAGGGCCGGCCCACGGCGTCCGGCGAACCCGTAACACCTACGTCCTACGCGGGGCAGTCATCTGTGCCGCATGCCGGCGCAAGATGCAGGGACACTGGGCACACGACCAGGCCTACTACCGCTGCCGCTACCCCACCGAGTACGCGCTCGCCAACCGCATCCACCACCCCCGCAACATCTACCTTCGCGAGACCTGGGTCCTCGCCCCGCTCGACGACTGGCTCGCCACGGTATTCCTGCCTCACCGCATCAATGACACCATCGAGCTCATGGCAGCCGCTGCCGCCCCCGGTCACGACTCCGACCGCGCAACCATCGAGCGAGCCCGCGCGGCAATCGCCGAATGCGACGCGAAACTCGCCACCCACCGCGCCGCCCTCGAAGCAGGCGCCGACCCCAGTGTCATCACCCAGTGGATCACCGAGACCCAAGCCCGCCGCGCCCGTGCAGAGGCAGAACTACGCACGGTGACCAAAGATCAGGGCGCCCGTATGTCACGTGACGAGATCGCCTGCCTCGTCCGCTCCATCGGCAACCTCGCCGCCGTCGTACGCCAGGCCGAGCGTGAGGACAAGGCTGAAATCTACCGTCAGCTCGGGCTCACTCTCACCTACGACTCCGGGAAACAAAAGGTGCTGGCTGAGATGGATCTCAACCAGCACTCTTCGGCACCCCGTGGGCTACCAGTACGTGTCCGAGGGGGGACTTGAACCCCCACGCCCGATAAAGGGCACTAGCACCTCAAGCTAGCGCGTCTGCCATTCCGCCACCCGGAC
>NZ_LATD01000156.1 GCF_000981895.1 Streptomyces odonnellii | reverse complement strand
GCGCCGGGGTGGCGGGGGCGTTTGGGGCGGTTGCGCTTTCCGGGGCCGCCGGGCCCGTTGGTGCCGGGTCCGCCGTTCCCGGGGCTTCCGCCCGGTTCACCCTTTCGGGTCCTTCCGCTTCGCCCGCCCTTCTGGCCGGACGGGAAGCGGGAGATCGTGGGCACGAGGACCGAGGGGTCCCTTGGGGCCCAGCCCTGCTGATATGGCTCATCGCTCATAAGTGTGGAGACTCCTCGGCCGTGGCCGGGTGATCGCTCTCCGGCTTGACGGTGTCCTTGACGGGGTCGTATCAGGCGATTCAAGGCGCAGAACTGAGAAAAGCTGCGCAGTCCTATGAAACACGGTCAGAACGGATGAGTAGCGTCGCCCGGATAACGGGTCGCGGTGGCTGACTCCGGTGGGCTAGGGTCGTGCGCTTTGGTGCTCGTAGGTGCCTCGTCGCTGGCCGGTACGCGACCGATCCGTGGGGGCGGCGGGGTACGGGGCGGCTTCGACGGGTCCGAGGGGGTGTGGTGCGGCTCTATATCGCGGTGGCCGCGGGTGGGTTCCGGCGCTATGCGACCTATCGCGTGGCGACCTTCGCCGGAGTGTTCACCAACACCGTCTTCGGCTACATCATGGCGTACACCTATATGGCTCTCTGGGATCAGCGGCCGCGGCTCGGTGGCTACGACCTGCCGGAGGCCCTGACCTATGTGTGGCTGGGCCAGGCGCTGCTGGCGACCTGCGCCATGATGGGCGGCGGTTTCGAGAGCGAGCTGATCGAGCGGATCCGTACGGGGGACGTCGCGGTCGATCTCTACCGGCCCGCCGATCTCCAGCTCTGGTGGCTGGCGGTGGACCTCGGCCGGGCGGCCTTCCATCTGCTGGGGCGCGGGATCGTACCCATGGTGCTCGGCTCGTTCGTCTTCGAGCTCGCGCTGCCCGCGGATCCGCTGACCTGGCTGGCGTTCCTGGTCGCGGTGACGCTCGGGGTCGTGGTCAGCTTCGCGATCCGCTTCCTGGTCGCGCTCTCGGCGTTCTGGCTGATGGACGGTGCGGGGGCGGCGCAGATGGCGCTGCTGGCGGGGCTGTTCTTCTCCGGGATGCTGCTGCCGCTCCCCGTCTTCCCGGGCGCGCTGGGCGAGGTCGCGGCGGTGCTGCCCTGGTCCTCGCTGCTCCAGATCCCGGCGGACGTACTGCTCGGCAAGCACACCGGCTGGGACCTGGCCGCGGCGTACGCGTTCCAGGCGGGCTGGGCGGTGGCGCTGCTGGCGGCCGGGCGGGTGCTCCAGTCGGTCGCGACACGGAGGGTGGTGGTCCAGGGTGGCTGAGCCTCGGGACACGGCCGTGGAGTCCCGGGCCGAGGGGGCGTCGGCAGAGACGTCCGCGGATCTTCCGGAGCGGTGGATTCCGCGGTCGTCGCGGCGCGCCGCCGTACGGGACGGGCTCCGGGCGTACGGCCTGATCGTGGCCATGTGGGTCCGCTCCACGATGACGTACCGCGCGTCCTTCGTGATGACGGCCCTCGGGAACTTCGCGGTGACCGCCTTCGACTTCGTCACGATCCTGCTGATGTTCGCCCACGTGGACAGCCTGGGCGGCTACGCGCTGCCGGAGATCGCGTTTCTGTACGGGACGTCCGCGACCGCCTTCGGACTCGCCGATCTGCTGCTCGGGCCGATGGGCCGGTTGGGCAGCCGGGTGCGTGACGGCACGCTCGACACGCTGCTGCTGCGGCCCGTCCCCGTACTGGCGCAGGTGGCGGCGGACCGGTTCGCGCTGCGCCGGGTCGGCCGGCTCGGGCAGGGGGTGCTCGTGCTGGTCTATTCCCTGGCGGCGCTGGATCTCGACTGGACGCCGGTACGGGTGCTGATGCTGCCGATGATGGTGATCAGCGGGGCGGTGATCTTCGGGGCGGTGTTCGTGGCGGGTGCGGCCTTCCAGTTCTGGGCGCAGGACGCGTCGGAGGTGCAGAACTCGTTCACGTACGGCGGGCAGACCCTGCTCCAGTACCCGCCGACGGTCTTCTCTAAGGACCTGGTGCGCGGGGTGACCTTCGTGGTGCCGCTGGCCTTCGTCAACTGGATGCCCGCGCTGTACGTCCTGGGCCGCGAGGATCCGCTGGGGCTGCCGGACGCGGTCGCGTTCCTGCCGCCGCTGGTGGCGGTGGTGTGCTGCGCGCTGGCGGGGCTGGCCTGGCGGGCGGGGCTGCGCGCGTACCGGAGTACGGGGAGCTGACGAGCGGCGCATGAAGTGTTCACGACGAGTGCGGTGTCCACGACGGATGGAGGGTTCAGACGGATGGAGGGTTCATGAGTACGGAGGGCGCGGACGCCGGGGATGCCGGGGACGCCGAGGACGGCTTCATCGAGCTGGACGGTGTCGAGAAGGTCTTCGACGTACGGCGTAGAGCGCGAGGCGGAGCGGGTGCCGGAGCAGGCGGCGAAGCACGTGGTGGAGCGCGGCGTGGCATTGGCCGGCTGCGCCGTGAGAAGCACCAGGTCCGGGCCGTCGACGGCATCAGTTTCCGTGTCCCGCGCGGTGAGATGGTCGGCTACATCGGCCCGAACGGCGCGGGCAAGTCGACCACCATCAAGATGCTCACCGGCATTCTGACCCCGAGCGGCGGCCGGCTGAGCGTCGCGGGCATCGACCCGTCCCGTGAACGCACCAGGCTGGCGCGGCACATCGGCGTGGTCTTCGGGCAGCGCACCACGCTCTGGTGGGATCTGCCGCTGATCGACTCGTACCGTCTGATGCACCGCATGTACCGGATCCCGGACGCGCGGTTCCGGGCGAATCTGGAGCGGTGTGTCGAACTCCTCGATCTGGCCGAGCTGTTGGACGTGCCCGTACGGCAGCTCTCGCTCGGCCAGCGGATGCGCGGCGATATCGCGGCGGCGCTGCTGCACGATCCGGCGATCCTGTATCTGGACGAGCCGACCATCGGGCTCGATGTGATCTCCAAGGCCAAGGTCCGGGATTTTCTGCGGAATCTCAACGCCGAGCGCGGTACGACCGTTCTGCTGACCACCCATGACCTGACCGATATTGAGCAACTCTGCAAGCGGGTGATGGTCATTGACCATGGCCGGCTGCTCTATGACGGGGGGCTGGCCGGGCTGCATGAGATCGGCCGGAGCGAACGGACCCTGGTCGTCGATCTGGAACAGGAGCTTCCGCCGATCGAACTGCCCGGAGCGCGGCCGGTGAGGACCGAGGGGCCCCGGCAGTGGCTGGCCTTCCCCGCGACCGAGTCCGCGGCGCCGCTGGTGGCGCGGATCGCGGCGGACTATCCGCTGGTGGATCTTTCGGTACGGGAGCCGGACATCGAGACGGTGATCGCCAAGATGTACGTCGATCGATCGGCTGTGTGACGCGGGCCCCGGCGGTGACTACTCTGCTGCCATGACGAGTGAACGGCCTGGCCCAGGTCCCGAGTCCGCACCCGGTCCTGGCTCCGCACCCGGTCCCGAGTCCGCACCCGGTCCTGGCTCCGCACCCGGTCCCGAGTCCACATCCGGCCCTGGCTCCGCATCCGGTCCAAGCTCCGGAGCCGCCGGTCACTTCGAGGCTCCCCGCCCCCGCCCCGATATGCCCGATACGCGAGCTTCCGACGCCGAGCGGGAGCAGATCGCGGAGCGGCTGCGCGAGGCCGTCGCCGAGGGGCGGCTCGACATGGAGGAGTTCCAGGAGCGTCTGGACGCGGCGTACAAGGCGCGTACGCATGGCGAGTTGGTGCCACTGGTACGTGACCTGCCCGCGCCCGGGACGACGACGGGTGTCGCGGTTCCCGCTTCGCCGAGTGGTGGCGTGACCGCCTGGTCCGACCGGATCGGCCGCGAACGGGCCACCTCCAAGGGCGCCTTCGCGTTCTGGGGCGGCTTCGGGCGCAAGGGCACGTGGACGGTGGGCCGTACGTTCACGGCGGTCGTCCTTCAGGCGGGCGGCGAGATCGATCTGCGCGAGGCGCGGTTCGAGGATCGCGATGTGGTGATCCGCTGCTTCACGCTGATGGGCGGGGTCCATGTGGTCGTGCCGCCGGACATGGATGTCGAGGTCAGGGGCTTCGGCCTGATGGGCGGCTTCGGCGAGGTGGGCGACAGCGAGGTCAGCCCGGGGTCGCCACGGGTGATCGTCACCGGGTTCGCGCTGATGGGCGGGGTCGGGGTGGAGCGCAAGATCCGGGAGTCGGAGAAGCGCCGGCTGAAGGAAGAGCGGAAGCGGCAGAGGCTGGAGAAGAAGGACCGCAAGGAGCTGGACTGAGGGCCGAGGCGGTCCTGGACGTACGTACGTCGGGGGTGCGGGTACGCGCGTACCCGCACCCCCAACGTACGTTCGCCCGGGGATCCGCACGTGTACGGGGCAGAGTTCCGCACGTGTACGGTCAGAGTTCGGCCGGGACCTTGCCCTCCAGCGATGTGAGATCGAAGTGGCGGCCCATCGCCAGGTAGCCCGCGTCGCTCGGATGCAGGCCGTCCCCCGAGTCGTACACCGGCCTGATCCGGTCCGGTGCGTACGGATCGCTCAGCACCTGGTCGAAGTCCACCACCTCGTCGAAGATCCCGCCCGACCTGATCTCGTCGTTGACCTGCTCGCGTACGGCCTCGGTGGCGTCGTCGTACCCACGGTGCGCGCCGAACGGCAGCAGGGTCGCGCCGACGACGCGGATTCCGCGGGCGTGCGCCTGCCGGGTCAGTTCGCGGAGCCCGGCGGTGATTCTGGCGGGGTCGCGTTCGCCGCCGCGCAGGATGTCATTGACGCCGAGGTCGATGACGACGGCCCTGACCCCGGCCCGGCCGAGCACATCGCGCCGGAAGCGGGCCAGGCCGCTCTCGCCGCAGCCGCGCCACGACTGGTCCCCGAGGACCTGGTTGCCGCTGATGGCCGCGTTGACCACGCCGATGTGCTGGTCGCGGAGGCGTGCGGCGAGGGTGTCGGGCCAGCGGCGGTTCGCGTCGGGCTTGGAGCCGTCGCCGTCGGTGATCGAGTCGCCGAAGGTCACGACCGTGCCGGGCGACTCGCGGTTGAGCACGTCGACGGCGGTGACATAGCGCCAGGAGCCGGTCTGCTCGGTGTACGCGGCGGCGTCGAGGTCCTCCGTACGGTCGCCCCGGGCGAGATACGACGTCTGGAACGCCATCGGGTGGTACGTGACCGGGCCGCCGGGCGCCGGGGTGTGCAGCGTGACCAGCAGGTCGCCGTCGTACGGAACGGGCAGTTCCACCGGGTCGCTGATGATCTGTCCGTGCGGCGGCACGGTCACGGCGGACTGCCGCGCGAAGGTGAGCCTGCGCATGGTGCCCGGGACGGCGGCGGCGCCCTCGCCGTCCCGGACGGCGACCGAGGCGTGGCCGATCAGAAGGCCGGCGGAGCTGTAGAGGTTGGAGAGGGTGACGCGGACAGCGGTGCCGCCGATGCTGGTGTGCACGACGTTGCGCATGGTGCGCCCGGGGCGGCCGAAGGGGGCGCCCGGTTCGGCCCCGGCGGGGGCGGCGGCCCAGGTGGCGGTCCAGGCGCTGTCGGAGGCGGACGGCTCGGCGGTGCCGATACGCGTACGGTCGCTCGCGCGGTCCCGGGTACGGTCCTGGACCCCGTCATGGAGCCCGTCCCGGGTGCGGTCCTGAGCCCTGTCCCGGGCGGCGTCCCGATTGCTGTCCTGGTCGCGGGCCTGGTCGCCGTCCTCGGCGTCGCGGTCCTCGGCGCGGGACGGCCAGGGGTCGCCGAAGGCGAGGCCGCCGGAGCGGGGGCCGATGCCGGAGCCGTCGAGCAGGGCGAACCCGCCGATGATGGTGGCGCATACCAGCGCCACTAACCCCAGAAGCGCTCCGAGCAGGGCATATGTGCGGTATCTGGTCATGCCCGGGTGGTCCCCCTCACGGTCGTGCATGTCGTGCCTTGGCGCAGGGACATCATCGGGCATGGCGCCGGGAACTCGGCACGCGCCCCGGGAGTACCTCAGACAGGGACAATGTCAGTGGACAAGGGCGGGCTTGCGGTCACTGTGCGGGCACGGCGGGTACAGCGGGCACGACGGGCACGGTGGCTACGTGGACGGGTGGAACGGAATGGAACGTACGGATCCGGAGAGAACGCCGGAGGCGACGGGCCCCGACGACAGGGCCGGTCAGGGGGCCGGGCACGGGGCCGGGCTTCCGGAGGGCCGTGAGCTGGGGGCCGGACCGGGGA
>NZ_LATD01000155.1 GCF_000981895.1 Streptomyces odonnellii | reverse complement strand
ACTTTCCGCTCCCTCCACCGCATAGATCACGAAGACGCACTGGAGTACTAGCCGAGGAACTCTCGGTGTCGCTGAGGGGCGCCGTGACCGCGAGCGACCACGCGACGCGGGAGCAACACCTCTGCGCCGCCTACGAGTTCGTGGCCGGGCTCCAGAACGAGACCGGGCAGGCACGGCCGGTGGACCCCTCGTGCAGGCCGTACCACAGCCGCCCGTTCCTCGTGCTGCGTGCCGACCGCTTCGCCAGGGCACTGGCCGAAACGGTCACTGACCCAGTGCTGCGCGACCTGCCGCTGTCCGGAAGCGTCGACCAATGGGCGGACAGCACGGATCTCCTCGGGCAGCCACGGCTCCTGCGTGCCGTCGTCGGCGCGCTCCCCCGGCCCGTTTCGTAGCACCGCACCGTCGTCAGGCCTCGCCGCCCAGGACCTTCCAGACTCGGGTGGCCACGTGGAGGTTGAGGCGGGTCTCGACGTCGGTCAGGTCGTGGCCGGCGATTTCGCGGAGGCGTTGGAGGCGGTAGCGGAGGGTGCTGCGGTGGATGCCGAGGGCTTGGGCGGTGTTGTCGTAGTTGCCGCCCGCCTCGAAGTACTGGGAGAGCGTACGGACCAGGTCGGCGCGGTGGGCCGCGTCGTAGTCGAGGAGCGGGCCGAGCCATTCGCGGACATAGCCCTCGATCTCGCGGTAGTCGTCTCCCGTGCCGATGATCCGGTAGAGGCCCAGGTCGTCGAACGAGGTCGCGCCGTACGGGACGCGTGAGCGCTGCCGTACCTCCAGCGCGCGCAGCGCCTCCTGGTACGAGCGGGGGATCTCGGCCGGGGAGTCGCAGCGGCTGCCGAGGCCGATCGCGCCCGCGCGGGAGCCCAGCTCACGGGCGACCGCCCGGTACAGCTCGTCCCCCTTGGGGCGGCCCTGGACCACCAGGACCGCGCGGCCCGAGCGGCGGGCGACCAGGGCGCGCAGGCCGAGACCGGCCGCCGCACCGGCCACCGCGTGGACGAACGCGTCGTCGGCGGCCATCCCCGTCCAGCCGACCGCCGCCAGGTGCTGCGGGCCGTGCAGATCGTGGCCGACGGCGGCGGCGCGCGCGAAGGCGCTCTCGTCGTCCGTGCCGGTGATCAGATCGTCGACCAGTTCCCGGCGCAGCCGCAGTTCCATCTCGGCCAGGCTGCGCAGATGCGCCATCTCCAGGGCCAGCGCCTCGCAGGCGTGACCGAGCGCGAATTCCTCGCGCCCGCCGGCGCTTCCGTCCGGGTCGACCAGGGCCACCGTGCCGAGGATCTCGCCGCGGTGGCGGGCCACGGCGGTGAGCCGGTGCCCGACATACACCGGGTGCGCGTTCCTGGAGGCGTCGACGATGAGCTGTTCCTGCCGTGCCGGGTCGGGCTTGGGGTACGGGTCGGGGCAGCCGGGGCCCGCCCAGGCGCGGAGGTTGCCGAATCTGTCCTCGACGACGGCGGGAAAGCCGGTCAGCCGGTGGACCGTCCTGGCGATGCCCGCCTCGCTGTCCCCGGTGGCCGTGGCACCGCTGAGCGCGTCGTGCACCACCCGCTGGTATCCCAGCTCGGACTCCACGGCGGCGAGCCGCGTCCGAACGGCGTTCCCGTCCCGCCGGGTCCGGCCCAGCTCCGCCGCGTACGCACACTCCCGGCGGCGGGCCGCGACGTCCGCGAGAGCCGCGCCGGCCTGCCGCGCCAGCAGGGCGAGCAGTTCGATGTCCTCGTCGGCCGGCCGCTCGCGGGCGCTCACGACCAGACGCCCGGCCAGAGGTCCGGCCCGCGGACCGGGGCTCCGGAGGACGAACACCCACGCCCATCCCCGCCCCGGCAGCCGGACCGGGCCGTCCCTGCCCCCGAGCCCGCTCACCTGGCGATCCAGAACCGGGCCCAGGGCCGGATCCTCGATGGCGGAGAGTCCGCGGACCGGTCGCCCGTCCGCCAACCGCCCCTCGACCGGTCGCCCGTCCGCCAACCGCCCCTCGACCGGCCGCCCCTCCGCCGGCCGCCCGTCCACCGGCGGATACACCGCTTCCAGATACACGGCCTCCGTACGGCACGGCCCGAGGCACGCGACACCGTCGGCGGCCCGCCGTACCACTTCGTACGCGTCGCGGCCGTCGTACAGGGCGTCCGACAACGCCGTCAGACGCTGGAGGCGGGAGGACCGGCGGCCCGGAAACTCCGGTGCTCCGGCTCCTCCGGCGACCGTGCTCATCGCCCTGGACCGAGACCTTCCACCACCACAACTTTACCGAGGCCTCACAGCCGCGCATCCGGTCGGACCGGCGCGCGGGCCTGTACCGCCAGGTCCAGTGGCCGTACGGATTTCGACCTCCCAGGAGCAGGAATCGCCCCGGCGTCCCCGTCAGGCTGCCCTTGGGGGTATCTGCCCGGAAGACGGACATAAGGAGCACCCCATGGCCAAGGCAGTCGGTATCGACCTGGGCACCACCAACTCGGTGATCGCCGCGTGGGAGGGCGGTGAGGCGGTGGTCCTCCCCAACGCCGAGGGCTCCCGTACCACCCCCTCCGTCGTCGCCTTCACGGACTCCGGCGAACGGCTCGTCGGCCAGTTGGCCCGCCGCCAGGCGATCCTCAACCCCAAGGGCACCATCTACTCGGCCAAGCGCTTCATCGGCCGCCACTTCGACGAGGTCGGGACCGAGACCGAGGCGGTGACGTACGACGTCGTCGCGGGCGAGAACGGCGTCGCGCGGTTCGACATACGCGGCAAGCTGTACGCGCCGGAGGAGATCAGCGCGCTGGTGCTGCGCAAGCTGGCCGAGGACGCCTCGAAGTCCCTCGGGGAGCGGGTCACGGAGGCCGTCATCACCGTGCCCGCGTACTTCAACGACGCGCAGCGGACCGCCACCAAGGACGCCGGCCGGATCGCGGGCCTCGAAGTGCTGCGCATCATCAACGAGCCGACCGCCGCGGCCCTCGCGTACGGCCTGGACAAGAAGCAGCACGAGACGGTGCTCGTCTTCGACCTCGGCGGCGGCACCTTCGACGTGAGCATCCTGGACGTCGGGGACGGCGTGGTGGAGGTACGGTCCACCGCGGGCGACACCCACCTCGGCGGGGACGACTTCGACCGCCGGCTGGTGGACCATCTGGCGGACGGCTTCCAGCGGGAGAACGGTATCGATCTGCGCGCCGACACCCAGGCGCTGCAACGGCTCTTCGAGGCGGCGGAGAAGGCCAAGACCGAGCTGAGTTCGGTGACCCAGACCCAGGTGAGCCTGCCGTTCATCACCGCCGACGCCAACGGCCCCAAGCATCTGACCGAGTCCGTCATGCGCTCGACCTTCGAGCAGATCACCGCCGATCTGGTGGACCGCTGCCTGGGCCCGGTGCGGCAGGCGCTGTCCGACGCCAAGGTGACCGACAACGACATCGACGAGGTCATCCTGGTCGGCGGCTCGACCCGGATTCCCGCGGTCCAGGCGCTGGTACGGCGGCTGACCGGCGGCAAGGACCCGAACATGAGCGTCAACCCGGACGAGGTGGTGGCGGTGGGCGCCGCCGTCCAGGCCGGGGTGCTGAAGGGCGAGGTCAAGGACGTCCTGCTGCTGGACGTGACCCCGCTCTCGCTGGGTGTGGAGACGCGCGGCGGTGTGATGACGAGGATCGTCGAGCGCAACACCACGATTCCGGTGCGCCGTACGGAGACCTTCTCGACGGCCGAGGACAACCAGCCCGCCGTCGACGTGGTCGTCCTCCAGGGCGAGCGCGAGCGGGCGGCCGACAACCGGGTCCTGGGCCGCTTCCAGCTCACCGACATCCGCCGGGCCCCTCGCGGCGAACCGCAGATCGAGGTCACCCTCGACATCGACGCCAACGGCATTCTCAATGTCAACGCGCGCGACAAGGACACCGGCAAGGAGCAGGGCATCACCCTCAGCGAGGGCTCGAACCTCGAACAGTCCGAGGTGGAGCGCATGGTCGCCGAGGCGGAGCGCAACCGCGGCGAGGACCAGGCGCTGCGGCAGTCCGTCGACGCGCGCAATGAACTGGACGCCATCGCCTACCAGGTGGAACGGAGGCTGGGCGAACTGGGCGAGAGCGCGCCGGAGCACGAGCGGGCGCGCGCCCAACTGCTCGTCGGTGACGCGCGCCAGGCGGTGAAGGGCGAGGCGCCGCTGGACCGGGTCAGCTCGCTGACCTCCGAACTCCAGCAGGTCTACCAGGGGCTGGCGGCGCGGCCAACCGGTCCCGCCGGGCCGTCGGAGCCGGGCGCCCCCGATCAGGGGCAGGGCGGACGGACCGGCGGTGGCGACGACGATGTCGTGGACGCCGACTTCGACCGGGGCTGAGGTCTCGCCATGGCCATCCAGCCGGACCGGGAACGGGAACCGCAAGCACGGCCCGACGAAGCAGCCGAAGCGGAGGCACCGCCGCGGCGGGGCGACCAGCAGGCCGTTGAACAGGACGGCCCGGGGACCGTCCAACAAGACGGCGGGCAGGACGGCGGGCAGAACGGCCGACAGGAGCTGGCCGAGGTCCAGGACGCCTGGCGACGCGCCCTCGCCGATCTCGACAATCTCCGCAAGCGGTACGCCAGGGAGCTGGAGCAGGTACGGCAGGCCGAGCGCGCCCGTACCGCCGCCCAGTGGCTCCCCGTACTCGACCACCTCGAACTGGCCCTCGCGCACGCCCGCGCCGAACCGTCCTCGGTGATCCAGGGCGTCGAGGCGGTACGGGACCAGGCCGTCGACGTCCTGGAGCGGCTCGGCTACCCGCGCCAGGAGGAAAGCGGTGTGCCGTTCGACCCGAGCCGGCACGAAGTGGTCAGTGTGGTGGACGACCCGGACGCCGAGCCGGGCACCGTCGTGGAGGTCCTGCGCCCCGGATACGGCGACGACGGCAGCCAGTTGCGCCCGATGGCCGTGACGGTCAGCCGGCGGCGGGAGTGACAGTCCCATGGCACAGGACCGCGCGAAGGACCGGGCACGGGACCGGATGCGGGACTACTACGAGGTCCTCGGCGTTCCCCGCACGGCGAGCGACGAGGAGATCCAGCAGGCCTACCGGAAGCTGGCCCGCCGCCATCACCCGGACATCAACAAGGACCCGGAGGCGGAGGAGCGCTTCAAGGACGTCAACGAGGCGTACAGCGTGCTGGCGGACCCGAGGACCCGGGCGCGGTACGACCGGTTCGGCCCGGATTTCCGCCAGATCCCCGAGGACTACGACGAGCGGGCCGCCGCGGGCGGCGGGGTGCGCTTCGGGCAGGGAGCGCCCGGCGCGTATCAGGGCGCGGGCTTCGACGTGGACTTCGAGGACCTCTTCGGCGGCCTGTTCGGTGGCGGGGTACGCGGCGGTCCCCGCCGGACCGTGCCCGGTGCCGACCAGGAGGCCGGACTGGAGCTGACGGTGGAGGAGGCCTACCGGGGCGGGCGCCGCCGTATCAGCCTCGCCGGACCGGACGGCCGGCGCGACTACCAGGTCGATGTGCCCAGGGGCGTACGGGACGGTCAGCGGATCCGGCTGGCCGGGGAGGGCGCCCGGGGCAGCCCCGACGCACCCGCGGGCGATCTGTATCTGCGGGTACGGATCAAGCCCCATGAGCGGTACCGGCTGGAGGGCCGCGACATCCATGTCCGGCTGCCCGTCACCCCCTGGGAGGCCGCGCTCGGCGCCACCGTACCGCTGCCCACCCCGGGCGGCACCGCCAAGGTCACCGTCCCGCCCGGCTCCTCCAGCGGGCGGCGGCTGCGGCTGCGCGGCGAGGGCATGCCCCATCCGCGCGGCGCCGACGGCGACCTGTACGCCGAGGTCCGGGTGATGGTGCCGCCGCGCCCCACCGACCGCGAACGGAGGCTGTTCGAGGATCTGGCCGCCGCGTCCGACTACGACCCGAGGAGGCAGGGATGACCACCGACCCACGGCAGCGCCGGCCCCGCCGGGACGCGCCGCCGGTGCGACGGCAGCGGCAGGACACCCCGCCCGTCGAGGTGTACGAGCTGGTGCCCGTGCGGCGGCTCGGCCGCGGGACCGGGCTCAGTCTGGAGAGCGTGGCCCGCCGCTCGGGCCTTCACCCGGAGCTGGTCCGGCGCATGGTGGCGCTCGGTCTGGTGGAGGCCACCCGGGACGCCGCGGGCCGGCTCTGGTTCGACCCGTCCGCGCCGCGCACGCTGGCCCGTGTCCAGCGGCTGCGCGCCGGACTCCCGCTCAACTACGCCTCCATCGGTCTGGTGCTCGACCTGCTGGACCGGATCAGTCTGCTGGAAGCCGCGCTGCGCCGCGCGGGCGTGAGGAGTGACACCGTGCCATGGACATGAACCGCCTCACCCAGAAGTCCCAGGAAGCCCTTCAGGAAGCACAGACCGCGGCCGGGCGCCTCGGGCACACGGAGGTCGACGGCGAGCATCTGCTGCTCGCCCTGCTCGGCCAGCGGGACGGACTCGTACCCCGGCTGCTCGGCCAGGCGGGCGTCGATCCGCCGGCGCTGCGCGAGGCCGTGGAGCGCGAGCTGTCGCACAGGCCCAGGACGACCGGGCCGGGGGCCGCGCCCGGCCAGGTGTTCGTGACCCAGCGGCTGTCGCGGCTGCTGGACACGGCCGCGCAGGAGGCCGGGCGGCTCAAGGACGAGTACGTGTCGGTCGAGCATCTGATGATGGCGCTGGCCGACGAGGGCTCGGCCACCGCCGCCGGGCGGCTGCTCAAGGAGTACGGGCTGACCAAGGAGGCGTTCCTCGCCGCGCTCACCCGGATCCGGGGCAGCCAGCGCGTCACCTCGGCCACGCCGGAGGCGGCGTACGAGGCCCTGGAGAAGTACGGCCGCGATCTGGTCGCCAAGGCGCGCGGCGGCACCCTGGACCCGGTGATCGGCCGGGACGCCGAGATACGGCGGGTGATCCAGATCCTGAGCCGCAAGACCAAGAACAACCCGGTCCTGATCGGTGATCCGGGGGTCGGAAAGACCGCGATCGTGGAGGGGCTCGCCCAGCGGATCGTCCGCGGCGATGTGCCGGAGGGGCTCAGGGACCGTACGATCTTCGCGCTCGACATCGCGTCGCTGGTCGCCGGGGCCAAGTACCGCGGGGAGTTCGAGGAGCGCCTCAAGGCGGTACTGGGAGAGGTCAAGGCGGCCGGTGGCCGGATCCTGCTGTTCCTGGACGAGCTGCACACGGTGGTCGGCGCGGGCGGCGCCGAGGGCGCGGTGGACGCCGGGAACATGCTCAAGCCGATGCTCGCGCGCGGCGAGCTGCACATGATCGGTGCGACGACCCTGGACGAGTACCGCAAGCGCGTCGAGTCCGACGCCGCGCTGGAGCGCCGCTTCCAGCAGGTCCTGGTGGACGAGCCGAGTGTGGAGGACACCGTCTCCATCCTGCGCGGGCTGCGCGAGCGGCTGGAGGTCTTCCACGGGGTGAAGGTCCAGGACACGGCGCTGGTCGCCGCCGCCACCCTCAGCCACCGCTACATCTCGGACCGGTTCCTGCCGGACAAGGCCATCGACCTGGTGGACGAGGCGTGCGCGCGGATGCGTACGGAGATCGACTCGATGCCCGCGGAGCTGGACGAGCTGACCCGGCGGGTGACCCGGCTCGAGATCGAGGAGGCCGCGCTCGCCAAGGAGACCGACCCGGCGAGTGTGAACAGGCTGGACGAGCTGCGGAGGGAGCTGGCCGATCTGCGGGCCGAGGCGGACGCCGAGCACGCCCAGTGGGAGTCGGAGCGGCAGGCCATCCGCCGGGTCCAGGAGCTGCGCCAGGAGCTGGAACGGGTCCGCCAGCAGGCCGACGAGGCGGAGCGCGCGTACGACCTGAACCGCGCCGCCGAGCTGCGCTACGGAACCCTCACCGAGCTGGAGCGCCGCTTCGCCGCCGAGGAGGAGCAACTCCGTGCCAAACAGGGCGAGACGCGGCTGCTGCGCGAGGTGGTCACCGAGGACGAGATCGCCGAGATCGTCGCCGCGTGGACAGGCATCCCGGTGAGCCGGCTCCAGGAGGGCGAACGCGAGAAGCTGCTTCGGCTGGACGAGATACTCCAGGAGCGGGTGATCGGCCAGGACGAGGCGGTACGGCTGGTCGCCGACGCGATCATCCGGGCCAGGTCGGGGATCCGTGACCCGCGCCGTCCGATCGGGTCGTTCATCTTCCTCGGCCCGACCGGGGTGGGCAAGACAGAGCTGGCGAAGACCCTCGCGGCGGCGCTCTTCGACTCCGAGGAGAGCATGGTCCGCCTCGACATGAGCGAGTACCAGGAGCGGCACACGGTCAGCAGGCTGATGGGCGCCCCGCCCGGATACGTGGGGTACGAGGAGGGCGGCCAGCTCACCGAGGCGGTCCGGCGCAAGCCCTACTCCGTGGTCCTGTTCGACGAGATCGAGAAGGCGCACGCGGATGTCTTCAACACCCTGCTCCAGATCCTGGACGACGGCCGGATCACCGACGCGCAGGGCCGCACGGTCGACTTCCGCAACACCGTGGTCATCATGACCTCCAACATCGGCTCCGGTTATCTGCTGGACGCGAGTGTGGAGGGCGAGATCAAGCCCGACGCCCGTGCCCAGGTGATGGGCGAGCTGCGGGCGCACTTCCGGCCGGAGTTCCTCAACCGGGTCGACGACATCGTGCTCTTCAAGCCGCTGGGGCTGACCCAGATCGAGCGGATCGTCGACCTGCAGTTCGACGAGCTGCGCGGGCGTCTCACGGAGCGCAGGATCACGCTGGAACTCACCGAGCAGGCCCGCGAACTCATCGCCCACCAGGGCTTCGACCCGGTGTACGGGGCCCGGCCGCTGCGCCGCTACATCTCGCACGAGGTCGAGACCCTGATCGGGCGCGCGCTGCTGCGCGGGGAGGCGGAGGACGGGTCGGCGATCACGGTGGACGCGCAGAACGGGGAGCTGGTCGTGACGTATCAGGCGCCGCAGGAGCGATCGACCGGTGCGTCCGGCCAGGGGAAGGCGGTGTGAGGGCCGTGGGCACGGAAGCGGAAGGGGACTGGCACCTCTCCATGGTGCGGCCGGTCACTCCCCGTACCCCCGAGGGGTGCGAGGAGTGCCTGCGACTCGGCGCGCCCTGGAAGCAGCTCAGGCTCTGTCTGACCTGCGGGCATGTCGGCTGCTGCGACTCCTCCCCGCTCCGCCACGCGCGCGCCCACGCCGGGAACCTGGGCCATCCGCTCGTGGCGTCACTGGAGCCCGGCCAGGACTGGCGCTGGTGCTACATGCACGGGACATTCGTCTGAACCGTCCGAGTCGGGCGAGGGAGATTCGTCCGAGTCCGGGTCGCGGCCCCGCCCGGTGCTTGAGCCGCTTCAGCACTTGAGCAGCTTCAGCGGGCGCGGCGTCTGCGGATCAGGTGCCGGGTGACAAGGACCGCGACAAGGACCCCGAGCCCGGCCATCAGATAGACCGGATAGCGGGCGAGCTGCTCGTACACCGATCCGATACGGGTGCCCGCCACGTAGCCCAACGTGGTCCACAACGCGACCCACAAGGCGGCGCCGAGCGCGTTGAAGGCCAGGAACCGGCGCCAGGGCATGCCGGTGGTGCCCGCGATGATGCCGTTGACCTGGCGCAGCCCGTCGACGAAACGCGCGAAGGTGACGACCTTGCCGCCATGGCGGGTGAAGAAGTCCTCGGCGCGCTGGAAGCGCTTGGGGGTGAGCCCGACATAGCGGCCCCAGCGGCGTACGAAGGCCTGCCCGCCCGTACGGCCGATGAGATAGCCGATGTTGTCCCCGGCGATCGCGGCGACCAGCGCGATCAGGGCGACGGCGACGATGTTCAGCTTCCCGGCACCCGCGTACAGGGCCGCGACGATCAGGATCGTCTCGCCGGGGGCGGGGACGCCGAAGTCCTCCACGAAGACCAGCACGCCGACAGCCAGGTAGCCGTACTGGTCCAGCAGCGGCGCGAGCTCTGCCAGTACACCGGGCAGCGGCGGAGGGCCCATGCGTCCATTCTCCTGCGGGCCGCGGGAGTACGCGTGGCGCGCCCGCCGGTCCTGGCGGCATCCGCCGGGCCGGGCCCCGGCTCCTGCGCTGCGGGCTCGGCCGTGCGGTGGTGTGCTGGACAGGGGGCGCGCGGTCCCGCGGACCCGGCCCCCACCACTTCCGCATGTCTCGAAAGGTGAGTCCATCATGTCCATGCAGAACCCTGCCAAGCCCCTCGAAGGCCGTGTCGCGGTCGTCACCGGCGCTTCCAGCGGTCTCGGCGAGGCCTCGGCCGAGCATCTGGCGGAGCTGGGCGCCAAGGTCGCGGTGCTGGCGCGGCGCGCGGAGCGGCTCGAAGAGCTGGTCGCCAGGATCGGGAAGAACGGCGGCCGCGCGATCGCGTTCACCGCCGATGTGACCGAGGCGGAGGAGGTCCAGGCCGCCGCCGACCAGGTGGAGGCGGAGCTCGGCAGCGCGGACCTGCTGTTCAACAACGCGGGCGTGATGCTGCCCGCCCCGATCGAGGAACTGCGCACGGACCGGTGGCGCATGGAGATCGATGTGAATGTCACCGGGCTGATGAACACCATCGGCGCGTTCACACCGCAGCTCGTCAGGGCAGCGGCCGAACGCGGTGTGGCGGACCTGATCAACACCTCGTCGATCGGCGCGCAGAACATCTTCCCCAACTTCGCCGTCTACTCCGGCACGAAGGCGTACGTCAGTCATCTCTCCCGCCATCTGCGGGTCGAGCTGGGCCCGAAGAACGTCCGGGTGTGCGCGATCGAACCCGGCATCGTCGGCACGGAACTCCAGGACCATGTCACCGACGAGAGCGCGTTGCAGTGGCTGAGCGGCTCCAGGAAGACGATGCAGTGGCTCACCCCCCAGGACATCGCCCGGACCATCGGCTTCATCGCCACCCAGCCGCCGCGGGTCAATCTCCAGCAGGTCACCATCATGCCGACGGGCCAGGCGAGCTAGGCCCCGGCCAGTGGCCCCCGCCCCGGTTCGGCCGAATACGCTTCGGCCGGTTCGACGGGCAGCCGGAAGATCAGCGGGCCGAAGAGTAGGTCGGTCGCGGTCTCGGCGCTGACGTCGGCCCTGGCCTTGCCCTGTGCGACAAGCCGGTCCCAGAGCAGGGCGGCAGCGGCGCGGCGGGCCTGGAGGAAGTACGTACGGAAGTACGGCGCCGCCTCCGGGTCCGTGACGCACGCCGCCAGCAACTGCCGGAAGACCTGGCCCGTTTCGCCCGCGTAGAACGCGCTCACGCGCCGCACCTGCTCGCGCAGATCGGCCACGGCGTCCCCGGTGTCCGGCAGCGGTACGCAGTCGGACATCCGGCGTCCGAACGCCTCCGCCGCCACCGCCGTGCGCGACGGCCAGTGTTTGTGGATGGTCATCTTGCTCACGCCCGAACGGCTGCTGATGGCGCCGACCGTGGCCGACCTGAGCCCGCCCTCGGCGAGCAGCGCGGCGGTCGCGGTCAGCACCGCTTCCCGCGCCCGCACACTGCGGGGGTGCAGCGCGGGCGCCGGCGCCGTGTGGGGCGGCTCAGCGCGCAGCGACATCATCATGGTCCGTGCTTGTGGCCACCTCACGCCACATCTCCAACTCGTCCCGTACGAACCGCAGTTTGTCCTCGACCCGGGCCACGGCGTCCGCGCCGAGCTGCAGGCGCAGCGGGGCCTTCTCGTCGCCGCCGAGGCCGACGATGATCCGGGCGGCCTTCGCCGGGTCGCCGGGCTGGGTGTGGTTGCGGTCCGCCGAGGCGGTCCGGGTGGCGCCGGAGGTGGCGGCGTAGTCGTCGATCCGACGGTCCTCGGTGTGGAGGCTGGAGGCGTCGAGGAAGTCGGTGCGGAAGAAGCCCGGTTCCACGATCGTCACCTTGATGCCCAGCGGTGCGACCTCCGCCGCCAGCGCCTCGGACAGCCCCTCGACGGCGAACTTGGTGGAGGCGTAGATGCCCCAGCCGGGCGCGCCGGTGAAGCCGCCTACGGAGCGGATGTTGATGATGTGCCCCGACCGGCGCCGGCGCATCCCGGGCAGGACCGCGCGCAGCACATTGAGTGTGCCGAAGACGTTCGTCTCGTACACCGACTTGGCCGCCGAGTCCGGAATCTCCTCGACGGCGCCGAGGAGCCCGCGCCCGGCGTTGTTGACGAGGACGTCGATGCCGCCGCCGTCGGTGCCGAACCGCTTGGCCGCCATGGCGACGACGGCGCGTGCCTGCTCCTGGTCGGTGACGTCCAGGGGCAGCGCGAGCAGTGTGTCGCTCGCGTCGGGGAAGAGGGTCTCCACCGCCTTCGGGTCGCGCGCGGTGGCGACGACCTCGTGTCCCGCGTCGAGGGCGGCGCGAGTGATCTCGGCGCCGAATCCGCGGGAGGCCCCGGTGATCAGCCATGTACTCATGCCCGTCACTGTCCTTCGCGATCTCCGCAGTCCGGTCCTTCGCGCCGCGGTTCAGACCGCGGCCGACAGCGTGTCGAACTGCTCGTCGGTGAGTGTCAGCCGGGCCGCCGCGAGGTTGTCCTCCAGGTGCGCGACGCTGGAGGTGCCCGGGATGGGCAGCATGTTGGGCGACCGCTTCAGCAGCCAGGCGAGGGCCAACTGCGAGGGGGACGCGCTCAGTTCATCGGCTATCCGGTCCAGCGGACCGCCGGACCCGGCGAGTGCGCCGGTGGCGAGCGGGAACCACGGGATGAAGCCCATGCCACGCTCCTCCGCGTACGTCAGCACGTCCTCGGCGGCGCGGTCGGCCAGGTTGTAGCGGTTCTGGACCGACACGATGGCGGCGGTCTTCCCGGCCACTTCGAGATCGGCCGTGTTCACCTCGCTCAGCCCGATGTGCCGGATCTTGCCCTCGCGCTGGAGGGCGGCGAGTTCGCCGACCTGCTCGGCGATGGGTACGGTCGGATCGATACGGTGCAGTTGGAGCAGATCGATCCGCTCCACCCCGAGATTGCGCAGGCTCAGCTCGACCTGCTGCCGCAGATACGCGGGCCGCCCGATCGGCACCCACTCACCGGGCCCGGTCCTGGCGAACCCGGCTTTGGTGGCGATCACCAGATCGTCCGGATAGGGGTGCAGCGCCTTCCTGAGCAGCAGGTCCGCGGTAAAGGGCCCATAAGCGTCGGCGGTGTCGATGAACGTGACCCCCAGCTCCACCGCCCGCCGCAATACCCGCACGGCCTCGTCGGGATCAGCGGGTTCCCCCCACACCCCGGGCCCGGTGAGCTGCATGGTCCCGTACCCCAGCCGGTGGACCCGCAGATCGTCCCCAAGCAGAAATGTCCCAGCCTCACGGGCGGGAGCGTCCGAACTGACGGATGTCATGACCGATCTCCTCAATGAACTATACGTCCAGTTCTGCCCCACTCGGCGAGCAACCGCTCCGACCTGCGCACGAGGGGCATCCGGCGGCTGGTCCCGCTCTCCGGGGCTTCTCAGGGACGTTCAGTCGCGTCCGTGACCACGCCCCGACGGCGGACAGCCCATGAGCGTCGGCGCGCGGCACGAGGTGCGTATACGTCCGGAGCATGAACACGGGGTCCGGGTGCCCCAGCCACTTCGCGAGCGCGACGACCGACTCACGTGCTTCAAGCATCACCGAGGCACAAATCTGGCGCAAGACATGGAAACCGCGCTCACGGCTGAGGGCACACTGAAACAAGAACACCCGTCCCGGCCCCACTCTCTGGTGAAGCCGGACCGGGTTTGCCATTGGTCGAACGCGGAACTCCTAACCGAACTCGCCCTCGCGGACACCGTCTCGGAACGCCGCCCACTCTTCCGCGGTGAACCGCAGGGCCGGCAGGTCCTTCCGCCTCGAGTCACGGATCGCAACGGCTCCGCAGCCAAGGTCTGCCACCTCTACGCAGTAAGGCCCTGTCGCGCTCTTGCTGCTCTTGACCCAGCGCGTATCCGTCAGGTCGAGCGTGTAGAGATCAGCCTTCTTCGCAGTCATCGGACTACCCCTTCGATGCTCAATCGGGCTTCATTTCTCACCATCACCCCGGCCCGCCGGACGTGCAACTGGCGAGGTGGGACACCGTAAAGAGCGATCGACAGGTATTTCACTCCCCGCCCGCCCCACACTCGCCCACAATGGGGTCACGGGGAACGCCGCCGGGTGAGGGGGACACGTACGGTGGCGGACGACGCTCGGACGGGCACCGTTCACAACACGGTCAGCGGTGGCACCCAGGGCACGGTGGTGCAGGCACGCACCGTCTACATCTCTGCTCCTCCGGACACCTCCGAACAGGAGCGCCGCCGGACCCGCCGAGCTCTCCGACGAGGATCGAGAGCCGTGCCGCGGCCACGCTCGGCACGGCTCTCGGCAGGCGTTATGAGAGCGAGGAGTTGGCGTCCCGGACGAACAGACCGGTGCCGCTGCCGGTCCGTTGGACAGCCGCGCGAGCCTCCCCCACGAGCGAGCACGCACAATCGGCAGACGGCCGGTCGAGAACGTGGCGGACTTCTTCGAAGCGCTGCCGAGGCGCCGCCTGGTCGTGCTGGGCGGGCCCGGTGCGGGCAAGTCCGTCATCGCTCTCAGGCGGACGCCCAGAAGATCGTCAACGACGTCTACGCCCAGACGGCACGGGGCGGATGAGACCGGGGCAGCGGCCGCGCCCCGGCGTGGAGCGTCCGTGGGTTCGGGAGAAACCTAAGGATGAATCGCGAGGCGGCGCGCTTCCGCCGTGACCTCTGCATCGATCTGTGCCTCTGTCCTGTCGCCGTATTCGAGGGTGCCGTACTCGTCGTCGAGTTCGGCCAGTCGTTCCGTAAGCGCGAGATCGTGTCCGTGGCCCTGATGAATCCAGAAGGCGAACTCCCGACATGACAGCTCGCCGACGAGCATGCGGCGTGCGAGCGCGCGAACAGCCGCCTCCTTGCCGGCATCGCTGCCGACCGGATAGAAGGTGAGGCCGAGCTCTTCGAGAGCCCCGGGGAGCGCTTCGCGCACGTCGTAGTCCGCCTCAGCACGTGTGCAGGCTGCCAGGATTCGAAGCCCGGGGCTGTCGAGCCCGGCGACGAGCGCGTCACAGGCCGCGCTGACGACCTCGCTTGCCCGTACTTCTCCCGTGCTCCAGAGGGCAGCACGGTCCTGAAGGTCACGTGCTGCTGCTTCGGTCGACGTCACCCGCCCATGATTCCCGGGACGGGGCCGGTGTCCGTGAGGGGGGTCCCGGGGCGCCCCGTTCCGTCAGCCCAGTGCTGTGGCCGTGGTGATGAAGGGGCCTCCGCGGTCCGGTTGGCGGGGTCGGCGGGAGGTGTCCGTGACCGGGAGCAGATACGTGTTCGGCCAGTCCGGGACTCCCCCGCGCACCCGGTCGAGGCTGACCGCTGTGACATGGCGCTGGCCGCCTCCCCAGTCCGGGCGGCGCCGGAGCAGGTCGGGGCAGGCTGTGGCCATGACCAGGAGCGGTACCGAACCGACGGACTCGCTGAGCCCCTCCACCAGGTCGAGGATGGGATCGTCGGCGCCGTGGAGCTCCTCGAACACAAGGACCAGGGGCTGGTTGTGCGCGACCCCCTCCATGAACTCGATCCAGCTCCGCGACGATTCGTCGGCACCGTCACCTGCAGCGCCACGGGCCAGCAGCGAGATCAGCCGTGACCGCATCCGGTCCACGCGTTCGCGCGAGAAGGGCAGGGAGCCGACGGCATCGGTGACACCGCGCCGAATCATGTCGGCCGAGTCGTCCGGCAGGATCCCGCAGTACGCCGAGAGCATCTCGGCCTGGATCGCCGTCACGCTGCCTCGCTCGACGGAGCGGGCGGAGGCGACCAGGCAGCGTGCCCGGCCCATCTGGGCCGAGACGCGGTTCGCGAACTCCGTGACGAAGCGCGTCTTGCCGCTTCCCGCCTCGCCCAGCACCGTGACCAGTTGAGGGGTACGGCGGCGATGCGTCCGCCGGAACACACTCTGGAGCAGCCCCAGTTCGCATTCCCGGTCGGACACGGCCGGCGGCGATCCGATGTCCTCGACCCGCCACCCGCCGGCCGCCCCGCCGGCAGGGTCGTAGACGAACAAGCCGCACGCGGCGTCGCGCGTACTGTCGCTGACCAGGACCTGCCGCTCCGGAACCCGCTCCAGCAGCACCTGGCACTCCTCCAGCAACGTACCGGTGACCGAGATGGTGAGGCCGTCGGCTCCGGGCTGGGTGAGGACCAGGGCCTCTCCGGTCGCGATCGCCACCCGGGTGTCCGGGCCGGGCGCGGTCGGGTCGTCGGCGGACCTCGCGAAGGAGTCGCGTATGGACAGCGCGGCGCGCACCGCCCGTTCCGCGTCGTCCCAGGCGGTGCCGCGGGCCCCGAACAGCGCCATCGTCACCGGCCCGATGGACGCGGCGACATTGCCGCCGAAGAGTTCGATCTCCGCCTTGACCCGGTTGAAGGCATCGACGAGGAGTTCGTCCACGCCTCTGCCGGCCTCGCTGATGACGCCCGGGCTGAAGCGTGTGCAGATCAGCACCACACTGATCTGCTTGCGTTCCGCGGCGCCGCCCCCGCTCTGCGGCCGTGGACCGGACTCCCCCGATGGCCCGGAAGTCCTCGAATCCTTGGGCGAGTTGAACGGAAGGATCGGCGCGACGGGAAGCACCGGGGCAACAGGACGGACCGGGGTGACGGCGGGCTGCTGCTCCAGCAGGTCGGCCATGGGCCGCGGCGCCGGTGTGCGTGCGTCCGGGCCGGTCTGATCCGTACGTACGTCCGGGCCTGACCGGTCCGTACGTTCATCCGTGCCGGACCGGTCGCCGCTCCGCTCGGCACCCCGCTCCGCCGTGTGGCTCCACATCCGCTCGGCACCCCGCTCCCCCGCGGGGCTCCAGGTCCGCCACGCCTCGCCGGGCAGTGCGACACCGGGGGTCGCCAGCGAGGGATCATGGGTGAGGATGCGCTGCTGAAGGTCCTGGAGTGCCCGGCTGGGCTCCAGCCCCAGCTCCTCCACGAGTGCCGAGCGGACACGTACGAACACACTCAGCGCGTCGGCCTGCCGCCCCGAGCGGTACAGCGCGAGCATCAACTGGGCGCAGGACCGCTCGCGGAGCACCTCGTTCTCGACCATGGACTCCAGGTCGCAGATGATCGCATGGTGGCGTCCGGACGCCAGTTCCGCTTCGAAGTAGTCCTCCATGGCATCCATCCGGACGCCTTTCGCGGAGGTCAGTTCCGGCCAGGTGACTCCGGCCTCGACCAGATCGGCCAGCAGGGCTCCGCGCCACAGGTCGAGGGCGCTGCGCAGGGTCCGCGCGGCCGCCTGGGGCGAACCGGCGGCCAGCTCCGCCCGGCCGGCCTCCAACCGGGCATAGAACTGGAACAGGTCGATCTGCGACGAGTCGGTGCGCAGGACATAACCCGGTGCCTGCGTCAGCAGTCTGGGCGAGGAATCGCCACCTCCGGCCGAAGCACCGCCCGCGGAAGCACCGCTCGCCGACGCACCGCTCGTCGAGGCTCCCCCGGCCGCCGCGCCACCGGCCATGGACAGTACGCTCCGCAGGCCGGAAACGGCGTTCTGCAGTATCTGCCGGGCCGAAACCGGAGCCTCGTCCACCGGCCATAACGCGTCCAGTAACTGACTTGTGGCCACAACACGGTTGGGTTGCAGGAGCAGCAGTCCGAGTGTCGCCCGCTGCCTCATTCCACCGAGCGCAACAGGCCTGTCTTCTACCACGACTTCAAGTGGGCCAAGCATTCGAAATTCCACGGTTCCCCCCGCTCACAAGAATCTCGCACCACCGAATGAGAAAATTCTTGAAGTCTTGCCAAACACCCCCGAAGCACCCCCGGGCCTTCGGCTCAGGGTCAGCCTACTGTTCGAGACCGTATCAAAACCAGCCCGATCCGGAGATTTGCATCACATTAGCACAGGACCGGCGCTGGTCACGCGAAAAACTGCGTGCTGTGCCAGTCACCGGCACAACACGCAGCAAACCATCGGAGGTTCTATTGGATTCCGGTTACCTCATGGATTTCGGTATCCGAATCACCGTCCTCCGTTTTCCGCATGCTGATACGCATCCGGATCCGGATCAGCATGCGTATCCGCGTCCACGAAGCTGATCGCCTCGGTGGGGCAGCACGCGATGACGCCTTCCGCCTCCGCCATCTCATCCGCATCGGACAGTTCGGACTTCAGTACGGAAGGAAATCCGCCGTCCGTCATCCGGAACAGCTCCGGCGCGACGGCCGCGCACAGTCCTGAGCCGGCGCACTCCCGGCGGTCGACACGGAGAATCGTCCTCACTCGCTCTCACCTCCCCCAGTCAAGTCCCGCCGTCAGTCCCGGCCGTCGCCGCGAAGACCGTCACCGTGCAGATCGACCGGAAGGCTGGTGAGACTGCGCAGCAACCAGGTTTCGTTGTAACGGAGTTCCGAGCGCGGAACCGCGAGCCGCAGGCGCGGGAACCGTTCGAAGAGGGCGGGGACGGCGATCGCCGATTCGAGCCGGGCCAGCGCCGCGCCGAGGCAGTTGTGCAGTCCATGGCCGAGACCGAGGTGGCGGGGACCGTCGCGCGTGATGTCCAGGTGATCCGGGTTCTCGAAGCGCCGGGGGTCGCGGTTGGCCGACTGCAGCGCGGCCACCACGGGGGCTCCGGCCGGCAGTCTCACCCCGCCGATCTCCACCTCCTCCCTGGCGAAGCGGAAGAGTCCGATGGTCAGCGCCCCTTCGTACCGCAGGAACTCCTCCACCGCCGAGCTGGCCAACTCGGGCCGTGTACGCAGCAGTTCGCGCTGGTCCGGGTTGTCGAGCAGTGCGAGGGCGGCCGAGCCGATCAGATTCCGGGTGGTGTCCAGACCCACCATGATCATGAGGGCGACCATGGCGACCAGCTCCTCCTCGTTGAGGCGGTCGTCGCCGTCCCTGGCCTGGATGAGGCTGGAGGTGAGATCGGTGCCGGGCCGCCGCCGCTTCTCCGCGACCAGCTCCCTGCCGTACGCCCCGATCTCCTCGAAGGCGCGCGTGACGTCGTCCTGGCCCCCGGGATCCGTGTTGAACGCCCGCTCGATGGCGTGCAGCATGTCCTTGAAGCGGTCGAGCGGGATCCCCATGATCTCGCCCATGACCTCGGCGGGCACGGTGCTCGCGAACTCCATCACATCCGGTTGGTCGCGCTTCTCCAGCCGGTCCAGCGCGGACGCCACTATGCGCGAGGTGGGTTCCTCCCACTGGGCGGTGCGCCGCGGAGTGAAGGCGCTCATGGCGAGCCGGCGCACCCGGGTATGGTCCGGCGGATCGAGGACCGTGAGGATTCGTTCGACCGGCGTGCCCTGTGCGTAGACGAGTCCGGCGTCCTTGAATTCCTGGCTCGCCCAGGCCGCCGCGTCATTGCTGAAGCGCTGGTCGCCCAGCAGGGCGTGCACATCGTCGAAGCGTGTGATGATCCACATCGTCACCGCACCGGCCGGGAAGGTGAATTCATGCACCGGAGCGTTGTCCCGAAGCCAGGAGAAGGCCGGATACGGGTCCTGGTAGTAGTCGCGATCGAAAAGCTTCGGAGGGTTTCCTGAAGTGGTCATTTCTACCTCCATAATTAGCCTGGCCATTCAGGTCGGATGCGACCTCGCACAGAACTTCGAATCGCAGAAATCTTGCGGGGATTCCGCAGAGATCTCCGGAAGCCTAATGCCTACTACCCTCCCGCCAGTAATGGGGCGCTAATCGGCTCACATTCGACGGGGGTACGGGAACTGGCCCGTACCCCTGGGCGATGGAGCAGGGGCTCAGCGCACAGCGCCGTTCCACTGCCAATTACGCCGGCGCGGAAGTCCGGGCAGTTCTGTGCGCCCCGTACACCAGAGAAGGGTTTCGGCCGGACGGAAACCGGACGGAGCATCCGGGAACAGTCGCTCGACCACAGGCGCCGACATCTCGTCCGACGGGCTCCAGTCGAATCCGAGGCCGAGGGCGATGTCCCTGGCGTGCACGGTCATTTCCAGTACGCCCATGGCCGCGAAGCCGGGGCCGTCGGAGTGGCCGTACGGGTGCCAGCTCCGGACCTCGGGTGACGCCTCACGGACCGCCGACGCCAGGATCGAGCCGGAGATCCGGATCGCCTCCAGGCAGTGGGCGATCGGCGCGGCCTGGTCGATCGAGGCGAACAGGGTGATGTAGCGGTCGGTCGGCCGCGCGATCAGCAGGCCTGCGTACCCCACCACACCGAGCGCGATGTGGTCGAGGGTCGCCCGGCACTGCCAGTCGAGGTCACCGGCCGGGCGCCGCCAGTCCAGGCCGGCGCCCTTGTCGAGGACGGCGGTCGTCTCGGCGGCGGCCGTGGTGACGAGTTCGGGCCATAAGGTGGTCATAGCTGTCTTTCTGCTCGGTACGTGAAGGGTGGTTCAGGATCGCTGAGCGGTCCAGGATCGCAGAGGCGCTCTTGGTGGGCCGACACACCGTCAGGTACGGCGCGTAGCGGCACACACCGCACACACTGCTACCGGAGTCAATCCCGACTTGCGACCGCTGTGGGCTGTTCCGCACCGACTTGGCCGGTTTCCACACTCTGCCCCGGCTTGGACTGCCGGATCAGCAAGAGAACGAGCGCGACGACCAGTGCGATTCCGGCCATCGCGGCGGTGGCGAAGAAGGCCGCCTGGAACCCCTCGGTCAGGGCCACGCGCTCGGTCGGCCCGGAAGTGTACGCCATGGCCACGCTGGAGCAGACCGCGATACCGAGCGCGGCCCCGATCTGGAAGACGGAGTTGTTGATGCCCGACGCCAGGCCGGACTCGTTGGCCCGTACACCGCTCAGCGCGGCGATGGACGACGCCACGACCGTCGTACCGATACCCGAGCCGAAGACCAGCAGACCCCAGAAGAGATCACCGAAGTAGTCGCCGTCCGCCGACACCTGGGCCAGGAGCAGGGTGCCGATGCCGAGCAGGACCGTGCCGGCCACGGCCACCGGCTTGAATCCGAACCGGGTGGCCACCGGACCGCTGACATTGGATCCGACGATGGACATCGCCGAGTAGATCGCCGTGCTCAGACCGAAGAACACCGCGGTGTACGCGAGGACCTGCTGTGCGTACAGCGAGGTGATCAGCGCCCCGCCATAGGTGGCCATCGCGACCAGAAGCATCATGAGATTGCCGCCGACCATGGTGGGCGAGCGGAAGATGCGCAGCGGCACCAGCGGGCTCGCCGCGCGCTGCTCGATCAGCGCGAAGACCACGACCAGTACGGCCGCCGCGACGATCAGACCGATCGTCTGCCCGTCGCCCCAGCCCACCTCGGGGGCCTCCACGACCGCGTAGATCAGCAGGGCGATCGCCGCGGTGATGGTGATGGCGCCGGCCGGGTCGAAGGAGCGCTTCCCCTCGCTGATGGGCGTCTCGCGCAGCAGCCGCGGGCCGAGCACCAGCACCACCAGGGCGATGGGAATGTTGATGAAGAAGATCCACTCCCAGCCGAGGCCCTCGGTGATCGGGCCGCCGATCAGCAGGGCCGCGGTCGCGCCGAAAGCGCCGATGCCCGTCCAGATGCCCAGCGCCCGGTTGCGTTCCGAGCCCTCGCCGAAGGTGGTCATGAGGACGGCCATGGCGGTCGGGGCCATGATCGCGGCGGCGATGCCCTGGATGATGCGCGTCACCACCAGCACCTCGCTGGTCCAGGCGAGACCGCACACCACGGACGAGACGAGGAAGAGCACCGTGCCGACCATGAACATCCGCCGGCCGCCCAGCAGATCGGCGGTACGGCCGCCGAACAGCAGCAGTCCGCCGAAGCTCAGGAGATAGGCGCTGAGGACCCACTGGACACCGCCGGCCGAGAAGCCGAGATCCGACTCGATCTCCGGAAGCGCCAGGATCACGATCTGGGAGTCGACGATCACCATGAAGTAGGCCGCGCACAACAGCGCCAGGGCCTTCCACCTGCGAGGGTCCGGCCCCGCCCCGCCGCCCGGCGGTGGGCTGTTGCCGACCTGTCCACGGTCCATCAGTTGTTTCTCCTCCGTTGAGCGGTACGGGCCGAACGCCCGCCGCGCGTATCCGATCGGGATCCGATCAAGCGCCGTCCACGCTTCCATCGCGTGACCACGGCCGAAAGTGGCAGGACTGACGTCCTACGAAAAATTCCTGCCGTACGATGAGGCCCATGAGTGTGGGAACGGTTGCCATCGCAGTGATCGACAACACCAACATCCCGGTCGGGGACGTCTACGAACTCGGCATCGCCTGCTCGGTGTTCGGCACTCCTCAGCCGGACCTGGCCGACTCCTGGTACGACGTACGGCTCTGCGCGACACAGCCGGAGGCCCCCGGGCGCGGCTTCGGCTTCGCGCTCACCACGCCGTACAGCCTGGCGGACCTCGCCGACGCGGACACGGTGATAGTTCCGTCCGTGCCGGACGCCGTCGTGGACGAGAACAGTCCGCTGCCCGAGGAGCTGATCGACGCACTGCGCACGGCGGCGAAGCGCGGGGCCAGGATGGTCTCCCTGTGCAACGGAGCGTTCGCGCTCGCCGAGGCCGGGCTGCTGAACGGCCGCCGGGCCACCGCCCATTGGATGCACACCGCCACCCTCAAGAGACGCTTCCCGGAGGTCGAGGTGGACGACTCGGTGCTGTACGTCGACGACGGCGACGTGCTCACCAGTGCGGGGCTCAGCGCCGGCCTCGACCTGTGTCTGCATCTCGTACGGCAGGACCTGGGCGCCCATGTCGCCAACCAGCTCGCACGGCGCATGGTGGTGCCCGCCCACCGTCCGGGCGGCCAGAGCCAGTTCATCGATCTCACGGTGCCCGTGTCGGACGACGACAGCCTCAGCCCGGTGCTCCAGTGGGCGACGGAGAACCTGGATCAGCCCCTGACCGTCGACGACTTGGCGAAGCGCGCGGGAATGAGTCCCCGTACGTTCTTCCGGCGCCTCCAGTCGGTGACGGGCACCACCCCCCTGCAATGGCTGCTCAATCAGCGGCTGTCACGGGCGCAAAGCCTGCTGGAATCCACCGATCTGCCCATCGAGAAGATCAGCGAGTTCAGCGGACTGGGTACGTCGACGAATCTGCGGCGGCACTTCAACATCCATATCGGGGTGTCGCCGAGCGACTACCGGCGGGCGTTCCCCTGCCGTACGACCGTGAAGTCCGGGCATGGGTGAGGCCCCTGACGGGAGTCACCGTCACGCGTCGATCCCGACCGTCACGGTTCCATCCCGGCCCAGGGGCCTCACCAGGCGCCCGCTCAGAGGAAATAGGTCTCCGGGTCGAGACCGAGCAGTACCCGGCCCTGGAGTTCCAGGTTCACATTCACCTGGGCGAGAGCGTGCAGTGAGAAGCCCTGGATGTCCCGGTGGAACCGCTGGAAAGGCACACTGCGCTGAATGACACTGCCGCCGCTGGCGGTGTAGAGAAGCTCCACCGCCTCCTTGGCGAGCTGCGCGGCGAAGGCGGTCTGACCTCGTACGATCGCCTTCTCCGCAAGCGTCGGCTGTTCACCCGCGTCGGCGCGCTCCTGGAGCAGTTCGAGCCACACCTCGGCAAGCTTCTCGGCCGCGGTGATCTTGTTGGCGGCGGTGGCGACCTGAAGCTGTGTGAGCGGGTGCAGACTCTGGTCCTCCCAGGGGGTGTAGGTGATTCCGCGGCCGGGCAGCCGCTCCAGGAAGAGCTCGTACGCACCCCGGGCGATACCCGTGAACACCGCCGCGCACTCGGCCATCACAAAGCTGAGCAGCCCGTAATTCCGCCCGGTGGCACCGGTGTTGGACCGGTCTCCGGTGGCGCTGAACATCACCTCTTCGAAACCGACCACATGGTGGTCCGGTATGAACACGTCCTTGGCGGTCGTGGTCGCGCTGCCCGTGGCGCTGCCCGCCGACACATGCCAGTCGTCGGTGATCACCATCTCGGACATGGGCAGAAGCGCCATGGCCTCTTCCTCGGCGCCGTCGGGGCGCTCGACCATCACGGCGGTGAAATTCCAGTCGGCGCCCCGGCAGCCGGAGTTGTAGCGCCATGTGCCGCTGAGACGGTATCCGCCCTCGACGGGCACCAGCGTTCCGGTCGGGGCGAAGGCGCTGGAGATACGGACAGAACCGTCGGCGAACACTTCCTCCTGGGTCCGGTCGGGATAGAGCGTGGCCGTCCAGGTGCTGGTCACCCACACCATGGTGACCCAGGCGGTGGAGGGGCAGCCACGGCCGATCTCCGAGATCACCTTCGCCTGTTCGGCGAGGCTGAGATCAAGGCCGCCGAACCGCTTCGGCACGGCCATGCGGAACACACCGGCTTTTACCAGGAGTTCGATGTTCTCGTCCAGGATCCACCGCCGCTCCTCGGACTCCTGGCCGTTCTCGCGCAGTGCCGGGACGATCTCCCGTACCGCTTCCAGGACGGACTCTGCGGACTCTGCTTCTGTGCTCAGGGCTGTGCTCGAAGCTGTGCTGGGGGCCACTTCCGGATCCTCTTCTCTGCATTTCCGACATGATTCGATGAGCGGTGGGTGAGCAGAATTGACGGCGGACCACGTCTCACGTCGCCGATATCTGACCGGCGGCCCGCAGACCGGATTCGATCGCGCCGTCGATATAGCCGCTCCACCCGTCGGCGATGTCGCCGCTCGCGAAGGCGATCCGCCCATGGGGCCGCTGGACGGCGGGATAGAGCGAGGTGAGCTGGCCGGGCTTGCGGAATGTCCAGCCGCCACGCGCGTACGGGTCGTTGCCCCAGTCCTGGGCGCGTACGTCGATGACCTCGATGTCCGGGCCCAGCAGCCGTACCGCGCGGCGCACCGCCCCGTGATCGGAGGGGTCGAACGCCGGGTCGACGCTGAATCCGATGAACAACTGACTGCCGTCGGCGAGCCTCTTGTCGGGAATCAGCAGCGAGAGCGGGAATCCCTCCCCGGCCTGGGCGTAGAAACGGCCCGCCGAACTGCGGGCGTGGATCCACAGTTTGGTGGCACGGGTGATGGCGAGGCCCTGCCGGGACGCGGTGGCATGGGCCTCGGGCAGGCCGGGGGTGAAGGCGACGGTCCGCCACATGTTCGCCGGTATCGCCACCACCACGGCGTCCGTCCGGAAGACCCGCCCGGAGCGCGTGGTCACGGTGACCCGTCCTCCGCGCTGATCGACCGCGGCGACCGGTGAGTTGAGCAGCAGCGCGGGCGCCTGATCGTCCAGCATCGCCGTCAGCAGCCGGTGCGTACCGTTCTCCAGCCGGTAGCGCATGGTGTTGTTCCAGCCCTCGTTGCTCCAGCCGGCGAGGGCCCACTGCTGCGCCAGCATGGTCAGTGCGCCGTCGTCGCTGGAGCCGCCCGAGTAGACCGATGTCTGCCCCACGACAAGGAGTTCGTCGCTCCGGGAGAGCCTCATCCGGTCGAGCCGGTCACGGAGCGAGAGCCGGTCCACCGTGCGCAGCAGATCCGCCCGGTGCAGGGGCTCGTAAGGGCGCTCGAAATACTGACGGGAGCCGTCGAAGATGGGCTCGTACACCGCGCCCATCCGCCCGAAACCCTCCTCCACCCCGAACTCCCTGGGGCCGTCGCGGGTGGGGAAGAAGGTGCGCTCGGGCGGTATGTCCTCGGTCAGGGGTATGCCGTACCGCCGGATCTCGCGGCCGATGTGCGGCTGGGTGTCCTCGACCCAGGTGCCGCCGATCTCGACCCGCTGGCCCGCGAAGGTGTCGGTCCAGGTACGGCCGCCGATACGGTTCCTGGCTTCGAGGATCAGCGTCCTGGCGCCCCGCGCCGTGAGTTCACGGGCCGCGGTGACCCCGGCGAACCCGGCCCCGATGACGATCGCGTCGTAACGGGCGGCCGCCGGCCTCTCCGTGGCGGAGGCGGTACGGGCCGCTCCCAGGCCGAGCAGCGCCGCGGCGGCGGCCGACCTGGCGACCGTACGCCGCGACACACCCCGGGCACCGGCGCCGGCGGCCGGGTACGCGCCCTTGGCCGGGGTGGCGCCGGCGGCTCGGCGGGTGCCTGCGGACGGGGCCGGTCTCGGGCCGTCCTGGCCGGCCGCTCCCCTGTTCTCCTGATCCGTGCTCATGTGCGCTGGCTCCTCTTGCGTCAGGAATTCCGTCCGGCCGGGATTCTTGAATTGATGCGGCTTTTTCTACACACCCAGAACCTATCCGGACATATCTCACCAGCCACTCACCCTTCACTAACGAGACACCACAAAGAAGCAGGGCCGTGCGGAGGTGTCCGCACGGCCCTGCTTCTTTGTGAAATTCAGATCCCGATCCCGATGCTCACTCCACGCTCACTCCACCGGCTTGGAATTCCTGACGACTTCGATCAGGCTGGCAAAGCTGTCGTCGCCATGGCCCGCCGCGATTCCACGTTCGGTGAGCGCCTTGATGGCGCGCGGGATCACGCTGTCGATTCCGCGTTCCTCACTGGCGTGAATGACATGGTCCATCGTCATCGCCTGGGTGTGCAGCGTGGCATCGGCGGGATATGTCCGGCTGTCGATCTGGCCGGCGTAGGCCGTGAGGTAACCGCTGATGGTCGCGAGCCACATATTGCCGACCCGGGTGAAGGTCTCGGCGTCGACGCCTTCCGTACCGACCAGCGCCGCCGCGTGGACGTAGCCGCTCATGGTCGACCACATCAGGCCGAGCAGGGACACGTCGTACAGCGAGGCGAGACCGGCGTCACTGCTCAGATACGTCGTACCGCCGCCCAGCAGCTCCAGCGTGGCCCGGTGCGTCTCGAAGCTCTCGTGCGGCCCGCTGTACAGCAGAATCGTGCCGGGCTCGCCGACCCCCTCCGGCACGGACATGACCGCTCCGTCGAGATAGCCGATCCCGTGCCGCGCCGCCCACTGCGCCGTCGTACGGGCCTGTTCGGGGGTGCCGGAGGTCAGATTCACCACCGTGCGCCCGGCCAGCGCGCCCGTGAGCGGGGCCAGCAGCTCGTCGACGACCTCGTAGGTCGACACACAGATCAGGACGAGCGGCGCCGCCGTGACCGCCTCGGCCGCGGTTCCGGCCCGTACCGCCCCTTGGGCCGCGAGCGCGTCGGCCTTTTCCGGAGACCGGTTCCAGACCGTTGTGGTGTGCCCCTGTTTGAGGAGCGCCTGGGCGAGTGCCTGCCCCATCAGTCCCAGGCCGATCACCGCCACCGCGGTCCGGGCCGTGGCCGCTCGGCCCTCTTCGCGGGGCGTCTGGGCCGTTCCGTGGTCGTTGTCCATGGATTGATGCTCTCCGCCGTCCACAGACACGGAAAGGGGAATCCACGACAAGATTCATAAAATTCCCGCCACCACTGGACGGCTGAAAGTCATACAATCGGCTTGCGCTTTTCGGTGCGGCGGGGAAATTCCCCATCTTTTCTCGCTAATAACCCGCTCTCCGGTTACCGGATTTGGTGATTAGTGGCTGATTAGCGCCCCTGATGCCGGCCAGGGGGCCGGTACGGACAGGGGCCCGGCGGGTCCGTACGAGAAGCGCCTGCCACAATCGGGACAGTGCCGGTGTGCGGTGGAGCATGCCGCGGACCACGGAGGAACCCTGTGCCGCTGCCCTCGGAACCGCTGCGGAAGCTGGGCTTCCTGACCATCGGGCTGTTCGACGAGGCCGATCCGCGCCGGGGCCATGAGTCGACGCTGGAGATCATCGAGCTGGGCGAGCGGCTGGGCTTCGACAGCGCGTGGATGCGGCACCGCCATCTCCAGTACGGCATCTCCTCACCGGTCGCGGTGCTGGCCGCGGCCTCGCAACGTACCAGCCGTATCGAACTGGGCACCGCGGTCATCCCGCTGGGCTGGGAGAATCCACTGCGCCTCGCCGAGGACCTGGCCACCGTCGACGTCCTGTCCGGGGGCCGCCTCAACCCGGGGGTCAGCGTCGGTCCGCCGATGCACTACGACCGGGTCGGACACGCGCTCTACCCGGACACCGCCGAGGCCGAGGACTTCGGCTACGACCGGGTGCGGCGGCTCCTGGATTTCGTACGCGGCGAACCGGCCACCGATTTCCGCGGCACCGAGGGCTTCGAGGTGTTCTCCGACCGTGTCCAGCCGCATTCCCCGGGGCTGGGCGGCCGGATGTGGTACGGCGGCGCGAGCCTGCGGTCGGCGCGCTGGGCCGGTGAGCACGGGATGAACTTCCTGACCAGCAGCGTCGTCAGGGCCGAGGAATCCGAGGACTTCGCCGAGATCCAGCTCTCGCACATACGCGCCTTCCGCGCCCACCACCCCGACGGCGAGCGCGCCCGGGTCTCCCAGGGGCTCGTCGTCATCCCCACCGACTCGGCCACGCCGGAGCAGCGCGCGAAGTACGAGGAGTACGCACGGAAGCGGACGCCTCGTACCGCCGCGCCGCAGGGACCGGCGCGCATGATGTTCGCGCCCGATCTCGTAGGCACCTCCGAGGAGATCGCCGAACGGCTCTACGCGCACGCCGCGTTCAGGGAAATAGACGAAGTCGCGTTCGCGCTGCCGTTCACGTTCGAGCATGACGACTATGTCCAGATCCTCACCGACATGGCGACCGGGCTCGGGCCGGCGCTCGGATGGCGGGCGGGGGTCTGACCGGGTCGCCGCCGGGTCCGCGGGAGTTCCCTCCGTAACCCGAGCAGCGGACGGATCCGTGCCGCGCGGGCCGTCGATGGATTCACCTGCTGCGCCCGGCGGTTGTGGACACAGAGATGTCGGCCATACTGCTCCCCGTGGAGCAACACACTGACCCCATCATTCTGCCGACGCACCCGGCCGGGACCGATCCGGCCTTCATCCCCGGGCTCGTGCCCTCTCGCCCCGCCGGGGCGGACGAGGAGGACGGGGCCGCCCCGGAGCAGGTGGCCGACACGCCACCGGACGCTCCGGAGGCTGCCGCTGCCGACGACGGGGCCGAGGCCGCCGCCGCTGCGGACGCCCCGGCTGTCCCGGACGAAGGCACCGCCGACGACAAGACCGAGGAGTCCGCCGAGGAGGGCGACGACGGCCCGGTCTTCGAGATCTCCGACCGGCGCGGCACGATCGTCGCCGACCACGCCGGTATCACCTTCCGGCTGGACGGCGAGGAGGCCCAGTTCGCCTGGGAGGAGGTCAAGGCGGTCGAGACCGACGTCCCGCGCTTCGGGCGGCGTTTCGGCATCACGGTCTACACGTCCCCGCAGCGCTGGTTCGAGCACGACGTCGAAGGCTCGTCCAGGGAACAGCTCAAGCAGTGGGCCACGGAGCTCGACGCGGTTCTGGATGCCAGATTCGACGACGGCGAGGCGTAGCGGCGGACGATGCGGAACACGGACAGTGCGGTACGGGGGGCGCGAGGCGCGCGGTCCGGCGGGTCATGGTTCGGCCGGGGAAGCGGTGGAAGCCGTGGAAGCGGTAGGAGCGGTGCCGCCGGTGGAAGCGCTGCCGACGGCAAGAGCGGTACCGACGGCGAGAGCGGTGCCAGTGGCACCGGCGGTCGCACGCGGGGACGCGTTCTTGTTCTGCTGTCCCTGCTGGTCACCTGCCTGCTGATCTTCCATTCCGCCGTGCCCAATACGGTCGGCCGGCTCGGCAGTCTCCTGGAGACCTTTCTGCCCTGGCTCGGCCTGACCGTCCCCGTACTGGTGGTTCTGGCGTCACTGCGCCGCCGCTGGACCGTCGTGGTGGCCACGCTGCTGCCCGTGGCGGCTTGGCTCGGTCTCTTCGGCGGTTTGTTTCTTTCCCGGTCCGACGCGGAATACGACATCACCGCGCTTCAGCACAATGTCAGCGATGTGAACCCGGATCCGTCGGGCACCGCGAGAAAGCTGCTCGGGACGGACGCCGATCTCATCGCCCTGGAGGAACTGACGCCCGCCGCTCTGCCGGTATTCGAGGCGGAACTGGCACCGGAATACCGTCACCACGCGTCCGTGGGAACGGTCGGGCTGTGGTCGAGGTATCCGCTCGTCGGCATAGAGCGTGTGGACATCAAGCCGGCGGGAATCGGACCGGGCTGGGACCGTGGGCTCAGGGCGACCGCCAGAACGCCTCACGGCGATGTCGCCGTTTACGTCGCCCATCTGCCCTCCGTCCGTCTCGGCCTTGCCAGGGGATTCAATACGGCGTGGCGCGACGAAAGTGCCGCCCTTCTCGGCACGGCGATAGCCGCTGAGCGGCTGGACAAGGTGATTCTGCTCGGCGATCTGAACAGTACGGTGGACGATCGCGGCCTGGACCCGGTCAGTTCACAGCTGGACCCGCCGGGCCCGGGTTTCGCACTGAGCTGGCCCGCGGCTTTCCCATTGGCACGGATCGATCAGATCATGACCCGGGCGGCGCCGGTCACCCATGTCTGGTCACTGCCCTCGACAGGCAGCGATCATTTGCCGATCGCGGCCCGCATCAGACTCTGAACAGCTTCGTCCGGGAGTGCCGGGCCCCGGCGAGACGTGTGTTTCTCGCCGGGGCCCGGCAGTGTGTCAGTGTGCGCCGGCCAGGGCACCCGCGCGTGCCGCGGAGGGCTCGGCCACCTTGGAGCGGACGGTGGTCTCACCGTTCTTGATCACACGGGTCGCGGCCCGGGCGCCGCAGTTCGAACCGTACGTCCACACCTCCTGGTTGGAGATGCCGCCGGCCCAGTCCACGCACAGACCCCGCCCGTAGGCGTACACCGGTCCCGCGTACGAGGTGTAGTAGTCCCCGTCGACCGCGCCCTCGCCGGTCTTGGGAACCACGATGTACGAGAACATGTACACGGGCGACCCGCTGGTCTTACGGATCGTCACCACACAGTTCTTGCCGTTGGCGGGGTTGTACGTCAGGTACACCGTGCCCTGCCGGCCGACGTCGGCCGAGTTCACGACCCCGTACCCGGACCCGCACACACCGTTGTACGCGGCCTGAGCCGACACCGCGGCCGGCGCGGCGACGGCGGGCTGGGCGACAGCCGTGACCGAACCCCCCACAGCGAGCGCGGCCAGCGCTGCCACCGCACCCGCACGACGTGATTTCCTCATGTCATTCCCCCTGTAACTTGGTGGATGCTGCTGCATCTCACCCGGTTTGACCCGTGGATCAGACACACCGTTGTACGGAACCACGACCTCAACTTAAAGGTGTGCCGGAGCCGTTGGCCGACGCCTTCTGAGACCGCCCGATACCGGCCGTCCGCGGGCCGGCACGCACTACCCGGCACCGGAGCACGGGTTACAGTCCTCGGTGACCGACGGTCTCGGCAAAGGGGCGTGGAGTGATGAATCCCGCGGACAACAGGGTCTCCACGCCGGGCGGGCTCGATCCGCGGCGAGTGGTCCAGGTCGTCACCACACAGCGCTCGGGCACGGGAGGGCGCGGATCCGGCTACCAGGTAAGTGGGAACACGGTGCTCACGGCCGCGCATGTGGTATCTGACGCGGTGTCGGTACGGGTGCGTTTTCTCACCGAGCACGGTGCCATAACGGAGTTACCCGGCGAGCCGGCCTGGGCGGACTCCGCGTCGGATATCGCGGTGCTCAAGATCTCAACGGACGCCGACACAGGCGGAATACGCGTCGCCGAGGTCCCGCCAGTACGGTTCGCCGAGATCACGCAGTCCGTGGATTGTGAAGCGCTGGGATTTCCACGATTCAAGCTGCGCCCCGACACCGCGTCACCGAACCGCGACGTTCCGATGACTTACCGGGATTCCCACCACGCACGCGGCACGGTCACACCGTGGTCGAACCTCCGCGCGGGCAGCCTGGAGATCTCCATGGATCCGCCCGGGCCCGCCCCCGAGCCGGGCCGTTCCCCTTGGGAGGGAATGTCGGGGGCCGCGGTGTGGAGCGGCGGGTGCCTGATCGGGGTGGTCAGCGAGCATTACCTCTCCGACGGGCTCAGCAGGCTCACGGCAAGCCAGGTGAAGCGCTGGTACCGCCGCCTCACGCCGGCCCAGATCAATGAACTCAACGGCCTGATCGGCCTGCCGGCCCATGCCGACCAACTCGCCCAACTCCCTCCCCCATCGCCCTCGCCACCGCCGAGCAACTCCGAGGCGGAGGACGCGCCGGACGTGCGGGAGGCCGTCAGGAAGCTCGCCCGCGATGTGCGGGAGCAGTGGAATCGCGAGGTCCGGCGGCGGGTGAGCGACCCGTTCACGCTCGCCGTGCGCTTCGGGTGCACCAACCGGAATGTGTTCGATCACTGGGCCAATATCCGCCAGGCGCCACCGGATACCGACCCGAAGCCCCTTCCACTGGACGGTCAGCTCGACGGAATCGTGGAGGTGTACGAATCCGTCCCGTCCCGTCGGCTGGTGGTGCTGGGTGAGGCCGGGTCGGGAAAGACGATCCTGACCCTGCGTTTCGTCCACGACTGGCTGAGCGCCCCCGGCGACCGAGTACCGGTGATCTTCAGTCTGGGTTCCTGGGATCCGACCCGTACCTCACTGGACGACTGGCTGTGCGGCCAACTGGTGCGCGACCACCCTTATCTGGAGACTCCTGCCGGGCACGGAGGGAATCTCGCCGACGCGTTGCTCGACAAGGACAGGATCCTTCCCGTTCTCGACGGTTTCGACGAGATGGCGAGCGGCCTGCACGGTGCGGCGCTCCGGGCGCTCAACCTCACCACCACGCCGCTGCTCCTCACCAGCCGCCCAGCGGAATACAGCCGGGCTGTGGCGGAGACCCGCGTACTCACCGGAGCCGCCGCCATCGAGCTGAAGGGGCTCACCCTGGACGACTACGCCGACTACCTGCGCCGGGCCGGCCGGCCGGTCCGGGACGGCGGCGAGGAGAGTTCCGCGTGGCAACCAGTCCTGGACAAGCTGCGCGAGGAGTCGCGCGGCCCGGACGCGGCGAACCTCGCCGAGGTGCTCACCACACCGCTGATGGTCTCCCTGGCCGGCACCGTCTACCGCGGCGCTCCCGGACACGACCCCTCGGAGCTGCTGAGGACCGCCCGGTCCGCGTCCCCCGAAGCCCTGGAAGCCCATCTCCTGGCCGCCTTCGTCCCCGCCGTCTACGACCCCACACCGACCGGCCGCGAGACCGGCGGTCTCCGTCGCTGGGAGCCCGAACGCGCCGAGCACTGGCTCAGCTACCTCGCCGCGCACCTGGATGAACTCGGCACCCATGACCTCGCCTGGTGGGAACTGGGCACCACCATGCGCCATTCGTCGCGCATGCTCGTGATCGGGTCCCTGGCCGCACTGGCCTTCGGGGTGACGACCGCGATCGGGAACATACCCGTGAACCTGGTCGGGACCGCGCACGGGCTCGGATTCGCGATCGCGCGAGGGCTGCTCGTCGGACTCCTGCACGGGCTCGTCATCGGACTGGCCTTCGGCCTGGTGTACGGGTACGTGTCCAGGACGGCGCCGCATGAGCCGTCGCGCGTACGCGTACAGGTCTTCGGCAGGTCCGGCCGGACGCGTACCAGGTTCGTCCCCAGATTCCTGGTCGGGCTCGGCCTCGGGCTCCCCGCCGCGGTCATGCTGGTGGTCCTGGACAGATTCGTGGTCGCGCCGCTGGGGTTCGACGACGGACTCGACGGCGGGACCGTGGGCGCGATCCTGTTCCCCCTTGAGATAGGGCTCGGGGCCGGGCTCGTGCTCGTCATCATGGCCCGGCTCGAAACTCCCGTCGACATCCGACGGGCGGTCAGCGCATGGGGCCTGTTGAGCACGAACCGCAACAACGTGGGCCTTCATATGCTCGTGTGGATGATCGTGTTCGGGGTCCCGGCCGGGCTTGCCATCGGGCTCGGGTTCGGGGCCCCGGAAGGGCCCGTCATCGGGCTGGTGTCCGAGCCTGTCCGCGGGCTCCTGGCAGGGCTCGTGTTCGGTATCGAGGCGGCGTTCGGGGGCGGGCTCGGGTACGGGCTGAGTTTCACCGCGTGGGGTCAGTGGGTGGCCCTGTCGCGGGTGTGGCTGCCGCTGACGGGCCGGCTGCCCTGGGCGGTGATCGCTTTCCTGGACGACGCCCACCAGCGAGGTGTGCTGCGCCGGGCCGGCGCGGTTTATCAATTCCGCCACGCTCAACTCCAGGACCACCTGGCCCAGGTATTCCACGCGCATCACGCCTCTCACCGTTCGAATTGAACGAACATGGCGGAACCGGAACCATCGGCGATCGGAACCATTCGCGACCGGAGCAGCGTGTCGATGGTGGTACCCCATAATCAAATATCGACGAAAAACGCAGAGGACCAACTCACGGAGGTGGCATATGACTGCCGAGCACGGAATGGGAAGGCCCAGGGCGAGGACGGCCCTTGGGCTGGTCACGGCGTTAGGGACCGCCGTCGGAGTCGTCGGATTCTCCGGAGCGGGAACCGCGGCCGCACAACCGGTTTCGCTCTCGCTGAAGTACACATGTGACGTTCCGCTTATCGAGGACCAGCACATCACGGCGCGGATCGACGCGAATATCCCGGCGTCGGTCGCGATCGGCCGGCCCGGCAAGAAAATCGACATCGGCGCGGGCACGACGGTGAACGCGGACCTCACACCGTGGCTCGGCCGAATCGGTGTGAAAACCGTCGAGGGCACGGTTGAGGCGAAGATCAAGGTGGCCGCGCCGCAGGGCGACAGGCGGGTCGAGGTGCCCCTCGGCATCACCAGGACCAGCGTCCCGGAATCCGGTGCGTTCGACATCACGGCGACCGGCTCCGCGCTCACTCCCGCTTTCACCCGGCCGGGCACCGCGCGGATCACCGTCGGCGACATCGTCCTGAACGTCGTGGGCAAGAAGGAGGACGGCGAGGCCGTGGGCGAACTCAGCGTGCCGTGCACGCTGGACGCCGAGGAGAACAACTACGTCGGGTCGTTCGAGATCACGGGACCGGGGGTCGGCTCCACCCCGTCCGGCAGTGCCGACCCGACCCCGTCCGGCGGCTCGGGCACGAACGGCAACGGTACGACGGCCCCGGGCACCACGCCCACGGCGGCCTCCGCCGCCGGGGGGTCGTCCACCACGGGAGGCACGACCGGCGGTACGACGACGGGCAGCATGGCGGCCACCGGCCAGGACGCCGGGAATCTGATCCTGCCGGCCGTGGGCACTCTTGTGGCGGGCGTCGCCGCCTACTTCCTCGGCGCGCGGCTGAGGAACCGCCGCCGCGCCGCCGACGACTGACGCGGGCCGGCGGCACGGTCCCACGGTCCGCCACAGGCCTCGATCCCAGTGCTCCGCCCCCGTACGGCATCGCTCCGGCCAGGGCCCCAGGGGGTGTCTCGCCGATCTTGCCGGGCTCGCGAGGCCCGGCACACACGCTCGCGGCGTTGTCGTCGGTCACCAGGACTCCGCCCTGGCTCCCTCCTCCGCCTTGCGATCGCACGCACCGGACCCCGCTCACCCATCCGGCCTGATCGACAAGACACCCCCTGGGGACCGATACATGGCCGACATCACTTCGACGTGGTACCGACGTCCGGCGAACTTCCCGTCGCGGTGAAGCCGAGCCCGTCCCGACGTGGTTCCTAGCCGGGGCGGACACATTCGCCTCCCAGGATGGCAGCACTCCGCGACCGGGCCGACCGTCGAGCAGCAGTCACGGAGGCCGTACCTGCGCGACGTGCTCGTAGCCCTGGGAGAGAGGTTCGCTGAGGATGCCGGACGAAAAGAAACTCCTCGAATACCTGAAGTGGGTCACCACGGATCTGCACCAGACCCGTCAACGCCTTCAGGAGGTCGAATCCGGCAAGCAGGAGCCGGTGGCGATCGTCGCGATGGCGTGCCGGTACCCCGGCGGAGTGCGCTCGCCCGAGGATCTGTGGGAGCTGGTCTCCTCCGGCGGCGACGCGATCTCCGGGTTCCCCACCGACCGCGGCTGGGACCTCGACGTACTCGCCGGTGACGGTCCCGGGCGCAGCGCGACGCAGCAGGGCGGATTCCTCTACGACGCGGCCGAGTTCGATCCGGGCGTCTTCGGGATCTCGCCGCGCGAGGCCCTCGCCATGGACCCGCAGCAGCGGCTGCTGCTGGAGACGGCCTGGGAGGCCATCGAACGCACCGGCACGGACCCCACCGAGCTGCGGGGCAGCAGGACCGGTGTCTTCGTCGGCACCAACTCCCAGGACTACGCCCATCTCGTACTGGCCTCGGACGACGACATGGGCGGGTACGCGAGCAACGGCCTGGCCGCGAGTGTGATGTCGGGCAGGCTCTCCTTCGCACTCGGTCTGGAGGGCCCGGCGGTCACGCTCGACACCGCGTGCTCGTCGTCGCTGGTGACACTGCATCTGGCCGCGCAGGCGGTACGGGCGGGCGAGTGCTCGCTGGCATTGGCCGGCGGTGTGACCGTGATGACGACCTCGTCGAGCTTCGCCGGGTTCAGCCTCCAGGGCGGCCTCGCCCCCGACGGCCGGTGCAAGGCGTTCTCCGACGACGCCGACGGCACCGGCTGGTCGGAGGGCATCGGCATGCTCGTCGTGGAGCGTCTCTCGGACGCCCAGCGCAACGGGCACCCGGTGCTGGCCGTGCTGCGGGGCAGTGCGGTCAACCAGGACGGCGCGTCCAACGGTCTGCCCGCGCCGAACGGTCCTTCGCAGCAGCGCGTCATCCGGCAGGCGCTGGCCGGCGCGGGTCTCTCCCCCTCCGATGTGGACGCCGTGGAGACCCATGGCACCGGGACGGGCCTGGGTGACCCGATCGAGGCGCAGGCGCTGCTGGCCACGTACGGACAGGAGCGTGAACGGCCGCTGCTGATCGGCGCGGTCAAGTCCAACATCGGCCACACCCAGGCGGCGGCCGGCGCCGCGGGTGTGATCAAGACGGTGATGGCGCTCCAGCACGGTGTGCTGCCCAAGGTGCTGCATCTGGACACGCCCTCCACACGGGTGGACTGGACGGCCGGTTCGGTCGAACCGCTCAAGGAGCGCACGGCGTGGCCGGAGACCGGCCGCCCGCGCCGCGCGGGCGTCTCGTCGTTCGGCATCAGCGGCACCAACGCGCATGTGATCCTGGAGCAGTCGCCCGCTCCGGAGGAGACACGGGCGCGGCCGACCGCGGAGGGGACAGGGGAGCGGAAGTCCTCGGAGGAGGCCGCACCGCCGGTCGTCGGTACCGGTGCGCTGCCGTGGGTGGTCTCCGGCAGGAGCGAGACCGCGGTACGCGCCCAGGCGGCGAAGCTGCGGGACTTCGTGTCCGCGCGACCCGAACTGAGCCCCGCGGACGTGGGCCTTTCGCTGGCCACGACCCGTACCGTGTTCGAGCACCGCGCGGTACTCGTCGCCTCGGACCGCAAGGAGTTCCTGGCGGGTCTGGACGCGCTCGCCGCCGGCGAGGTCGCCCCGCAGGTGATCCGGGGCAGGACCCCGGCCGGTGGCAGCGGCAGGACCGTGCTGGTCTTCCCCGGGCAGGGCGCCCAGTGGGCCGGTATGGCCGTCGGTCTGCTGGACACCAGCGAGGTGTTCGCCGCACGCGTACGTGCCTGCGGACAGGCCCTCGCGCCCTACACCGACTGGGACTTGGAGTCGGTCCTGCGGGGGACCGGGGACGCTCCCGGCCTGGAGCGGGTGGACGTGGTCCAGCCCGCGCTGTGGGCCGTCATGGTCGGTCTGGCCGAGGTGTGGCGCGCGGTGGGTGTGGTACCCGACGCGGTGGTCGGCCACTCCCAGGGCGAGATAGCCGCCGCCTGCGTGGCCGGCGCCCTCAGTCTGGAGGACGGCGCCAGGATCGTGGCACTGCGCAGCCGCGCGATCCGGGGCCTGTCCGGGCACGGCGGCATGGCGTCCGTGGCCCTGTCCGCGGAGGAGGTCACCCGTACGATCGCGCCTTGGGGGGACCGTATCCAGATCGCGGTGGTCAACGGCCCGTCCGCCACTGTCGTCGCCGGTGCGCCGGAGGCGCTGGAGGAGCTGGTCGCGGCGTGCGAGGCCGACGGGTCCCGGGCACGTGTGATCCCGGTGGACTACGCCTCCCACTCCTCGTACGTGGACGCGATCCGCGACGAGCTGCTCGAAGCCCTGGCGGACATCACACCGAAGGCCTCGGAGACCGCCTACTACTCCTGTGTCACGGGTGGGCGGTTCGACACCACCGGGCTCGACGCCGGGCACTGGTTCCGCAATCTGCGGGAGACCGTACGGTTCGAGGACGCCACCCGGGAGCTACTGGCCGACGGATACGGGCAGTTCATCGAGGTCGGGCCGCACCCCGTGCTGCTCCCCAGCATCCAGGACACCATCGACACCACCGACCGCCGGGCGCTCGCGACCGGCTCGCTGCGCAGGGACGACGGCGGCTGGGACCGCTTCCTCTCGTTCGCGGCCGAGGCATACGTCAGGGGAACCGCCCTCGACTGGGGGCAGCTGTTCCCCGGAGCGCGGCGGGTGGACGTACCGACGTACGCCTTCCAGCGCGAGCGGTTCTGGCCGTCCGTATCAGCGCGGGCCGTGGACGCCTCCGGTCTGGGCCTGGTCCCGGCCGAACATCCGCTGCTGGGCGCGGCGGTGCTGGTGGCGGGGTCCGACGAGGTGCTGCTGACCGGGCGGCTGTCGCTACGGTCGCATCCCTGGCTGGCCGACCATGTGGTGAACGGGATGATCCTCTTTCCCGGCACCGGTTTCGTGGAACTGGCCGTACGCGCCGCGGCCCAGGTCGGCTGCGACCGGGTCGAGGAGCTGGTGCTCACCACCCCGTTGGTCCTCCCCCACGACGACGCGGCCGAGGTCCAGATCTCCATCGGCGGCCCGGACGACAGCGGCCGGCGCGAGCTGCGCTGCCACACCCGCCCCTCCGGCGTCCATGACGCCGCGTGGACGCTGCACGCCACCGGGCGGATCGGCCGCGAGGAGCACGTGATCGATTTCGACGCGTCCGTCTGGCCGCCCGAGGGCGCGACGGCCGTCGACGCCGCGACGGTGGAGGAGCTGTACGACCGTTTCTTCCGCAAGGGACTCCAGTACGGTCCCGCGTTCCGCGGGCTGTCCGCGGCCTGGCGCCGGGGCGAGGAGATCTACGCCGAGGTCACGCTCCCCCAGCGCGCCGGTGACGCGGACGGCTACGGAGTCCACCCGGCTCTGTTCGACTCGGTCCTGCACAGCACGGTGTTCGCCGGGCCCGAGGACACCTCACGGGGCCTGCTCCCGTTCGCCTGGGACGGGGTCTCCGTGCATGCCACGGGCGCGACGGCCCTGCGGGTACGGCTGACTCCCAATGGCCAGGATTCATTCGAACTGGCGGCTGTCGACGTACAGGGCGAGCCGGTGTTCTCCGTCGAGTCGCTGGCTCTGCGGACGGCTCAGCGGGAGGCCGCGGACGCCCCGCGCCGTACGGAGAACGCCTCGCTCTTCGGCGTCGACTGGGTCTCCGTTCCCACCGTGCGGCCGGTGTCCGGTACCCGCTGGGCGGTCGTCGGCGCCGACGAACTGGATCTGGGTTACGCGATGCACCGTGCGGACGAGACGGTCGTCGCGTACGCGGAGTCACTGGCCGGGACGATCGGCGACAGCGGTGTCGCGCCGGATGTCGTCCTGGTGCCCGTGGTGGGCGACCAGGAGCTGGAGCAGCCGGAGGCGGTGCGTGCTCTCACCGGCTGGGTGCTGGGCCTGCTCCAGGAGTGGCTGGACGAGCCGCGGCTGTCGGGATCACGGATGGTCTTCGTCACCCGTGGTGCGGTCGCGGCGGAGGGTGAGGAGGTCCGGGATCTGGCCGCGGCCGCGGTCTGGGGACTCGTACGGACGGCGCAGACGGAGAATCCGGGGAGCTTCCTGCTCGTGGACATGGACGACACGTTCCTGTCGGCCGGTGTGCTGCCGGGCGTGCTCGCCCTGGACGAGCAGCAGATGCTGGTGCGCGAACACACCGTCCGCGCCGCACGGTTCGTCCGCCTGCCCGGGAGCGGGACGGCCTCCCCGGCCGTGGGCACCGCGCCCGTCTGGAACGGCGAGGGCACCGTACTGATCACCGGCGGTACGGGCGGCCTCGGCGGGGAACTGGCCCGCCATCTGGTGGCTGCACACGGCGTACGGCACCTGCTGCTGGCCGGCCGCCGGGGCCCGGACGCACCGGGCGCGACGGAGCTGCGCGACGAACTGACGGCACAGGGCGCCGAAGTGACCGTCGTCGCCTGCGATGTCGCGGACCGTACGGCGCTGGACGCGCTGCTGGCAGCCGTGCCCGCCGCGCATCCGTTGACCGGCGTGGTGCACACCGCGGGCGTGCTGGACGACGCCCTGCTCGGTTCGCTGACCGCCGAGCAGATGGACCGGGTACTGAAACCGAAGGCCGACGCCGCGTGGTATCTCCACGAAGCGACGCGTGAACTGGATCTGGCCGCGTTCGTCCTCTACTCGTCGGTCTCCGGTGTCGTGGGCAGCCCGGGCCAGGCCAACTACGCAGCCGGCAACGCCTTCCTGGACGCCCTGGCAGCGCACCGCCGGTCCCTGGGACTGCCCGCAACGTCCCTTGCCTGGGGCCCCTGGGCCCAGGGCAGCGGGATGACCAGCAAACTGGCCCGGTCCGACATGGACAGGATGTCCCGGTCCGGGATGCCGCCGATCTCCACGGCCGCCGGTCTCGCCCTCTTCGACTCGGCCGTGGGGCGTGCCGAGCCGCTGGTCATCCCGGTCCGCCTCGATGTCGCGGGCCTCCAGGCCCAGCAGACACTGCCCGCGCTGTGGCGGGACCTCGTCCCCCGGGCGCGCCGCTCCGCCGCCGCGGCGAACCGGTCGCCCGTCACACTGCTCGACCGGCTGCGCAGGCTCGGACCGACAGAACAGCTCCCATTGCTGACCGATCTGGTGGTGGGGTACGCGGCCGGTCTGCTGGGCCACCGTGATCCCGGCGCCATCGACCCGGAGCGGCGTTTCCTGGAGCTGGGCTTCGACTCCCTGGTCTCCGTCGGACTCCGTAACCAGCTCGCCGAGGCGCTCGGCATGCGACTGCCCACCTCGGTCGTCTTCGACAACGAGACGCCCCTCAAGCTCGCGGGCTGGCTGCACCAGGAACTCGACGGACTCCAGGCGGGGCAGACGCTTCCCCGCTCCACGAGCGCCGGCGGCGGTCCGTCCACGGCCGCGCGGCCGTCGCAGGACGCGGGCGAGACACTGGAAGGCCTCTTCTACAGCGCGGTACGGAACGGGAAACTCGTCGAGGGCATGCGTCTGCTGAAGGCCGTGGCGAACACCCGCCCGACCTTCGAGACCCCCGCCGATCTGGAGGAGCTGTCCGCGCCCGTCGTCCTGGCGGACGGCCCCCGCAGCCCCAGGCTGATCTTCGTCAGCGCACCCGGCGCCACCGGCGGCGTACATCAGTACGCGCGTATCGCGGCCCACTTCCGTGGCAAGCGGCATCTCTCCGCACTCCCGCTGATGGGCTTCGCGCCCGGTGAGCCGCTGCCCGCCACGAGTGAGGCCGCGGTCCGTATGGTCGCGGAGAGCGCGCTGCACGCCAGTGACGGCGAACCGTTCGTCCTGGTGGGGCACTCGTCGGGCGGCTCACTCGCCTATCTGGCGGCGGGCGCGATGGAGGAGACCTGGGGGATCAAGCCCGAGGGCGTCGTCCTGCTGGACAGCGCGAGCATCCACTACAACCTGGGCGAGGGCAACGACCTCGACGCGACCACCCGGTTCTACCTGGCCGACATCGACTCGCCGTCCGTGATGCTGAACAGTGCCAGGATGTCCGCGATGGTGCACTGGTTCATGGCGCTGACGGAGTCCAGGACCCCGCCGCCCACCGCGCGCACCCTCCAAGTGCGGTGCACCCAGGATCTGGACGGGTTCATCCTCGACACCTCCTCCGTACCGGCGGACGAAGTCCGGGACATCGAGGCGAACCACCTCTCACTCGCCAAGGAGCACTCGGCGCTGACGGCGGACACGATCGAGAAGTGGCTCGAAACCCTTCCGGGCGCCGGCTCGTAGGCCGGCACCTCGCCGGGGCCGGGCGGTGACATCACGCACCGCCCGTCCCGGGCGTCGGGTCGGTGCGCACGTTGCCCTCGGCGGGTCGAGCCGGTGGCTCACGGCTTCTGCTCGGCGGGCGGGTCGGCGTAGTCCTCGACGAGGTTGCTGATGAGGGCGAGGAGGGCGTCGGCTCGGTGCCGGTCCTCGTGCTGGCTGCGCAGGGCCTCATCGACTGCCCGGAGTCGGGCCAGGGCGGCCGGGTCTCCGTCATCCACGTCGAGGATCACCGGCTGGGTGATCAGGTCCAGGCATTCGCTGAGCAGCCGACGCGTTGCCGGGGACGGCGGGTTGGGGTCGGGGTCTGCGTACGCGGTGGTCAGGTATTGCGCGGGGTTGGTGAGGCTCCAGCCGACGACGGTGCTGTGCTGGACGAGGAGCGCCACGTCGGGGGCGATGCCGATGGGGGCCTCCAGCGGCTCATCGAGGACGTCGAGGTCGCGCAGGCAGGTCAGCACGGCGTCCCCGGGAACGCGATACAGCACCGTGCACATCTCATGCCGAAAGTCCCGGACCTCGTCCGCGCGCAGCCCTCCCGGGCGCACCGCAGGCGTGAGGGGAAGGCGGGCGGCGTCCTCGGCGGAGGCGGACTCCTCCGGCAACCGGAACTCGACCCCGACCAGATGCCTGCCGGCCGGGTCGAACCGGAAGACGTCAGGCGCGTCCCACAGCCAGTGCTGGCTGCCAAAGGTGTCCACGACGAACCGCTCACGTTCCATTACGTCCGTGTAGCGCATGACGCGCACAGAGGCGCCGTCGAAGCGGGGGGTGATGTGCAGCGGATCGTCCGTCACCGTTGCACGCCAGTCGCCGTCGAACGACAGTTTCATGGTCATTCTTGCCTCATCTGATCTGCACTGCTGGAGCCATATAGCCACCCTTGGCAGGAATCTTGCCCTCCACGATGTCCTCATGGGTCACCGGTGCACCGGGGTCCGTGGGTTTGCCGCCGAGCGCCGCCGCCCCGGATTCCCCCTTGATGCCCGACGGTCCATACGCGGTGATGGCCTGGCCTTGGGTGTTGCCGGGCCCATCGGTCACGACGATGTCCTCGCCCTGCCGGAACATGAGTCTTCCGGACGTGCCCGTCGAGTGGTACACCGCGTCCGGGTTCTTCAGGATCTCCAGAACCCGTTCGTCGCTCATACCGTGCATCGAGTCCCCGTGGTAGTCGATGTGCTTCTTGAACCCGCCGTTCTGTGCCCTCTCGATGACCCCGTCCAGGATCTTGTCGACTCGCTTCTGGGCCTTCTCCTCCTTCGTGTACTTGGGCATCAGCCCCAGCGGGTCGCACCCCGTGTACGGGTTGTCCACGTAGCCGACGGGGTTCGGCGCGGGAGCGAGGCCGAGGGGGTCCGGGGAGGTGTAGCGGCCGGTTTCCGGGTCGTAGTGGCGGAAGACGTTGTAGTGGAGGCCGGTTTCGGGGTCGTAGTACTGGCCGGGGAACCGCAGCGGTGTGTACGCGGTGCTGTCGCGGGCCCAGGCGGTGGTGCCCCACAGGGTGGACCGGGAGCGCCACGCGATGTCGCCGGACTCGTCGATCAGTTCGGTGGGGGTGCCGATGAGGTCGGTGGCGATGGCGAAGAAGCGGCGGTCGGTCTCCGTCTGGCGGTCGTCGGCCGTGAGGATGCGCTCGGTCTGGGCGAGGGGGACGTCGTCCCGGTGGTCCCAGGTGACGGCGACCGTGTTCGGGGCGTCCGGCCGATGGGTGGTCTGTTCGCACAGGGTGAGGCCGTCCCAGGTGAAGCGGACCTCCTCCACCACGCTCTCGCCGTCGGATGCCAGCCGCTGCTTCGCGGTGCGGCGGCCCAGGGCGTCGTAGCGGTACCTCCACCGCGTTCCGTCGGGTGTGGTGACGGAGGTGAGGCGGTTCTCCGTGTCCCACTCGTAGCGCCAGGTGTCGGGCTTGCGGGAGAGGCGGGTCTTCTGCCGCAGGACGACCCTGCCGAGGGCGTCGTGTTCGAAGCGGACGCCTCCGGCGCGGGTGATGGTGGTGCCGGTGTAGGCGCGCTCCCCGGTCGCTTCGCCGCCGGGGTGGCGGGACGGCCAGGATGCCGAGGTCTGGTTGCCGGCGTCGTCGTAGGCGTAGCGCTCCGTCCAGCCCTGGGCGTGGACGGCGGTGACCCGGCCCGCCCGGTCGAGATCGAAGGTGCGGGTGCCCGACAACTGGTCCACCAGGGAGGTCAGGTGGCCGTCGGCGCGGTAGGTGTAGGAGCGGCGGTTGACGGTGCGCGCTCCGGTGGTGATGGTCTGCGTGGAAAGCTGTCCGGCTTCGTCCCAGGCGGAGGTCATGGTGACCGCGTCGCCGAAGACGCGGGCGAGCTCCCGGCCGGCGGCGTCGTGGGTGAAGTCGACGCGGTGATCTCCGGTGGTCAGCCGGAGGGGTCGTCCCTCGGGGCCGTAGGCGTAGTCGGTGACATGACCGGTGGGGGTGGTGCGGCGCTTGCGGCGGCCGAGTTCGTCGTACGCGTAGGCCACGGGACGGCCGTCCACCAGCTCGGTCTTGACGTGGCCGCGACGGTCGTACTGGTACCGGAGTTCGCTGTCCGGTCCGACTGCCTCAAGGAGGCGTCCGGCTCCGTCGTAGGCGTAGGCCGTCGTCCTGCCGTCGACGTCCTTGCGGATCACCTGGCCCAGTCGGTCACGCTCGAACGAGATGGTGCCGCCGAGCGCGTCGACGCGGGCGGCCAGCCGGCCTGCGGCGTCCACCCGGTAGGTCAGGGTGCGGCCGTCGAAGTCGGTCTCGGAGACGATGTTTCCCGCGGCATCGTACTCGTAACTCCAGCTCAGGCCCTGCGGGTTGACCACGCGGATGAGGCGCAGGTCGGCATCGTGCTCGAACTCGTGGCGTGTACCGTCGGGTTGTGTGCGGGCGACCGGCAGGTCGAAGTGGGTGTACTCGAAGCGGGTGACGCCGCCGGACGCGTCGGTGTGGGTGAGGAGGTTGCCTTCGCCGTCGTAGGTCCATGATTCCGTGGCACCGTCGGGCCTCGTACGGCGGGCGAGCTGACCGTCCGCGTCCCACTCCAGGTGCGTGACCCCGCCCACCGGGTCGGTGACGCGGACCGGGCGGCCGAGACCGTCGCGCTCCGTGCGGGTGGTAGCGCCGGCCGGGCCGGTCACCTCCACGGGCAGCCCCGCCGCGTCGCACACCACACGGGTCGTGGCGCCGAGGGCGTCGGTGACCGAGGTGAGCCGGCCGGCGTGGTCGTAGGTGTAACGGGTGGTGGAGCCGGCCTGGTCGGTGACCGCCGTGCGGTTGCCGCGTTCGTCGAACTCGTGGACCATACGGGCGCCGTCCGGCCCGACGACCTCCACCGGCAGGCCGAACAGACCGCGCACGGTGCGCAGTTCGCTCCCGTCCGGGCGGACGGCGGCTATGAGCCGGCCCTCCTCGTCGTACGAGAAGGCGGTGGTGAGGCCCAGCGGGTCGGTGCGGGTCAGCAGATTGCCGCGTGGGTCGTAGGTGAACCTGGTGGTATGGCCGAGCGGGTCGGTGGTGGCCAGGATCCGGCAGCCGGGGCCGATCAGATGGCGGGTCGTGTGCCCGTCGGCGGTGGTGAGCGTGGTGGTGCGATGGCCTGTCTCGGCGTCAGGTTCGGTGTAGCGCAAGGTGATCTGGACGTGCCCGGCCTCGCCGCCCTCCGCCACGACGCGGTCGCGGTCGTCGTAGACATAGTCGTAACGGCTCGCGTTCGAGTCGATCCAGGCGATGACACGGTGGCGGTCGTCGTAGGCGAAGGTGGTGGTGGCGCCGGAGGGCCGGGTGACGGCGGTGAGGTCGCCGTCCTCGTAGCCGTAGCCCATCAGGGGCAGATCCGCGCCGTCCTCGCCCGCGCCGGTGAGGGCCAAGGCCGTGACGCGGCCGTCGGCGACGGACACCTTCACCTGGTGGCCCGCCGAGTGGACCAGGGCCAGCGGCCGGCCGTCGTCGGCGCGGTCGAGGGTGATGGTGTGGCCGTTGCGTTCGCTGATGCCGGACAGCCAGGCATCGCCGTCGCCGCCAGGCTCGCTGCCGGACGGGGCGGTGAAGTGGAAGGTCAGGCCGCTGTCGGGATCGGTGACCGTGTAGTCGCCGTCGGCGTCGCGGGTCAGCAAGGCGCGGCCCCTGCCCGTCTCCGGCCGGGTGGGCACGCCGGGGACCGGGTGCGGGTACGGGATCAGGAGACCGTCGGCGGTGACATGGACGACGCCGACGGCGTCGATCTCCAGGCGTTCGTCGACGGTGGACGACCAGGAGGGCCCCAGGAAGCGGCCTGCCGTATAACCCGACTCGGTGCGGCGGCTGAAGACCAGCGGCAGGATTCCGGGCAGGGTCACATCCGTCTGGGGCAGGAACATCCGGCCCGAGGCGAGGTCCACCGGGTCGGTGCCGTCGGTGGTGCGGTCGCCGTTGGGGCGGTTGTGGGTGCCGTCGGGGGCGTCGTCGAGCAGTCTGCGGGCACGGTTGGCGTCGGCGGCGACGTCCGCCGCGTCCATGGCCAGCCGGGTGGCCTTGACCCCCGCGCCCGCGCCACCGGTCGCCGCCGTCAGCACCAGGTCGGGGACGAGCCGGCCGAAGCCCTCGGCCGGGTCGCGCATGAAGTCGGTGACCATCTGACGGCCCGCACCCCACGGATCGTTGGCCACCTGCACCAGCCCGGCCGCCGTGTTGTTCAGCGACAGCAGATACTCAGCCGGATGCGTGACGTTGTACGGGTCCGTCGGATTGATCCCCCGTACGAAACTGACCAGCCCGGCCGTGCCCCGAACAATCCCCGCACCGAAATGCGTCTGCATGACCTCCAGTTCGTCCAGACCGTCCCTGGCCTGCTCGGCATACGAAGGCTTCGGCGGCGCCGCGTCCCGCGCCTGCGCCACCGCGCTGCGCGCCGTCTCCGCCGCCGAGTTCCGCTGGCGGCGGGCCTCGGCCAGGATCTCCTGCGCCTCCTCCATCCGCCCCCTGCCCGGATCGGTGAACTCGCCCGGCCGCGCCGGCAGCGACGACGGATCACGCTGGTCCGCGGGCTGCGCGTTGTACCGGTCGACGGCCTGGTTGTACGCGTCGACCCGGCCGTTGTGCGCGTCCCGCGCCTCCTCCGAGGCCTGCGTACCGGCCTTCCACTTGTCGATCGCGGTCTGCGCCTGCTCCTGCGCCCACTCCACCGTCCCCGCGAACGACTCCAGCGCCCCGGCCGCCTTCCCGAACGCCTCCGCACCCCGGAACCACTTCGGCGGCTCGACCGACACCGTCTCCCGGAACGCGTCCGCCCCCTCACCCTCCAGCGAGCCGGAGTCCAGACCCCGTAACCCCTTCCCCCC